>JADZFZ010000867.1 GCA_020854145.1 Deltaproteobacteria bacterium | reverse complement strand
TGGCTGAGGTTCGGGCGCGCGGGATCTACGGCGCCCAACGCCCGTAGGGCGGCCATCGGCCGGATGTTGCGGCCGGTTCCGTCCGCGCCGTCGGACGAACTCGTCCAGCCCCCTCGCGCAGCACGCCGTCAGCGAGGCCACTCGCCGCTGGCGCGCGGCGTGCTGAATGCTGAACGTACGTGCGTCAGCATCGCGGGGCTTGCCTCTGCCGCACGAAGGCGAGACGCTTGAGTTCTGGGCGTGATCGGGGGGAGGTGTGGCGGGGTTTCTGATCGTCGAGGACGACCGCCTGACGGCGGGCGCGATCGCCCGCGTGGTCCGGAACACGCCGCGGCACGAGCTGATCGGACGGGCCGTGCTCGTCGCGCACACGGCCGCTCAGGCCCGGACGATCCTCCTGCGTCGCGACGTCCGCCTAGCTGCGGCCATCTTCGACGTGAAACTTCCCGACGGCGACGGCCTTGAGCTCATCGCCGAGTTCCGCGACCGTCTCGACGGCGTGCCCGTGCTCGTCCTGACCGGCCACCACGCCCAGGCCGAGTTCTCCCAGAAGGCGTTCCTGCTCGATGCCGCGTTCGTCGCGAAGCCGGCCGACACGAGCATCCTCCGGCGCTTCATCCTCAAGGCCACCACGCGATGCATCGCCGGCAACATCGACCCGATGGTCCACCGCTGGATCCGTCGCTACCAGCTCACGACCCGCCAAGCCCAGCTCTTGGCGAGCGCCGTCGCCGGAGATCTGCCCGAGACGTTCAGAGCCCAGGCCGGCGACATGAGCAGGGACCGGTACAAGGAGCTCGTCGGCGAGTTCCTCGACAAGTGCCACCGACGCAGCGTCGAAGAGGCCGTCAACGCCCTCCTCCGCGAAGCCGTGACTGGCGGCGCGCCCGCCGCCCCAGCGAACGGCGGGTCCGCGCGCAAAACCAACCCAATGCCGCGTTGAGTGCATTGCGCTCTGCCTCCGCTGGACGGAGGCGAGACGCTTCCCGGGCCGGGGGGTGACTGGGGGGAGGTGTGGCGGGGGTACTAATCGTCGAGGACGACCGCCTCGCGGGAAACGCGATCGCGCGGCTCGTGCGCAAGACCCCACGGCACGACGGCATCGGTCGCGGCGTCCTCGTCGCGCGGAACGCGGCTACAGCGAGGGACATCCTCCGGCGGTCCGACATCGTGCTCCTCGCCGCGATCTTCGACGTCAAGCTGCCCGACGGCGACGGCCTCGCGGTGATAGCCGAGTTCGCCGAGCGCCTCGAGGGCGTGCCGGTGCTGGTCTTGACCGGCCATCACGACGAGGCCGCACTGTCCCAGCGGGCGTTCCTCCTCGGCGCGTCGTTCGTCGCCAAGCCCGTCGACCCAGCCATCGTGCGCCGCTTCATCCTCGGCGCGACCACGCGCCGACTCGTGGCGGAGCGGCAGGTCCGCGGCGTCGTCGAGTCGTGGATCCGGCGCTACCGCCTGACGCCGCGCCAGGCGCAGCTTCTCGGCAGCGCCGTCGCCGGCGAGACCCCCGACGCGTTCCGCGCGGCCACCGGCATCAGCCCGGACCGGTACAAGGAACTCGTCGGCGAGCTCCTCGCCAGATGCCACCGACGCCACCTCGACGATGTCGCGCTCGCCGTGCATCGCGAAGCGCTCGGCACCCCGCGGAAGACCAGCGACCGTCCGGCACTCGCCGCCGTGGGCGCACGCACAACCCACCCCTAGGGGTGGGTTGACGAATTCGCAGTCCAATTGGTGTGATCGACTCCAGCCAGCATGGCAACTCCCAGCTCGGCACCACGGAACGGAGATACCTTGCCCCAGCAACCCACCAAGCCGACTGAATGGGACGTCACGGTGAAGGCATCGGAGGCGACCGGGGGCACCATCGACGCCCTCACCGTGCTGGTCGACGACGCCGATATCGGCCTGACGACGGACGACGAAAAGGAGCTAAAACTCCCAACTGGTCGGCACACCTTCGGGGCGCATGCGGTGGGTACTCCAGATGCCGTCTGCACGGTGACCCTCACAAGTCCAGGTCTCACAAAGCCCTTCAAGCCTGTGGAAGTCAAGACCGGAGCGGCCAATCGAAAGGCGCTCCGGTTCGCTCTGCGGTAGACGCATGCGCTACCGAACTTCACTGCCGGTCGCGGCAGCAGCAGCCTGCTGGATCCTCACCAGCATGACCCGAGCGCAGCTGCCGGACGCCGGAGCACTGGATGCAACACTTCCGCCTTCAACACCGATTGTTGATGCTGGCACACCCGACGCGCCCATACACTCGACTCGGGGTAATGGCGACACCGCAGATGCAGCCAGCGATAGCGAGGTGGACGTTTGCAGTTTGCCAAGCCACGTCGATCCGGTGACCATCCAGCGAGAGTCGGCGGAGTGGACTCGCCAGGCGGCCGCCGCGCGCGGTCTCGAGGGTGATGTAGAGGCGCGAGGCGGGCAAGCGATCGCGTCGCGCGCCACACTCGGCGTACCGCAATCGAGCCTGCACTTCGAACAAGACGAGGACGACTCCCGCCTCACAGGGGAAATCGGTCTCCGATTTGGCCCACATATCCTCAGCGCCGACCTTCAGACGGCTGAATTGGAGGATGGCGAAGGAACTCTATTCTCCGCTGATTCAGGATTGGGCGATGGGGCAGAGCTCGGTCTCAGGTATACGTACTGGTCCTTCTACGATCTTCGCGATTTCAGGGCGCGCGACGGGCGTCGGCTTGAATGCGCTTGCTGGGACCAGGGACTCGATGTGCGCGAGCGACCGTGCCCGGACGACGAGGCGCGCTGTCGCGATATCGTCGGTCCGCAATGGCGATTCAGTGCTCCCACGGCCGATGCGCAGGACTGCTCACCAGCCGAATTGGACGGCCGACATCGCCGGATGGTGGCAGATGTTCCGCCCACCTTTCTATTCACTATTCGCATTGCTGCGAGCCGGCGATCTATCGACTACGTCGCCGAAGACATGGGCATGTTTGTCGATCGAGAATCGACGGAGCATGGTGTGTCCGGCTCCCTCGGCATCGGTTTCTTCCCGCTGGAGCAACTGCTCGTCGCCGTGTCGACAGAAGCGCGGCGACGCGTTCGAACACCTGAGGATCATCCCACCGTGTGCCGCAACCAGCCCATCGCGGGAATGGCATCAGACCCAGCAGTGTTGGCCTGCGACGAGCGCTATCTCGAGCCACTCGCGACTGGATGGCGCTGGTCGGTGCGCGCCGAGATCCGCGGCTACCTCGGTTCCTGGATAGGCGCTAACCCGTCCGTCACCCTGAGGCTCTACGACGAACTGGCGAATGGCTGGCTGTCGGCGCTTTTAATGGAATCGCCGATCTACCTGTGGGCAGGGGAGGACAATCCGATCAATTTCGGCGTGCGACCCAGCGTGACGATTGACCTTCACGATCCAAGCGACACCGAAGTGGGATTCTCCGTGTTTCTCGGTGCGACCTTCGGTTTGGTCAAGCTGTAGCCGTTCGCCCAATCGAGAGATCGATAGCCACCGGTCGCTACTGGTACTCGTAGTCGAGGTCCGCGATATCGATGACCTTCGCGACCTTCAGGCCGAGAATCGGTGGCGGGAGGAGTCGTTCCTGGAGATTTGGCGGGTCTTGTCCAGGGTTCGAGACTTGCCAGCCAGCCCAGAGTCGGTCGACGCTCGCGTGGTGCAGCCAGAAGATCGGGTCCGCGGGCGAGGAGCTCGAGGCCATGGTGCCGCCGACAGCGTTATGCGGCCCGGCGTGCACGCCCTCGAGCGCGCGTTGGAACGCAGGGAAGGTGGTTCGCGCGTTGGCGCTGTCGACGTCCGCCTGGGTGGGCAGGAACGTCGGATCCCACGAGCGAACGACGCCCCAGCTCTGGAGCAGTTGCGGGTCGCTGATCGCGGGCGGCAGGTGGGGGCTCGCGATCCAGTCCCAGTATGGAACGGCCACGTTCGGCTTCACCTTGCGGAGACGAGCCTCGAGCCGCGCAAGGTAGAGGCGGTGCCAGGCCAGGAAGTTCCGGCCGTCCATCCCCATCCACGGCATGCTGTGCACGCCCCACGACATGCCCGCCGGGCTCATCGCGTCGACATGGACGCGGACGAACGTCCGGTAGCTCGGCGCCGCCGCAGCGACGCCGTGCGTCGCGTTGATCGCGTCGATGAAGTCCGTCCACTCCTGCGCCGACAGCTGCACCTGATCCTTCCGGACGATGGTCATGTCGCTCGCCCTCCTGCGTCGACAGCAGGCCGCTCCCGGCCCCGCGACGTCAACCCACCCCCAGGGGTGGGTTGTGCGGCCGGTCACCGCTCGCGATCGACGTGGCGCCCCGGACGAGCCCACCCCGAGTACCATGAGACGGCAACTCCGCACCCGGGCGGAGCGGGAGGGGACGATGGAGCGCTCGCGGGCGTGCTGGATAGGTGCCGTCGCGCTGTGCGTCCCGTTCGTCGCGTGCGGCGACGATAGGATAGCGCCGACAGATGCCGCTTCACCCGCGGATTTCGGCGCGCCTGCCATCGACGCCACCGCAGCCTGCGAGCCAGCGTGCAGCCCCGGCCACGGCTGCGTCGGGGGGGCGTGTGTCTCCTGCTGCAACCCGACGTGCGCGGACGGAGAGACCTGCAGCTGCGCCGCCGAGGGCGCTTGCAGCTCCGTCGATCGATGCATGGGCCCCTGGGTGTGTCACGAATTGGTGGATAGCGAGGGACCCGCGGGAGCCGACGGCGACACCGGGGCAGGTTTGCACGACGCAGCGTCGGATACGGACAGTGGGTCACCAGAATCAGACGGGAGCGTCATCGCGCCGGACGCCGCGTCCGAATCCGAGCTTTCGTCCTCTCCGGGCACCGACGCCGATGGCGATGAATGGGCCGTCGAATGGGGCGACTGCAATGATGGCGACTCGTCCGTCTACCCCGCTGCGACCGAAATTGTTGGCAACGGAATCGACGACAACTGCGACGGCCGAATCGACGAACCCGGCGGTGCAGGCGGTGCGTGCAGTCCGAGACTCGTCGCCGGTGAAGCCGGCGTCTCCTACGATTTCGCCGACGCATTTCGCTTTCCCATTGGTGACGGCTCCGTTGAGGAGCACTGCAACATGGGTGGCACCGACTGGTGGGTTTGTCTCGAATTTCGTGACTATGGATCCTGCATCGGCGACTGCCGCGATTACACCAATCGACACCTTGGTGAGGACTGGAACTACGGCTGGGGCCGAGCCGACGTGGGCACCGAAACGCGGTCTATCGCCAACGGTGTCGTCACATACATTCACACGAGTCCCTCATGGGTGAATGTTGTCGTCATTCGCCATGATGCGCCCCGCGGCCGCCAGTACGAGTGGACCGACCGCGGAACCCTCCGCCGTGCGGCCGCCGTATGGGCCATGTACGGGCACGTCAACCTCGATGGCGGATGGCATGTAGGCGACCGGGTCGCCATCCGTGATCTCGTTGGCAGGATTAGCGGAACTCTCTGCACGCGTTGCGACTCGCCCCATCTCCACTTCGAGATCATCGACCACTGCGAGGCCGATGTCCCAGGCCCCGGCTACCACAGCAGCGACTACCACCGTGTCGATCCTAGCGACTTCCTCGGCTCGGTTCGGCTGGTAGACGGCCCGACAACCTGCATGCCCTCCACGACCCGATGCGTCGGAGGCATCCTCTACACGTGCAACACGTCGGGAGACGCCGAATCGAGTTCGCGGTGCTCAACTGGCATCTGTCGGTCGCCGACGGCTTGCGAATCGTGCACCAGCACATGTCCAGGACTCGGTCTGACTCGGTGTGCCACCTCGATGGCGCGACAGACCTGTGGTGACTACAACGGCGACGGGTGCCTCGAATGGGGTGGAGACATCAGCTGCGCCTGCAGCGGCATGTCGTGCACAACGTGCATGAGCGAGTGCGTCGCGGGGAGTTCCCGGTGCTCCTCCACGACGACGCGGCAGACGTGCGCGGACCGGAACGGCGACGGCTGCACGGAGTGGGGTGGGGACACGTCCTGCGACGGTTGCTCGGGTGGCGTGTGCTGCGTCCACGAGTGCCCCAGCGGCGCGACGCAATGCAGCGACAGCTCGACGCAGGAGACCTGCGGCAACTACGACGCTGACCCCTGCCGAGAATGGGGAATGCCAACCTCCTGTGGCGCCGCTGGCTGCGTCGGATCGGGATGCGCGACCTGCCCGTGCACGTCCGGCGCGTGTTGCGACGGGTGCCGGTACCGCGCCAACACGTTCCAGTGCGCTGACGACGTCTCCACGGACTACGTCTGCATGCCGGCGAGCGGGTCATGCGGCTCCGACGTCTACGTGCGGCACCAAGACCAGTACTGCTCTGGCACAAGCGCGAGCTGCACTGGCGCCCTGCAGTACGACACGCCCACGATGTTCCGCGACTGCGCCGCGACCGAGGTGTGCACCACCGGCAGCTCGACATGCTCTTCCAGCGGCTCGTGCTGCACGGACGCAGACGGCGACGGGTTCGGCGTCGGTCCGTCGTGCACGGGGACGGCGGACTGCAATGACGGCAACCGTTTCGTCTATCCGGGCGCGCCGGAGATCTGCGACTTCCTCGACAACAACTGCTCCGCCGGCGGGACGGACGCGGGCTGCACCATCCGCTCGACCCGCTATCGCGAATGCACCAGCCACCACTGGACCAGCAACCTCGAAGACACCGGCCCCTACTGCGCCCCGTACCCCACGAGCCCCTCAGCCGGATGCTCCGTCAATTCCTGCCCGCTCACCACGTGCGGCGGGGCGAGTTGCTGGGTCACCGAGTGCGGCTCCCCAAACGCCTGCTTCAGCACGTACCGGCGGCAAGAGGGAACGCTGACCGGCCTCGTGACCCTCTACCACTGGAACGAAGCCGGAACACTCCGCAACCGTTACACCACGTCCGCCACCCCTCCCCCGGGCTACATCGCCGGCTCGCCCCCGACGCTCGGCCTAATTGCCACAACACCGATGGGCACCGGCCCGCTCTCCCTCATCGAGTGCCAATGGACGCCCGGCATCGGCGGAGTCGACTACTTCCTCACCACCGCCACGAGCGGCTGCAGCGGCGCCGGATTCACCATCACCGCCACCCTCGGCTACGTGTGGCCGCCGTGATCCAGACGACTCACAGATCGGGGTCGGAATGACGCCGCAAGAGCTCTTCGCCTCAATAGCCGGCGTGGGATTCCTGGCGCTCCTCCTGGGTATTGGAGTGTTCATCCTCGTGCGAGGGGAGAAGCCAGTACCCCGCGAAGCAATGTTCATCTTCCGCGTGATACTGGCACTTGCCGGAGCGGGATTCGCCGCGGTACTGCCAGGCTTTCTCGAGCTCGACGGAACAGTGGTGGACATCTCCCTGCGCGCCGGAGGTGCCCTTGCCACGTTCGCCATTCTCTACCTCGTGAACCCACCCGAACGCGTCGAGCGCAAAGTCGCCGGTCCACGAAAGCCCGTGAAACGCAAGGTCTCAAGACAAAGCATCGAACCCGAATTACCCCCCAGCGAGACCGACACATGATGCCCATTCCAGGCTACGAAGCCGTTCGCTGCGCTTGGCTGCGCATCGAGGCCGAAGGCTTTGTACTCCATGGATTCCTGCTCTATACGCTAGGTGACCGACCCTTTCCGGACTACCTCGATGGACCTGGCCTGTCAGATCTCGACGGGTGGTCCGGTCGAGAATGCGCCGTCTTCGTGCTGCGCGCGCCATCGCAGGAGTGGATCGACTACACCTCGAAGGCCGGGCACTCGTGGTGGCGCGTCTTCGGCAACGCGGACCGAGAGACCCAGGACCGGATGCGAGAGCGGCTGGGCCGATTCGACGCCGTCACGTTCCAGTTCAACGGCGAGTCGCGCACGTTGGCCTCGATTCTCGCCCCACCCGTGAACGAGTTCAGATACCGCGACGAAGTCGAGCGAGTTCTCGAGCGATTCGGCTGCCGCAGCACCGATCACCCATGCCTGATCCTCTTCCGCTCACTTCGTCATCAGTCCTTCTGGTTTGTCGGGCTGGACGACATGCTCGGCCATACCATCGAACAAATGCGGAATGGTCTCCGGGAGTGGTTCAGAGGACCGGACTTCAAACGAGTCCTGACGGAGGCGCGTCATGCCTGAAGTTCGCTTTGTTCGTGTGCCGCAAGGGCGCACCATTGGTGACGCCGTCATGGCGGCACGCGAGGCCTGCCTGCCTGACGAAATCCGCCAGAACGCCGTGGCTCAATGGGTGCTGCAGCACGACAGAACGATGGAACCGTCACCGCCCGACGGCGATCGGCCTCCACCGGAGCGAGATTCGCCACACGAGCTACAAAAATATGTGCTAAAGCGAGCGGCTTTCGCGATATTCCAGCGCCGAATACCAATGTATTTTGGGGCGCTGTTGCACATTGGGCGAGTGTGGGAGGTGTCCGCCCGCGCGCTGCGCGAGATCGCGCTTCTCAACGAACCGTCCGTGCTGGCGGACGCTGCCCGCGAGATCGGCGATTCCATCCCAGAGGATTCGTCGCGTGGCCCGGCTGAAGACGACGTGCGGACCGAGCTGGAGCACGCCTGCTCCGATGCTCGACAACTCCACACAGGCAGGGTCCAGCAAGCCCGCGATTGGTGGCGCCTATGGCGCAATGAGGTCTCTCCGTTCAGAGACCAGAAGGAGCGACTCGACGCTGCCTTCCACGCCTCGAGCGGTCGACGGGAGCGCGGATGGGAGTTCGCGTCGGTCGTTCTCGATACCGTTCTGCTCGGGTCAGAGCCCAGTACACTCGTGTCGGATCTCCGTCGGGACGGCGCAGAGTTCCGCGGCGGCGACTTTCACGCCGACTCGATCGGCTCACTGGGTGGCATCGCTGCATGGCTCCCCCTTGTCTTCTGGCGTGACCCGGAGTTCCATTGGTGGTCTCGGCACTTCGTGGAGCACTGGATCCATCTCCAGGAAGTCCGCGTCCGGCAGGAACGCGAGCGACTGCTGGCACCGTGTGTCGAGGCCGCACTCGCTGCGCTCCGCGCACAAGGCGGCGACGCCGGTCCCTTTCTCCCCTACGACGTAGGAGGTCGGCCTCCATCGCCGGAGCTCGCTGCAGCCTACCGCCAGCATCTCCTGCCCGACGGCACCGCGTCGCCTTGGCGGATGCAGTGGGAAGCTCGGCTTGATGCGCTTCCCCGCGGGCAAGCTCTTCCTCATAACTGGCGCGCCGCCTTGGACGAGCTGACGCGCCAGGCCGACGCGACGGTCAGGCTAGGCGCATGTACGGACGCGCCGAGGCTGGGCGAACCCTGGCCTGCCTATTTGCAGCGCGTGTTCGAGGAGAAGTACGTCGCCGTCGCGGCAATAGGAATCGCAAAACCGAGACGGCCAGACGACGCATTATCGGTTCCTGCATATGCGGCGTTTCTGGCGGCGCTCACAGAGAAGCTTGTCGGCATGGGCTACGAGCTTACTCCGCCCACGGCACAGCGCGTCGATCGATTGTTCGTAGCCGTGAGGAAGACTGGTTACGCGAGCAGTGGCGATTGGTGATGCCTCCCGAGTCCACTGACACGCGAACCCAAGTGGCCGACAGTAGTACGGCAGCCCCGGTGGCCAACGCGGCCGCCTCTCCTGCTAACGATGCTCGTCCGGCGCCCCGCGACGCCGACCCGCCGAAGACGGACCATCGATTTCGCGGCAAGTGGGAGCTGATCATCGACCAGACGGTTGCTCCGCGGCGACTTCGGCTGAGCGATGTTGCCCAGGGCACTGAGGACGTGGACGTTTCCGTCGGTGATTCGAAGGTCGTTCGCGGCCGGCTATTCTGGCCTTGGCGACTGCAGGTCCTGCACCCCTCCTCCGCTGAAAACAAGTGGGAGGTGAGTTGGCTTCGCCTGGCCGGCGCCGAAGACGGAGACGTCGCTATCGAAGTCGAGGACGACGTCACCCCTGGCGTCGGAAAGGCGTTTCAGAGTGCTCGCCTCCGTGCTCGCAGAGTGCGAAGTGTCGTTCCCTGGTCGTCAATCCGGGCTCAGGCCAACCCCGCCTTATACCAGGTTATCGTCGGGTGTGGCGGCGGCCTGCTCCTCGGTATCTTTCTCACCCTCGTATTCTATGGGAGCGACCTCGCCCAGAAGTTGGGTGGGCTCGGAGGTGGCACCCTCATAGGTGGCATCGTCTGGTTCCTGATTCGTCACATGCCGCCCGTTGCTGAGTCGGACGTCAATCGTGCAAAGCGCTTCACCTATTCCCTTGGCTTCGGCACGTTGCTGGTGACCTTCCTGCTCGCGGTCGTGCTGGACAAGACGCTAGTCACGTTACCCCTCGACCCTCCTACGACTCGGCGAGTGGAGCAGCTGGAGCGCGACATACGTCTCCTGCAAGAGCGCCCCGTACACCAGGAGCTCGCAACGACTCCTGGCACGCGCTCGTCTTGGATGGTCCCAGCGCGACCCGGTCAAAACCATCAGCTTCAGGTGGAACTCTTCGGCCCGCCGGACGAGTCCGCCGATGTCGAGGTCGTGGCGACCGATGACAGAAGCGTCTTGCTAGGCGGGCGACGTGCAGTTGTTCACGATGAGCCATTGGAACTCTTTGTGTATTCCGATTCGTGGCGATTCAATGTGGGCGTCGTTTGGCGACAGAAGTCTGCGCCCGGATCTCGTCGCCCGCGCCCGATGACGCCGAGCACTTCCCGCGCAACGATCCGGCTTACCTCCGTTGGCATTCCATCCGGCAGCGCCGCCGCGCCCGAAGAAGTCCCGGAGATGGCTCTCCGCGGAAGGGAGTACCGCGCCACCGGAGAGCTCCGGGCAGGCGCGGACACTTTCGGCGGGTCATGCGGAGGGGCTGGCAGTCCGGAGTTGTGGTTCCGGCTGGCGCCCCGTCAGCCGGCCTGGCTGGTACTCGAAGGGGCAGCTGGCCTTCCCACGGTTCTCTATCTGGCGCGTCCGATCGAGGGAGGTATCGCCGAGGTGGCCTGCGCGGACAGTCGGCCGGAGCCCGGGCAGCCAACCGTGTTCATTTCTCGAATGGAGGCGGCGGTGACTCCGGGCACGTACTATCTGATCATCGATGGAGTGCCGCGGGTCGGCCTCCAGACAGGCGAACGGTTCGAGCTTTCCGCCACTCTGGAAGCGTTGGCGGCCGAGACCGCCGAGGCGGTCGAACTCGCTCCCACGACGTCCACGGTGGTGCCGGTCGATCTTCTCGGAGCCTGCGTGGTGTCGGGCTGCGACGATCCGGCTGCCACAAGCGTGACTGTTCGGGTGCGCGCTGTCGAGGCCGGGCGCTACCGCGTTACCGATGAGCTTGCGCGAATCGCCGTTGGGGACGCGGATCGGGACGCCGTGCCGGGGCAACGCGCAGGCTGGCGTGACGTTCGCAGCGTCATTGCCGCTACATGGAGTACATCTGTTCCGGCGTCTGCGATCGCGTCGTTGGCTGCGGGCCAAGAGGCGGTCATCCGCGTGCAGCCGGTGTCCGGTGGTCGCATGCCGCCCACGGGTCGTCTCGTGATCGAGAGGGTCCCCACACCCCTGGAGGCATGCCGCAGAGCCAGTGACCTGCCCCGCGGGGTCGAAGTCGAGGAGGAGACCAACCGTACACAGTCGCCCGACGTCTTCTCCCAGGCCGTCTGCGCCGCGAGGGGCAGTTCAACGATGGATGCCGAAGGTGGCGAAGGGGCGCCCGAGTGGATCGGCCGGCTCCATGTCGATGCGGAGGATGACTACGTCATCGATGTCCGCTCCCGATTGGAAGAACGCCGCCTCGGTCGGTTCGACGACTTCGTCCTATATCTTCTAAACGCCGATTGCACAACGGCGGTCGGGTGCAACGACGACCGCGACCCGGTGGCTATTACCGACCCCCTGCTGGCAGTCCGCTTGAATCCTGGAGACTACTACGTTGTCGTGGACGGCTATACCTCGTGGGATCGTGGGCCGTTCTCGATCACCTGGCAGAGTCAATCGGAACTGAACCAACGGGGCGACGCCGGGCCTGCCAGCGCACCATGACGGCGGACGACGAGAACGGCCGGAAGTTGCGGCTCGACATCCTGGAACGGGATGCGCAGGAGCCGATCCTCGGGCTGCTGCGCACCCACGGCTGGAACGCCGCGATCGAGCGTCGCGGATCGGACGCCGACTACCTGATCATCACCGCAACGCGGGCAGGCATCACGCATCGGGTCGCGCTGCTGTACTCGAGCTCGACCGCTCGCAAGGTGTATGAGCGCTTGGCCGCGTTCGTGGATGCCATCCTCGGAAACCACGGGCTCGATCCGAAGGACGTCCCCGACGGACTCCCCATCCCGGTGCTGACGCGCGACGACTTCTTCACCGTCGTGCTCGCGTGGAACGAGGAAGTCGCGCCCGCGAAGATCGCGCCGGACGCCGGCGCCCCACCGGCCGTACGATTGAGCAAGGGACGACGGATCCAGGCCGAGATGCCGCTGGAGTCCATCTGGACGCGGCTGCGCCAACTCGGCAGCGTGACCCTCGCGCGCCGCCTGGTCGAGACACGCATGGCTGCGGCTGGGATCGGGCCAGCGCGGGAAGTCGCGGAGCCGAAAGCGGACGGGCGCGCCTATGCCGTGCGCAATGCCACCGACTACCTCCGCCACGCCGACCCCCAGAGCCTCAGCCAGCGGATCCTGATCCTGCACTCCGGCACGGTGAGCTTCGCGATGGCCGAGCTCCTCGCCGCGCCCAATGGTGCGGGCACGCTTGACGAGGTGGAGTCCACGACGAAGCGCGGCCACGGACTCTACACGGTGGACGGCCCCGTTGCCGCGTTCGACACGTTGATCTTCGGTGCCGTGGCGACTCGGACGAGGGCTCCGGCTGGGTCCGGGTTCCCGGCGGACTTCGATGAGGCATCCGGAATGGAGAACAAGACTTGGCAACCACACACGCGAAGATTTGGGCGGCGCTCCGTCGGGCAGCAAAACGCGAGAGGTGGGACAGCATCGACGAACTCGTGGAGGCAATCGGCCAGAGCCCCGGTGACGAATTCAAGCTGGATGGTGAGCCACTGCAACCTGGGAGCATTCGGCGGACCATCCAACTAATGGTCTCCCTCGAGTTCCTCGCCGAGCAGGACGAGCGCGCTATTCGCGTCACCAGTACTGGCAGGACAGCACTTGGCTCCGAGGAGAAATTCAATCTCAAGGCACAATCTGCTGTTCGCAGTTACCTCGCGAACTGCGGCGTTCCGATTGACCGAATTCTCCGAGTGATAAGTCAGATCCAGCTGCCGGACGTCCCCGATGCGGAGACCATTCACTCTGCTCTCTACGCCGGCGCTGGTGAGACGCCGCAAACCCTATCCAAGGAGCAGCTTCGAAGCTTGCTTTTCTTCTACGCGATGGCCGGCGGGATGACTCGTTGTGTGCGCGTGTTCTACGGAGCAGCGCAGTGAGCGCCCGCGACAGCTTCCAGTTGTACTTCGGCGATCCGGACGCATCCCACGTGAAGCGCGAGGATGTCGCACAGGTCCACGCTCCGCGAGACTTTGAGGTTAGCGGCGCACTCAAGAGCCACAAGGGGTCCCACGGCAACTGTATTATCGTTGGCGTCAAGGGTAGCGGAAAGACCGCTCTCCGAAAGAACCTGGAGTGCGATCCGAACGCACTGATCTGGAATGTCGACGCGGACCACAGCTGTCTCAGCATTGACCCGGGAATGGTCGCAGGTCGCTCGAGTCGAATAAGGAACGTAATTGCGTTGCACCTCCTACGCGAGTTTGCGGACCAGGTCGCTGATCAATCGACCCGAGACGCGAGTCTCACTGGCAAGGTACTCGGCAAGCTGAGAAAGGCTGGATCCGCTGGCCTAGACATCTTGAAGAATGTGCCCTCTGCCGTACGAGTCAGTGCCGGGGTGGAAGTTGACTTGGAACCGCTCTTCAAGCCTGCTGCCGCGAAATTCGTCCAGGCCGCCTGGCAGGAGGCCTGCGATGCAACCGTGGATGCGCTCGGCGGCCGGCGAGCCTATATCATGATCGACGACGCCGAAGATGTCTTCCCGGGAATGGAGAGGAATCCTGCGTACATAGAGGGGATCGCTCGCGCTGTCGTGGACATCAACGAGCGAGCGAGTGCCGGGTTACACGTGTTGTTGTTCCTGAAATACGGTGTGTGGCGCTACTGGTTTGAACACCAAACCGAATACGACAAGGCGAAGCCGTACATACAGCATATCTCGTGGCGCGGCGCGGATGAGCTGGCGGCATTGATTGCGCGGAGGGTGGCGAGCAAACATGATGTGAAGTATGAAGACGGGGCTGTGGAGGAGCTATGGCGGCGAGACTTCGCTTGGACGGCGGAGTTTCGCACTTTCTATGGCGAAGTAGCGTCGTACTGCACTAGCGGTCCGCGGGACATGATCGACTTGCTCAACAGAGCAAAACTCAAGGCCGGAAAGCAGAGGGTCACGCTCGAGCATGTTCACGACGTGCTGAAGAGCTTCTCGGAGGAGAAGCTGTTTGGGCTAAATGCCGACTTCGGAGACGTCTACCCGGAGGTTGGGAAACTCGTCGAGATCGTCTTTCGCGGCGCTGTCGCGATTCGAGCCGGCAAGGAGATCGCTGACACGATAGAGGAGAGGGTCTTGATGGACAAGGGCGTTAGCGAAGCTCTGGGGTTGCACGATTGGTTTCGGCTGACGACAAAAGAGCGCCTTCTGCAGGTGATGTACGACGTGGGCGTAGTCGGGCGTGTGGCACCCGCCGGGGGCACGATTTACGCGATAGAGAGTCCGCAAGAGCCGGCAAGTAGCCTGCGGGAGAGCAGGCTCGAGGTTCACCGTGCCTTTCGGCCGTATCTTGGCGTTGTGGGACCATGATGCCCGCCCGCTGCCTGAACTGGAGACTCCCCAAGCAGACGACAGGCGTGGGAAGCCGCTGGTCTCGAGGCTCCAGGATGCGGTCAACGTCACGCCCCCGATGGCAGACTACCCTCGACCCCGAATCCAGCAACCTCCTCCTCGCCGTGCTCCTTGAGAAGAAGGCCGACGACATCGTCGCCGCACCCCGCCGGTCCCGGCCTCGGACGACCGTCCCGACTCGTGTATCTCGCTCGCCGCTACCAGGAACTCGCCGCCGACGAAGGTGCGGTTCCCTGATGTGCATTCGTGAGCCGGTCACGGTGTGTTATGCGCGTGGACCAGGGCGCAGTCCTGGCTTCGACGGCAGGTGGCCCTCAACTTCTCGCTACGACGACCCAAGAGCATTGGTCGCCTTTCTATCCGTGAGTGCGGCCCTCGATGCTGACGACATACAGGCACTTCCCGCGCTCTTGCTCGATTCGGAATCGAATCATCGCGTCGGCCGGACAGCGCGGACCGAGACGCTCGACGGTGTGCGCGTGTGCGGCCAACTGGGGGAGCGCGCGGCGCATGTGCAGGCGCACGACATCGTCGCTCACCCCGACATCGAGCGCCGTGTGCAGTTCCCGACACAGAACTCGATACCGCCCAGCCAAGACGTCGAGGCGGGCTTCTGGAATTCCCTCCAGCCACAGCTCGGTCGCCGCGTGGACGGCCACCCGCCGCGCGATGCTGGTCCGGAACACATACGCCGCGACCTGCACGGCCACTCCGGCCAGGTCGCGCCGGATCATGGCTCGGTCCTCGCCAGGTCTCGTGCGAGCGCTTCGCGCGCCTTGGCCTCGAGCGCTGCCCCGAGCGCTCGCCGGAGGTCATCCTCGAGGTGGTGGTCGCCTGAGTCGCGAGCCTGTCGGAGTTCGCTCGATAGCCGCGCGGCCTCGGCGGCTGGGTCCGTTTGCGGGCCGTGCGGCGACGCGGTCGGTGGTAGGGCGGGGCGCGGGCCCTCGGTCGGATGTTCTCCGGTGCGTTGGGGGGACGTCATGTCTCGGGGCTACGGCGTGCGAGGCCTTGGCGCATCTGACCTCACCATGACGCGATCTGACATCTGGCAAGCGGCAGGGGAGGTTTTGTCAGATCGCCCGGCGTCCGCCGACCACCGAAAGGCTTTTGAACAGCTCGAGATTACGGCCTGCAGGACGCCCCGCACGACACGCGTAGCGCGTCCGGAGTTAGCGCCAATGGACCCACCAATACCCGACCTCAGCTGGGCGACCGAAGCCTACTACTGGCATGCAGTCGAGCAGCTGAAGCTCCGTTGGGAATACGACTGGTACGAGGTAGTCATGGCGGACCGGCCCTCCTGTCCGCTAGACACCCGCTCCCTCAACGAGTATCGAGCTGAGGTCGGTCGGACGCGAGACGCCATGCCGAGACTCGATGCGCGCCGCTGCGTTGCTCACTTGGCGAGCCCCGAGCGAGTCGGCCGGTACGAACGTGCGGACCAACTCTACAAGACGATGATCGGCATGAGTCCTGAGTTGTCCGGCTTGATCAGCGCACAGCCCGCCATCTTCATGCTCGACAGCCACCCACTTCTGCTTCAGGAGCTCCGCCTACAGGAGCGCGACGCTGACGGCAACCTGCGCACGGCAGACGAAGTTTGGGAGGAACTTGGCGGGCTCCGATACTGCGGTGACATCCTCTACTCCCCGCCGCGCCAGCTGCTGAACGCCGTTGGGTTGAACTACGCCATTCTGGCCACCGAGTTCTCCCGTCTGCGCCGCGTTCCCCTGCCCATCGGTGGCCAGGTGCGGTGACCGACAACCGTCTGACCCCCAATCGGGTACTCGGAGCGCTCCAGCAGGAGCTCGGTAATCAATTGTTTGGCTATTTGATGCTGCTGGGAAAGTCGGAACCCCCGTTTGGAGTGCGGACGATTCTCGAGGCGACCGGCACCCGCGATCGCGATCGGAACGCTGTCGATGCGGCATGGAGGCGACTCGTCACGTCGTGGAACGCACCTCGGTCGCGAGAGGCCGCGGACAGGCCGATACTCCCCAATCATGTCATGTTGCGGCGTCGACTGGTGGGTGACAGCCTTCGCCACAATGTGGTGAGGCTCAGTATTCTAATCCGACCGACCCCGGATGCGCCGTGGGTAGAGATTCCCATCGCGAGAGGCTGGGAGCAGCTGCTGGATGCATCCCTTGGCGTTGGGGTGCCCGGCGATGTGCGTCATTCTGCCGACGGCTGGCTCCTCGTCTCGTTGCGAATGGCAGGCGACCTGACGAGTTCGATCGTCAGTGGCGCGGCATGCGTTGTCGGAGCCCACGCGAAGTGCGACATCGCCACGCCCGCAGGAGGTAGCCGACGGCAGTTCACAATCCTCCGAGAGAGCACCGGTTTCCGATTGGAGGCGCACAACGAGAAGCGAGAGGGCGCGGAGGCGGTCGAGCTGGGCTGCTGGATGCCACCGCCGTGCTGCTGGAGCCTCCTCGATTCGAATGTCTTGCGTGCCGCGCGGGAGTCGCCCGGAGCGAGGCACGAGGTGAACCTGAAAACCCATGATGGTCCCGTGGGGATCGAGCGGCAGACTCTCTTTGCGCTCGATGCGCGCAACGGCGAGTCCGCCCGGCGCTTGTGCAGGGGCAGTGCAGTCGTGGCGTACGGTGGCGTCGTGATCGCCATTGAACCGGTGCCGCCGGAACTCCGGTATGACGTGACGGACGGGCCATTCAGGCTCATTCACCCAAAGCACCCAGCGCGGTGAGAACCCTCGCCGGAAGGTATGATATTCTTGCTCACGTCGCACCCGACGGAGGCAGCGCACTGATGACCGCACGCGGTGCCTTCGGGCGCGTCTACCGCGTGCGAGACCGGCTGACCGGTCTGGAGTATGCCGCCAAAACGTACCAGGTGTCGGACAGGATCGGCCCGTTCCTGACCGAACTCAACGTGTGGCCCCTGCTCCCACCGCACAACAACATCGTTCGCGCCTATCACGTTTCCGCCACAGCAGACGCCCCCTTTCTCATCATGGAGTACGCGCCGGGGGGAAGCCTGGCTGGCCACACCCTTCGGACCGATGACCTGACGTTCTGGCGAAACACTCTGACAGGTGTGTGCCGGGGCATGCAGCACGTCCACCAGCACGGGATTGTTCACGGTGACCTCAAGCCCGACAACATCCTCGGAGTCATGCGTCGCGTCCGACTGCACTGGGCGGTCTCGGATTTCGGTCTGGCGGGGATGCTCGCATCGGGTCAGCCCAGCGGTCCGCGAACACCGGCGCCCTTTCTCTCTCCCGAGTGCGAATCCGGGGCTCCCGCAACAATCCGAAGCGACATCTACGCCTTCGGAGCGTGCCTCATCTCCTTCATCGGTTGCCCGGCGACTTCCGTGTCTGATGCGAAGTCGCTGAACCACCGGGACGGTGCGCCTCCGGCCCTGACCGTTCTCGCCCGGTCATGCACCGAACTTCGTCCTGACGACCGTCCCAAGAGCTTCGAGGAAGTGCTGCGAGCGCTGGAGGACGCGGTTGGTTGCGCCGATGTCGGTGGCGAGCCCGATACGACCGGGTACAGCGTGGCGTACCGGCAGGCCGTATTCCTCCGAGGCCCTCGTGAAACGGCCGCGGTCGAGCAGGGGCTCTATTCATCCGGCCTAGCCCTCTACCATGCCGGGCAGCTGGGGCCTGCCCTCGAAGTGCTGCAACGCGCCTCCGAATTCGGATACGCGGCGGAGAATGTGTGCCTCCAAGCGCGATGCTTCCTGCGACTCGGCGGGGCCGACATGGTGCTCAGCCTCCTGTATTTGCTGCTTCAGAAGGTCCACGCTCCGGTGTTCCGGGAGCACTTCGTCAACGGAATCCTCGAGGCGCAGCTGCTGCTGCGCGAACTGGGTCTCGGAGAACCGATATGGGACTCGGTGGCTGCGGCGCGTACCGCCTCCGCGCAACTTCTCCGGGAGGTGCTCGCGCTTGAACCGCAGGGTCTGCCCGAAGAATGCCTCAGCGTCAGCGACCGTGGGCCGGGCCCCACCGTCTGGCTCGGGGAGAAGCGTTCGCTGCCCGAATACCACGTTTTCGATCTCGTCGTACCTGGCTTGCCCGAGCCTGCCCAGTTCGTGGTCCACGTGTACGACGCTCACGCCCTGGGGCGCGGCACGCCGTGCGACCGATGCATGACCGAGCGCCTCGCGAGCACCGTGAGGCAGACGCAACTGGCCGAGAGAGATGATATAGGTGCCTTGCGCTATCTCACGCACGTGCTGGGATCGACCCACGCCGTGATCCTCAGCGCCCTTGACGCCCCGAGTCAGCTTGTGGTGCCGGCGCCGGATCGCGCTGGGAGTACAGGGCCGGAACGCCTCTGCGCGGCCTGCACGTCAGGAAGTCGCCCTACTCGAGTAGGCCTCGTCGACGCTGGTGTTCACACGGGCCTCCCAGTCTCGATCCTCGTGGCCGAACTCCGGGATGGTCGACCGCCCACGACGGTTCAGCAGATGCGAGCCGACAGCATCTCCTACTCAACGCGCGTCGTAGGCCATTGCGCCCGCGGAAGGATTTCGCTGATAGCGCCGGAGGCGGGGTGAAGAAGCGTTCTCGGGCGCAACGCGTCGGGGAGCAGGGCGAGGCCCTCTTCGCCGCGGCGGCGGTGGAGCACGGGCTGATCCCGCAGAAGACGACGGCTGACTACGGGCTCGACTACTTCTGCCAGGTGGAGGGCGTGCCCGATGCTCGAGGAGTGGCGCGAATCACGGGCGGCATGATCGGCGTGGCCGTGCGCTCCACGAACAAGCCGCGACCTCGTGTGGTGCTCTCGCGGGATGACGCCGACTTCCTGCTTCGGTGCAACTTCCCCGTCGTCCTCGCGCTCGTGCACGTCGGACCGAAGGTGGCCGACCCCGTGAGCGTGCGACTGCTCGACGATGCCTTCGCCGACGTACTGCTCGAGTTCCTCGCGACGTCCAACGACGAGATCACCGTGACCCCCGCGCAATGCGCCCCAGCGTCGACGCTGCGAGACCTCGCGAACCGGGTAGCTCGACCCGGATGGACAGAGCAGCTGAAGCTGCACGTGGCCACCCGCCTCGCGGGCCGCGTCCTCGACGGCCCCCGCATCGAGTGCCACCGATCGACGGACGGCGAGTGGACGCTCGTGGAGACCACGGACTTCCTCGCGCAATTCCTCGCACCACCAGAGCACATTCGTGCCGCGGTCTTCGGTCTGCCGGCACGCATGCTCGGCCGGCTCTCGGCCCTGCCGCTGCATCCCGCCGTGATTGAGGCCGCCACGTTCCTCCCTCATCCAGTCGCGATCGGCGGCGTGATCGCGGCCCACGATGTCACCCTCCACGTTCGTGGCCCCAGGGGAACCGCCTCCTGCGCGATGGAGGCACGGGCAGCGGGCGATTACCTCGGTTTCTCTGACCCGTGCGGGTTCAGCATCCGCGTCTCGAAGGCAACGCCGCACGAAGGCAAGATGGTCCACTTCATTGAGGCCGAACCCGACCCTGAAGACACCACCGACCCCCGCGAGCACCACGACCTCCTGACCTTCCTGGCGCACTGCCTGCCCGACCAAACGTGGACGGTCCGCGACACGCCCACGCCGTGGCCCGCAGGCTACGGGTACCCCGTTGGCGGCGACCTCTTGCTGTTCGGTTTTTCGCGGACTACCTCGTCCGGTCCGAGCGCGCGGTCACATGGCCCGCGGGCACGTGGCGCTTGGCGGACGCGCGCGAGCCCGAGGTGCTCGACACGCTCGCTTTCATCGCCGCCTGGGCCGACGATCACGCCTTCCTCACCGAGTTCGGCTTCACCCTCGTCGACAATATGGGCCTTCGCGAGGAAGCCCACCGGTTCCGCATCCCCCTTTGCGCGAACCTGGCCCGCCAAGCGTGCATCGTTTGGCTCGAGACCACCGGAGCATTCTTCCTACAGGGCCAGTACATCGTCGGTCTCCGCCTCACGTCCATCGACGCGATGTCCATCGAGTTCCGGCCGACCCGATTCGCGAAGGCAACCGCGCAACCTGAGCTCGTCGTTCACGCCGACTGGCCGACCCTTGCCATCGGCCCGGCAGCAACACAAACAAGCTCTGACGCGTCCACGTGGGACTGCGAACTCCACGTGATCGAATAGCCGAGCTGTCTGCCAGGTAGTCGCGTCTGCCGTCTCGTCTCCTGTCCTTATAGGGCTGGTGTGGCGGATCCATGTTCTTGCCATGTGCAAACGACGCATGGCGAAGACAACCGACAACACCGCGCAGGCTACCGACCTCCAGCGCGAAGCCCTCGAACTCGCCGACCGCCACGCGATGTGTTGGTCGGAACTCCACGTCAACCCGGCTCGCGAGCACGACAGGTTTGTGCCGACTGACTTGCGCGTGGAGGACCTCGATTGAGGCCCAGAAAGGAAACCGGGCATGGACGACGATGAGGAGAAGGACAGGAGTCTCTACTGGGCGGTTGTCGGAATCAGCGCGGATCGCGAGTTCGAGCCGCGCCATCACGAAGCCGGGCAAGGAGCCGTCAACGCCGTCCTGGGCGGGTTCGGCAGCGTGACTCACGTCTTCGTGCCGGACGAGCGCCACCAGCGGGAGATCGAGATCGAGTTCCACGGGCGCCTCCCACGGGACATCAGCGCTGACCAGCTCGAGGCGCTCCACGACGCGATCACTGACCGAGTCGACCGCGAGTTCGCCGGGTTCGCACACGTCCGATCGCACTGGGAGTGCAGAACGCGGCGCCAGGAGGACGACTACGAAGGAGCCGAACACGACTTCGAGACGAACCCGACCCGACGCTGGTGGTGAATTCACCGTTCAACAAGGAGGAACGAACCATGGCCACGACCCGGATCAGCATCATCAACAAGTCCGCCGCACACCCGCCCATCGTGCAGCGCATGCTCGCCGAGGGTCCAGCATTGACGCTGGAGCAGTTCGACATCGTCCTGCCGGCGCTCCACGAGCACGCCCGCCTCAAGTACAAGCAGCACGAGCGCCGCTTCCAGATCGGCGACCGCGTGATCATCACCGTGCCCACGGAGTCGCTGCAGGGAACGCTCGAGAAGATCGCCATGAACGCCTGGGAGGTCGCGCTCGACGGCCACCGCGGCACGATCCGGTGCCCCGCGTGGCGCGTCTCCCTCGCTGACACCCCGCCCACACCGCCCGAGCCCCCCGCGGCTGCGGCCCGGAACGGGAAGTAGGCCCGTGCGCGATCGAGAGGTGACGGAGGGGCTGCTCGCGCAGGTCCTCTCCATGGCTGAGCCGACGCCGCTCGCACGGCAGCGTCATCGCCGGTCGATCGAGCATGACGATCCCGCGATGGTCGGCGTGCGGCGGTTGGCCGAGTTCGACGGGGACGCGGCGCGATGGTGCCGCACGATCCCGTCCATCCAGGCGGAGGCGTACACGACCGCCGAGCGCGAGCACCTCGTGGTCCAGGGCAAGGTGCACGCGGAGCGCTTGTCCGGAGACGCGACGTGCGAGGCGTTCTTCGAGACCCTCGAGCAGGTCTGCTTCGTCCGCGCTCGTGAGATCTGGGGCGTGCCTGCGGACCCGCCGCGCCCGTTCGCTCGCGACAGCTTCGTCGAGGTCGCGCTCGGCACGAGCCCGATCACCGTGCGCGCCGCACTGCGGAAGCTCAGGGCGCGGTACTCCCTTGCAGTCCATCTCGCGTTGACCGTGGGGCCGGACAGCGGCCTTCCCGAATTCGCGGCGACGCTCGGCCGAAGTGCGGCGTCCCATTCGGGACTCCGTGACGAGCACACGCGGGATTTGGTCAGGCTGACGGGAGCAGACCGGTGGCTCGACCCGGATCGCGTACGTCTCGACGAAGCCCTCTCCCTCGTCCGCGCATTCCGCAACGACGGGGCGATCACGCGAACCGCGGCGCGGGAGTTCGCGCCCTATGCGTGCCGACGGGAGGGAGCATGACGCCCCGTCACCGAAGCAACGGCATCGCCGATGTCTTCTCCATCGGCGACGTCCACCAGGCGCATCCGCTGTCCTGCCATCGCGAGGCCGACATCATCCACAAGACGCTCGATCTCGCTGAGCAGGCGCAGCGATGGCTCGACACGCTCCCGCTCGATCACGCCGACGCCTACTGCGAGACAGCCCGCCTCGTTCTGCAAGATGAGGACGGCAACATCCGGTACGCGCGTTTTGACGACGAGCGGACGCCGGATCGGTTCGCCTCGACGTTAGCCGATCGGTATCTGGTCGCGGCCGAACGACTGATGCACATGCGCGCACCGACGGACGTGATCGCGCGCGACCTTTTCCTGTTCGGCGTGGTCGGGATGAACTCCGCGGTGATCCGCGAGGTCGTGCGGCGCTACCACCCCTACACCCTCGAGCAGCACCTCCGCGTCACCATGGAAGTCCGCGGCAATCCGATGGAGCGAGCTCGCGTGCTCCTCGACGGGACCATCGCGGCGAACATTCGTGACGAGGACGTGCCGGCTCTGCTGCGAGCGATCGGCGCCGACAGGTTTCTCGACGTTCATGCCGTGCGACGCGAGGAGGTGATGCCGCTGCTGCACGACTTCCTCGAGCGCGGTTGCGTCACGAGGACCGCAGCGCGCCAATTGCCGCGGCGCACGTGGCGGGAGGATGACCGATGAGCCGACCCTATTGCTCGTGCGAGCAGTGCGAGCGCAGGCGCCAGCGTGAGCGTCTTGCCGGCCTGCGGTGTCGCGTGGAGATGGCGCTGGAGGACGGTGACGCGGACACGGCCATTGACGCCGCGCGAGACATCATCCGTGTCCAGGCGGAGATCGCGAAGCTCGACTGCGCGATCGAGATCGACGAGCGGGCGAAGCTCGAACTGACCGGCCTGGCCCGACGCCTCACCGCCGGACTGCTCGACGGAACGCGCCACCTGCCCCGGCACGGCGGGCGCGACAGGGAGGAGTGAACGTGTCGGCACCCCTGCTCTCGCCGCTCGCCATCTACCTGTCCCTCTGGCCGCTCTTCGCGGGCTTCCGAATCGAACGGGCCGTCTTCGTCGTTCTGGACGAGCGTCGCGTGCCCCGGCGCACGATCATTCGCGAGGGGGGCGCGAGCGAGCCGTCCGTCTCGATCCGCTACGCCGAGCTCGTCGACGCTGTCCTCGCCAGCGGCGAACGGCGCGCGCTCCTCGCGCACAACCATGTCAGCGGCTCATTGCAGGCCAGCGCAGGCGACATCCATGCGACCGCGGGCCTAGCGAAGGCGTGCAAGGACGCCGGCGTCTCCCTGACCGGCTCGTACATCCTGGCTGAGACCGGCATGAGCATCATCGAGCCGCCCCGAGGCTTGTGGTACTCGGGCGGCAGCGCCGTCCTCGTACGCAGCCCGCTCTCCCGAACGGTAGCTGGGCTAGCGCGGGCAGGCCGCGAGCGGTGGGGCCGATGACCCCGGACGTCGCCACGGGTGAATCGGCGCGTCGTCCCGGGCTGGGACGCTCGCGGGTTGCCGGGACGATGCGGGCGGCGAACCTGATTGGGTTCATGGCCGAGAACGGCGGCGCGGCCACGCCGTCGCAGCTATCGGCGTATTCGGGAATGTCGCTTCGGTCCGCGCAACGCGACCTCGCCCGACTTGTTCGCATCGGACGATTGCGGCGCGAGCCTCGCCCGTCGATCTCGCAGGGCAGGAAAGAGTTCGTGTACCGCCTGGGCCGGAAGCCGCGTGATCTTCCCCACCGGCTCGGGATCGTGGATGTCGCCGTTGCCTTCGTCTCGAGCGGACGCGAGCTCGGGATCGCTGCGCAGACCACCACGCACGAACGGTTCGACGGCCTGATCCCCGACTGCGCCATTGTCCTCGAGCGGGACGGAAAGCGAATGCTCGCCTTCCTCGAGGTCGACCTCGCCACCGAGTCCGTCCGGACCCTTGCGGACAAGGCCGAGCGCTACCTCGGGGTGTTGGCGGCGAATGGGTATCACGCGCTCACGGGCATTGATGGCTCCGCGTTCCGGTCATTCAGGGTCTGCATCGCGACGACCTCTGATCGCCGGGTCGAGTCAATTGTCCGCGCACTGCCCGGGGAGCCCTCTCGGGTGTTTTTCGTCTCCACGCTGGAGGCTGCGCAGCGCGACCCGTACGGTGCGGTGTGGCGCGTGCCCGGCATCGACGGCGTGCACCGACTCGTTCGAGAACGTGGCGCCAACCCCGACGCTGATGCGGGCGTCAACCCGGTCGCCGGCAACGACATGATCGCAGCGCCGTTCGGCGGGGATTCTGGGCAGATCGCGTCCGAGGACAGTGCCGTTCTCAGAGAGCTCAACGCATGACCCTGCTCGGAGCCGGCTGTCTTGCTCTTCATGTCTTGGTCTGGCCGGCGGAGAGCAACACGGCCGGACGCAAGATGATCCGCGCAGCAACAACAGGGATGAGGAAGTGCACTGTGTCCGATTACTGGGATCAGATTGTGGGTGACGGCGAGAGCAGAGATGAGGTTCTGCCATGCGAAGCGGAGGGAGCGGTGGCAGTTCGACGGGGGAGGGTGATTGTCGTTGACGTGAGATCATTTCTTCTGTTGTGCGTGATGTTTTTTCTCATCGCTCGTTTGGAAATATCGCGCGTTTGAGGAGATGAGTGCACGGCAATAGGGATCGTTTCTTCTCCTCTTTACCTTCTCTCCTTTCTTCCTCCTTCCTCCCTGTTCTTCTTCGTTCTTGTTGTGGCGTTGCTTCGTCCTTCTTTCCTCTTTCTCGCTCTTTCTGCTGTTCGGTGGACGTTGGTGCTGGGAGGTTTGTCGTGCCGAGGATGGCGGACACGTTAGGGGTGCTGAGCCGAGAGGTTGCCGAGCAGGGCATTGCCGGGCTGCTCGAGACCGCCGTGCACGCTGAGGGGTTGCGGTTCGTGCGGGGGGCGCGTGTCCTGCCGAACGAGGTGGGGGTGGTGCCGGAGGTGAAGCGGTTTCGGTTGCAGGAGTTTTTTGCGTTGAACCCGCCGGTGGTCGTGGTGCCCGCTGCGGGGCCGGTCGTGTTGGGCGCGTTGCGGGTGGGGATGGTGGAGGGGTTGAAGTCGTGGCGGGAGATGGCCGTTGTCTGGGCGGAACTCGCTGGCGTGGGGTGCTGCATTGGCTTGGAGCTTGTCGTGCGGTCGGGGATGGTGGCGGTGAGCGTGCTCGCGCCGTCATCAGTGCAGGAGACCGTGGCGGCGGTGATCGGGGCGCGTCTTGGTGTGACGGTGGGTCAGGGCGCAGATGCCTTTGCTGGGGAGCTGCCGGGCAAGCTGGTGGTGCTGGAGGCGGTGGCGCGAGGGACGTACGCCGACAACGTAGACGTCGATGGTGCTGGCTTTGCGGGGTTGGTGATCGAAGCCTGCAGAAGGCTCGAGCCAGTGGAGGTTGGCTTTCTGCAGGTGTTGGCGGCGCCGGCTCCGGGGTTGTTGCGCGACAACGTGTTGTCGTTGTTGGAGGGGGAGGCCAAGGTTCGCCTGCTCCGCGACCCGCATGTTGCGCCTCCCGAGGCGGCGGTGCGGCGGGCCGTGATGAAGGTGGCAGCGCCGTTGTTCGTGGCCGTCGTGCGGGTGGGAGCGTTCGTGTCCTCTGCTCGCCGGGCGAGGGACGTGCGTCGGGTGTTGTCGGGCGTGATCGGGACGGTCAGGCAGGGAGTGCACGCGTGGACGGTTGTTCCTCCCTCCCGCTTCGAGCGGGTGCTTGGGGCATCGGGGGTGCGGCGCATGGTGATCGAGCGTCGGGTGCATCGGGCAGGAACCTTGGTGCTGAATGCGATCGAGCTCGCTCGCTTGGGGCATGTCCCGGAGGCGTCGACGTTGGAGCGGGGAGTCGTGGTCGTGTCGGGGCGTCGTCCGGTTGCTGGCCGGGGTGTGCGGGTGGGCGTCGCCGTCGATGGCGTGCCGGTGGTCATTCCCTTGCCGCAGCTCGCCCGAGGACTGGGCGTGATCGGCCGTCCGGGAGCGGGAAAGACGGTACTCCTCAGTCGATTGGCTACCGAGCTTGTGCGGGAGGGCTGCGGCGTCGTGGTGCTCGATCCGCACGGGGACTTGCGGCTGATCGAGTTCTTGTCGGCGAGTGTCGTGGATCGGGTGGTGGTGATTGACCCGTCCGTGCAGGGTCGCGCGGCGTCGTGGAACCCGGTGAGCGTGGCGGGATGGGATTCACCGTCGCGAAAGGCGAGCGCGATCACGGATGCCGTGGCGGCCGTGGCGGGCAGTGCCTTTGGGGGAGTGATGGAGGGCTTGCTGGCCGCGGCTGCGCGGGCCGTGGTGGCGTTGCCGGACGGGTGCTTTGCGGATCTCGCAACCATGGTGTCGCATTCGGTGGCGGGAGAGGCGTTGCGGATGCGCGCCTTGCGGCATGTGCCAGGGGAGGGGGAGGCGGCTCGCTTCCTGCGCGGGTTTGCGCGGACGTACGCGCCGCCGGTGGTGCGGCCGGTGGTGACGTTGCTCGCGCGGTGCTTGCGGAACGAGTTGATCGCGCCGCTCTTGCACGCTCGGATGCCGGGACGGATTGACCTCCGGCAGTGCATGGACGCGGGAAGGATCGTCGTGTGTCGGTTGCCCGTGGGCGTGCTCGGCGCGGACGCGGTCGCGCTGCTCGGAACGCTCCTGTTGCATGAGGTGTTGGGGGCGGCGTTGTCGCGGATAAGCCTGCATCCCGGGGAGCGGCGTCTTTGTGGCCTAATCGTGGATGAGGCGCATCGGTTCGTGCCGCGCACGGCGACGGGGACGGCACTCGACATGCCTCTTCGCGAGGGGCGCAAGTTCGGGCTTGCCGTCTGCGTGGCGGATCAGACCTTGGTGGGTGCGCCGGAGGGGCTGGTGGCGGCGATGGAGTTGTGCGGGACAAGCGTGTATTGCAGTTTGGCGGCGGGGGATGCGGCACGAGTGGGGAGAGCGCTGCACGTTCCGCCGGCGGTGTTGTCGTCCTCGCCGGTGGGCACGGCGTTGATGCGGACGGATGAGGGCGTGATGCGCGTCCGGATCACGATGCCTGAACAAGCTGCGGACGCTGATGCGGGAGCGTGGGATCGAGCAGTGGAGGCGTGGTCGCGGCCACGCGAATCGGTGGCGGCGATGGTCGCCGAGCAGGAGGTGGATGATGAGTTCTGAACAGCGGCGGGATCGGGGGGATGGTCTGATCGTGCCGGCGTTGATCGACAAGATCGAGACGGAGGCGGAGCGGATTCGGAAGCAGCATGACGAGGCGGTGTTGTCGTTTCGGCACCCGGCTTCCGTGAACTCGTATCGGGACTTCGCGCTCGTGATGACGCAGGCAGCGCAGCACCTGCACGCGGCCACGGTGGCGAAGGCGCGACTGCCGGACGATTACGCGCTCGACATGGCGCGACAGACGCTGACCGCGGTTTTCCGCGAGCAAGGCGGCTGGGAGCAATGCAGCATCATGGCAATGAATGGGAAGGACGGCGGATTGCTCGCGTGCGTACGGGCATTAGCGGACAGCATGAAACGGCAGCAGATCACCAAATGGACCGACTACTGTCTGGATCAGGCCATCAACCCGATGAGCTTCGACGAACGCATGGCCATAGCCACCGAGATATTGCGCGACTGGAAACAACACCTGCCCGCCGGCATTCGCGAACGCAATCCAGCCGAGATCGCCCACCAGTACCGCGCCATCATCCGCACGGTCGCACACTTGGTAGAGGTCATCCGTTCGCGGCTCGGACACTACGACGCGTAGGGCGGGCTCGACTCTGTCCCCGCCGGTCGGCAGGGGACGCCGCTCGCCCTCCCATCATGACGACGCGCATGAATACACGCGCGACTGCCGTCGCGAAAAGGGTCGAAGCCCAAAGAGAAGAGAAGGTGGCGGGCAGAACAGCGAAGCACTGGACACGGACGCACGTAAGGTACTTGAAGCAGAACTGCCTCGTTCTTCTTGCTGGGAACAGCGGAGGAATGATGAGCATGGGACATCGAGCGTACATCGTGAAAGACGGACAAGCCGTGTATTCGCACTGGGGCGCAACGCTGATCCACGACGTGATCGTGGACTGGACGGCGTTGACGGTTGCGGTGCGGCAACGGCTCGAGCAGGAAGTGCTGAAGGGCGAGAAACCGCAAGAGCTGAAGGACGAGCAGGCATTCATCGACAAGGAAGTTCGGGATGTCTCCACCGAAGCCGTCTTCCATCTCGACCGTGGACAGCTCGCCGTCTACGTGCCGGTCTGGGTGTACGAGCCACGGCAGGCGCTCGTCGTGTTCAGGGCGACCGGTGCCCTCCAGCTGCGGCGGGCACGCCACGCCGGCGAACGACTCCGCCACTACGCCCGAGCCTACGGGCTCTTGGCAAGCATTGTCGATCCTCTGCGGCTGGCGTTCGACAACGCCATGAAGAACCCGCCGTTCGAAGACGGGCACGCCGACGAGCTCGTCATCCACGAGACCATCACCGTGGGGGTGACCTTATGACCCGCAGCTATTACCAAGAAACCACGGTCACCCTCGACCACCCGCCGACACCAGCAGAGATCGAAGACGCACAGGACGCCTTCTGCGACGAGTGGGAGAGCAGCTATGCGTTCGTGAACGGCAACACGCTCCGTCTCGACGGCGAAGGCACGCTCAGCGGCGGCGAGAACGAAGAACAAGCCCACGACCGCATCACCAACGCCCTCCAAGACGCCCTCGGCAAGTGCGCCGTCACCACCCGCTGGGTCTGCCTCGACGAGATCGACTACGACCTCCTGCCGAGCACGACCTTCGGCACGGACGTCACGGGACTGCCCGCACGCAGGAAGCGAAGCGAGCGGAAGAAATCGGATCGGGCTTCCGTCGGCTCCGCCGACGAAGCGTCCGCCCGCTCCACGGGCGAGGAGTCCCCTGTCGGGGGTGCGATATGAGCCGGTACCACGACAACGAGACCGTGATCACCCTCAACCACAAGGTGACCGCAGCAGAGCTGCGGAAGGCAGAGCTCGCCTACGCCGAGGAATGGGCGAAAGAAGAAGGCGACTCCGACGGCAGAGAGATCGTGCTGCGGGGCGCCGCATGGCTTTGCGGCGGCAGGACAGCTGAAGAAGCGCACGCCCGCATGACCAAAGCTATGCGGCGAGCCCTCGGCAAGTGCCGAGTACAGACCGTCTGGACGAATCTCGAGGAACCCCCAACCGACGAGTACTGCACCGAAGCCGGCGACGGACCCGACGAGGGAGCAGATCGAGCGTCTGGCGGCTGCACCGCCGATGACGCGGAGGCGCGACCATGAACCGGCGCGATTACGAGGTCGACATCACGGTCACCCTCGACCGCGACCCTACCGACAACGATGTTGCTCTCGCCGAGCGCGCCTTCGCCAAGGAGTGGAGCTGCACAGGCGCCGACAAGGCGGATGGGCAGACAATCACCCTCTTCGGTAACGGCGACACCGCCAGCTCGACGACTGCCTGCCACGCTTCCCTCGTCAGGAAGCTGCGCGCCGCCTTTCCACGCTGCCATGTGGTGTCGTGCTGGCACGAGCTCCCCGAGCCGGTGGAGCACGAGACGACAGCCCACGAAGAGCCTGATGCACGTTCGGAGGCGCGACCATGAGGACGACCTTCGAGCTGTACTGGAGCGACCTCACCCGCGAGGCGCAAGAACGACTGCTCGACGAGCTCGGCATGACGAGCGAGCAGGACATGAACTGGGATCAGGACATCCACCCGATCACCACGATCGAAATGGAAAACAACGACGAGGAGGAATGAGAACCACGACCAACAAACCACGATGCCCTAAGTGCCGCAGCACCGACCTCACGGTCGGCGGCTCCGCGCTCTTCAAGCACGGCGAGGTCACCGACAGCGGCTTCGACCTCACGAACGCGACCATCGACGTCGAGGAAGCCGTCATCGAGTGCCGCCGCTGCGGCGAAGAGCTCGCCGACGAGGAGGTGACCCGATGATCCGGCACTACGAGATGGACGCGACCGTGACCATGGATCACGAGCCCACCGACGACGAGGTAGAGCTTGCCGACCAGACCCTGAGCGCCGAGTGGAGCTGCACCGGCGCCGACGGGGAGGACAACACGATCCGGCTCTACGTCGAGGACGCGACCTCCGCACCCACCGCCGCCTGCCACGTGCGCATCGTGCGACGCATGCGCGAAGCGCTCGGCGCGTGCGAGGTCGAGACGTGCTGGCACGAACTCGCCGACCCCGTCGAATTCGTCACCGAACCGGAGAACGCGCCCCATCCCGCGGACGACGCGGTGCTCGACCGGCAAAGGTACGAGCTCGACGTCACCGTCACGCTCGACCGACCGCCGACCGACGACGAGACAGCGCGCATCGCGCGCCTGCTTCTCGACGAGTGGAGCTGCCACAGCGTCCTACCAACGCGCGACGGGCTCCTCGTCCGCGACGAGATCGAGACCACCTCGCCCCTCGCCGCACACGCAGGCATCACCGCCAGCATCCGGCGCGTTTTCCCACGCTGCCGCATCGAGACGCGCTGGCAGCCGCAAGCCGAGCCCGAGGTACACACCACTGAGAAGGACGAGGAGCCCGACCGCGACATCGAGCCGAGCGTCCGCTCCGCGGACGAGCAGACGCGTCCGACGGACGCGCAGGAGGGACAGCGATGACGCCGACCACGCCACGGCCGCGGCTCGTCCGCTTCCTCCGCGCGACCTTTCCGCGCTGCGCGGTCACCACGCGGCGGACGCGTGGCGTCGTGCACGTGTTCGTCCGGCGACCGCGACGCCTGCGCTCGTGGAGGTGGTGACCATGCCGCACTACTGGGAGAACACCACGACGGTCACGCTGGCGCGACCGGCAACGCGCGCTGATCTCCGCGCCGCGCGCAACGCGTATGACGCGGCGTCGACGGAGACGCGGTACACCAAGCGCGTCGGCGACGCGATCGAGCTCGCCGGCTTGTGGACGTGGCGCGGTCACCCCCGCGCTGCGCATCGCCAGATCGTCCGCGCCCTGCGCGCCGCGCTCCCCGACTGCGGCGTGACCACGTTGTGGCTCGACCTCGAGCCGCCCGAGGTCACGTTCACCACCGAGGCGTCCGCCGCCGCACGCCGGCCGGCACCGCGGCGGAGGCGGCGAATTGGCGGTGCTCCACCGAGCGTCCGTCGGCTGTCGCCGACGGGGCGTCGGCCGCTGCACGGCCGCGGCTTCGCCTCCGAGACGCGGAGGCACGCGTGAAGGCAATCGCTCCCCCTATTGATGCCGTGCCGCGGGCGAAGACGCTCGGCCCGCTGGTGCGTTGGGTGAGCGTCGCCGAGGCCGCCGCGGTGCTCGGGGTGCCGGTCATCACGCTGCGGCGCTCGTTCGAACGCAACGCGCGACGCCAGCCCGACGGCGGCATCGCTGCAGAGCTCGACGGTGTGCGCGCGAAGAAGTTCGGGCGGCAGTGGCGGGTCTGGCTGTCGCCTTCGTGGACTGATCCCGATGCTGTTTCTCGGTGATGGTGCTGGGCGCTGATCCGCGCGCGTGGTAGCTGTTTTGTGCGGAAGCGTCTGGCCTGGCGGAAAGGCAGTCTCGCCATGGCAATTCGCTCGGTAGTGCGCCGCGGAGAGCGGCGCGTGATCGTTGACATCCCATACAGAAATCCGGATGGAAGCCCCGCGCGGTTTCGTCGCGACGCCGAAGTACAGACGGTCGCGGCGGCGCGGGCAGAGGAGCGGCGACGGCTCGCATTGCTGGCGACCACAGGGTCACCAGACGGTGCCGTCGTTCAGCGAGCGCAGCTCGTCGCGGCCGCTCCGCCGCCTGCAGGTCCGACCTTCGCTGAGGTCGTCGAGCGGTACCTGCGGGAGTTCGCGCCGAGCCACTTGAAAGGCTCGACGCAACACGGGTACGGCATCGTGCTCCGCACGCGTCTCGTGCCCCGGCTGGGCGCGCTCCCTGTCGAGGCGGTGGACGCGTCGCGGGTGCGCGAGATCGACGTGCAGCTCGTCCGCGAGGGCGCGGCGTCCGCGACGCGGCGCAACGTGCAAGTGGTGTTGCGGTCGGTGCTGTGTCGGTTCGCCGTCGAAGCGGGTCTGCTCCATGACCCGCCGCGCTTGCCTCGCCTCCCCAAGGTCGGCATCTCGGTGCTGACGGCGCTCACCCGCGAGGACGTGCACGCGATCATCGCGAGTGCCCGGCCGCAGTACCGTGTGCCGTTCCTTCTCGGCGCGTTCGCTGGTCTTCGCGCCGGCGAGATTCGCGGTCTGCGGTGGCGCGACGTCGATCTGCGAGCGGGTCGCATCATCGTGCGGCAGAGCATCTGTCGCGGCGTGGTGGCGCCACCGAAGTCGGGCCACCAGCGCGTCGTCCCGATGACCGCCGAGCTCCGCGCGACGCTGAGCGCGCTGCCGCACGGTGGACAGGACGCTCTCGTCACGGTGAACCGCCGCGGGAAACCCTGGGCCGAGTATGCGCTCGGCGCCGCGTTCAGGCGGGCATGCCGCGCCGCCGGGCTCAACGGGTGGAGCCTCCATGACCTCCGCCACTTCTTCGTGACGGAGCTCTTCAGACGGTCAGCGTCCGCGCCTACGGTGCAGGCGCTCGCCGGGCACAGCCACCTCTCGGTCACTCAGCGCTACGCGCACGTCGCGAGCGTCGACTTGGAGGACGCGATCCGGCGCCTCGATGGTAACGGCGTGGTAACAGGAACGGCTCCGGCCACGGTGACCTGATCGTCTCGCGCTGCAATTCTCGGCGTACGCGCTCGACGCAGCGGCTCGTTGTTCCGAGCTTTCAAGACCGCTGCCTTAAACCACTCGGCCACTCCTCCAGAACGCCCGGCATTGATAGCAGCTTCCCCGGTGGGCCGTCACGACGGGCTCCGCCGTTACCACCAATTTTCGGCATCGTGCCACGCTGCGCGGTAGGCTTCTCCCCACCGGGGGTTCCCGG
>JADZFZ010000866.1 GCA_020854145.1 Deltaproteobacteria bacterium | reverse complement strand
TCCTCGGCGGCGCGGAGGAACGACGCGGGCGACCAGTGCAGCACGACGCCGAGCGCGAGGAAGAGCAGGTTGACGTGCCCGATGTTGACGCGGGCGACGCCTTTCTCGAGCAGGAACATCACGAGGTACGTCAGGAGCCCGGCGCCGAACAGCAGGTTCACGAACGGCTTTCGCTCGAGCCACTCCGCCACGGTCTTCGGAGGCCCGAAGGGCGGAGGCAGTGGATCCTCCTCCGGCACCTGCACGGGCGCGAGGCCCGACATCCCCTTCGGGTGCAGCAACACGGCCGTCGCGAGCATCACGGCGATGACGACGACGGCCAGACCGAGATTGAATGGTCGAAACAGCGTCTCGGTGATCGGGACCGGGCCACCGAGGTAATTGCGGACGAAGTCCTCTGCGGGATTCGACGAGGTCAACGGCGCAGAGGCAGACAATCCCGCGTGCCACACGCACCCCATCCCCAGATAGGCAGTCGCCACCAGCAGGCGATAATCGACCCCGATCGGCCGTCGTCCGATTCGCGTCGCGAGAATCGCCGAGCCGACGAGCGACAATCCCCAATTGACCCAGGCGAGGCTCATCGACACGAGCGCCATCAGGGCGATCGCGCCGCGCGGCGTGGCCGGGAGCTCGGCAATCCGCACGAGCGCGCGGCGAACGGGAGGTGCCTGCGCCACGACGTACCCGGTGAGGATCACCATCGCCATCTGCAGCGTGAACGGGACGAACCCCCAGAAGCCGTCGCCCCAGAACTTCACGATCTCGAGCGGGCCCTTGCCCGTCACCGGGATCGCGACGCCCACCACGACGGCCGTCAGCACTCCCGCGATGACATAGCCGTCGGGCACCCACCGGAGGCACCACCGCGTCAGTGCTGCTGCGACGCGCTCGAGCATCAGGGTGCGGGTCGCGCTCGCACGGACGAGAGGGTCACGCGCCCGCCGCTGACGTCGAAGCCCGACCGCAGGGCGACCCAACGACCGTTGCCCGTCACCACCACCGTCACGTCGTCGAACCGCGGCTGCCACACCGTCGGTCCCAGGTTCGCCACCGTCCGGCAGGCGCCCGGCATCTCCGCGGCCGCGTTCGCCCCGCGGGTCAGCGCGGCCGGCAGCGTCGCGAGCTCGGCCATGCTCGCCGTCGGCAACGCGCACGTCGGGGCGCCGAGCGCCTCGACCATCCGAGCCACCTCGCCGGACAAAGCGGGCGCCGCGAGCTCGAGGCCGGCCGTGGGGCGCACGAAGACCGTGGGCTGCACGCGCGCGCTCATCGACAACCAGCGCACGCGCCCGTCCGGGAACACCAGCACGCTGGAGCGTACGTAGCCGGTGCCTCCGGCGGACGCGGCGATCGCCTCGACCTCGAGCGAGGTCACGACGACGGTCCACGCGCCGAGCGGGGCGAGCGCGACGGCGTTGTCGGGTTGGGCTCGGCGCAGATCGTCGCCCATGCCGGGCTCGTCCCAGCGCGGGTCGTGCGGCTGGCCGCGCGCCGTGCTCTCGATCGCGCGCGCCGCGTCCAGCACCAACGCCGCGAAGGCTGCATCGCGCGGATCGGACGCCGCGGCGCTCACGGCGGCAGGTGCGGCCGAGCTCCCCACGACGGCCGCCGAAGGTGCCGGCTCGGGCAAGGCCGCCGGCCGCGCCGCCATGGTGTACGCCGCGCCGCCCGCGAGGAACATGATGCCGATGGCCGCGCACGGGACCGAGAGCACGAGGAGCACGACCGCCGCCACGACGATCCAGATCCACGTGTTGCTCTTCTTCTGCGGCGGCGGTGGAGGTCCGGCCGCGGGCTGTCCCCAGCCGCCCGGCGGACCGCCCGAGGGTTGACCGCCCCATCCGCCGGCGGGTCCGGCAGGCGGGCCCCCTTGCCACGGTTGACCTGGCTGGCTCATCCGGGAATCGAAAGCCCATCGCGCCATTCTCCGCAAGCGGCATCAGAGGCCGCGAAGCGCGCGCACGATCGGTCGCGCCTCGTGCATCGAGTCGACCAGCCACGTCGGGCCCGCGGCTTCCAGCGCCTCGCGCGACGCGAATCCCCCGCACACTGCGAGGCTCCGGACCCCTGCCGCGTTCGCACAACCCACGTCCTGCGGCCCGTCGCCGATCATCAGCGTCGCTTCCGCCACGGCCTCCGCGCGCGCCATCATCACGCGGAGCGGCGCCGGATCCGGCTTCTTCTGCGGCAGATCCCCTCCCGCGACGAGCACGCGCACCCGGTCTGCGAGCCCCATCCCCGCGAGCACGGCCTCGGTGGGCGCACGCGGCTTGTTGGTGCAGACGCCGACCGCGACGTCGCGAAGGTCGTCCAGCAGCTCCACCACGCCCGGCATCCACGTCGTGCGCTCCACGGGATGCCGGCAGTAGTGGTGCACGTAGCCGTCGACGCCGCGCCTGCCGAGCGTGTCGAGGTCGGCGGCGCTCACGGTGCGACCCGAGCGGGCGAGCGATGCTTCGGCTGCGCGATGCATCAGCGCGGACGCTCCGTCGCCGACGAACGCACCCATCGTCG
>JADZFZ010000865.1 GCA_020854145.1 Deltaproteobacteria bacterium | reverse complement strand
TTCGTCCGTCATGCCGTCACAATCGTTGTCGAGGCCATCGCAGACCTCGAGCTCGGGCACGCAGCCACCGCAGACGCCGTCGTCGATCAGACCGTCACAGTCGTTGTCGAGGCCATCGCAGACCTCGGCGGGCGTCGCGCCGCAGCCGCCGCAGGCGTTGAGCAGCCCTTCGTCGATTCGCCCGTTGCAGTTGTCGTCCATGCCATCGCACACGGTCTCGCCGGGATCCGCGCACAACGTCTGCGTCGTGACTCCCGCCGGACGATTGCAGAACTTGACGAAGCCCTCGTCGATCAGCCCATTGCAGTTGTCGTCGCGATCGTTGCAGACCTCGATCAGCAAGGAGCGCCGCACGATGTCGGACAATCCCGCCGAGAGGGTGTCCGGATCGTCTGCGAAGAAGGCGGTGTCGCCGCCCGCCGCCCCCGCGTCGGTGCCGCCCGCGGTCGCGATGTTGTTGAGCAAGCTGCGGCTGCCGGGATCGATCGCGAGGCCCACCACGTAGACGGGGATCCCGTTCGTCGTGAAGAGATCGCGCGCGACGTTGACGGGATGGTCCATGTTGGCCGGGTTCGGCTGACACACCTCGACGCCGTCGGTCAGCAACATGACGGTGTAAGGCCGGCAGGTGCCCACCGTGTCGGCCGCACGAATGGGGACCATGTAATCGCGCGATGCGCGCAGCAGGCCTCCGAGCGGAGTCGGGCCCGTGGCGCGGAGCTCGCAATCGCCCGTCGTCGCGTGATTGCACCAGTTCCCCGCGGTGCTGCTCGTGTCGAAGTTCGTCTCTCGATTGTCGATCCAGCGCAGGATGCCGGGCCGATTGTCTTGCCCGCCGGGCCAGCCGAACCCCGAGAATCCGACGAGCACGTCGCTCGCAGGCCACGTGAAGATCACGCCACCCCCGAGATTGGCGGAGTTCCCGGGGCAGCTGCCGATGTAGTTGATGCAGACGGTCGGCGAGCCTGGCGCCCAGCGTCGCAGAGGAGCGATGGCTCCGGTTCCCGGTCGACACGCCGCCGGGTACAGGTCGGCAGGTGTCTCGAGCGTGAACGGGTTGCCGTCCCAATCGGCGCCGCAATTGCCCGTGCTGACGGCGGCTCCGACGTTCATCGCGGGATCCCCGATGCCGCCCACGAAGGGGCCCGCCGTGACCTCGCACTCGTTCGCGTTGATGGAGAGCGCGCCGTCCGCGAGCCCGGTCGTGTCGTTGCAGGCCGCGTTGGGGGTGGTCAGCTGCGGGAAGCGCGTCAGGCCGAACTCGATGTCGCCGAAGGCGAACACCATGTCGCGAAGGGCTTCCTTCGCGACGAAGATCCGGCTGTCGTCGGCGACGCCGTCGCAGTTGGTGTCCCGTCCGAGCGTCGGGCCCGCGATGCCGTCACCGAAGGTCGGGACGCCGGTCAGGTCGAGCGCCATGGAGCCCGACGTGTCGAACGCGATCATGAAACGGGGCCTGATCTGCGCGTGAGAGACGAGACCAGGGACGAGCGCGGCGACAAGCAAGGAGCCGGCGCCCAAGAGGACGCGACGGCGACGGCGATGGTGCATACCGACCCTCCGCGCGGGATCGTCTCACGCACGTCCCGCATGCGGCAATCGTCACTCTTGCCAGCGGAGCCGAGACGCGCGAGGGATCCCGCCGCGGTTTGCCGCGAGGAGGCGTGTATGCCGGCTGTGGAGACATCGGTAGAGTCGTTCGTTTCCCCCGAGGACTTCCGTGAGGTGATCCTCGCGGTCGAGAAGTACCCGGAGTTCCTGAAGGAGGTGAAGCGCGTCCAGGTGCACGAGCGGAGCGACACCTCGATGCGCGCGACCTTCTGGATCGAGCTCGCGTTCGCGGGCTTCGAGGTCAAGACCGAGTACACGCTGCGCTACACCATCGGAGAGACCGAGATCGCGTGGGAGCTCGACGGCTCGCCCACGGTCACGAAGAACCGCGGGCGCTGGCGACTCGAGCCCGGCAAGGACGGCGACGGGACGCTCGCGCGCTACGAAGCGGAGGTCGAGACCAACGCACCGATCCCGCCGGACGTGCAGGCGATGTTCGCGAAGGAGACGCTGCCGAAGCTCGTGGCTTCGTTCCGCGACCGCGCCGAAGACTGATCAGCCGAGGTCGAGCGAGGGCTCGTCGAGCGCCACGCGCGACGTGCCCCGCTCGACGCGGCCGCCGATCTGCTCGAGCGCGACCGCCATGCGCTCGTGCGTCGTCGCGCGCAGCCGATCGATCCGGTCGCGCATCGTCCCCGTGCCGGCTTCGTGCGGCGGGATCGCCGGCAGCACGCGGACGCGCACGTCGCGCGGGATGGACGAGTCCATGATCGGCTCGCCCTTGCGCATCATCCAGTGCGTGCCGTCGAGCACGACGGGGACGATCGGCACGTCGGCGCGGAGCGCGCTGAGGAAGGCACCCGCGCGGAAGGGGCGCATCACGCCGTCCTCGCTGCGCGTGCCTTCCGGGAACATCAACAAGCTCGCACCGTCGGCGAGCGCGCGATCGAAGCGGCGCGCGACGGTCTCGGCGTTGTTCTTCTTCGAGCGATCGATCGGGACGTGGCCGGAGATGGCGAGGTGCCAGCCGAGGAGCGGCACCCAGAAGAGCGACTTCTTCGCGGCCCACTTGTAGTCGATCGGCAGCACGGCCCCGAGCACGAGGATGTCGAGCGTGCTCTGGTGGTTGGCCACGAGGACCGCGGGGCGGTCGCGCGTGGGCACGTTCTCGGCGCCCTCGAGCGCGATGCGGATCCCCAATGCGTCGGCGGCCGTCACGCACCAGCGGTGCATGCACCAGGTGGAGACCGAGCGGCGCGGGCTGAGCGGTCCGAGCGCGCAGGAGAGGGCTCCGTAGCCCGCGGTTCGAGCGACGAACGGTCCCCATTGCACGACGGCATCGCGGAGCCGCCTGACCTGAAGGTCCATCGTGTTGCGGATAGCACGGACGGGGATCGTGGCTCCGGCCCCGCGTGAGGAAGATCGAGCAAAGCCGGCTGACTCCCCGGGAAAGTAGGCGTTTGCTCGACGGGGCCTTTGGACCCCAGTGTCTACTCGGGGTGACACTCGGAGCACGGAGCGCTCCAAAACGTGAGGACCGTCGGCCCCAGCGCTCGGGGGATCTGCGAGGCACGCGCGTTGCCATTGCGCAGGACCGCTGGTCGGAGCGCGAGATGCGGTTTGCGAGCGCTGCATCCCGGGAAGGCCGACGGCGAAAGGGACCGACGGATGTTGGCGATGCGTTGGCAATGGGCCTCGTGGCTGGTCGTCCTCCTCGCGGCGTGCGCGGCCGAGCCCGTGGAGATGCCCTTCGGCGACGAAGAGACCGGCGAGGACGACGAGCTCGGTGCGACGGCGAGCGAGATCGAGGTCGGCGACATGAAGTCCGCGGTGCGGGCGTCGTGCGCGACGTCGGTGGCGCGCGGTCTCTCGATGCAGCTCGTGCAGGAGGTCCAGTGCGGCGCGCCCTCGGCGCTCGTCTCGATCGATGGGATCGCGGGCGTCAGCTACTCGGATCCCGTCATGCGTTACTTGCAGCCCGAGGCCGCCGAGTCGCTTCGTCGCGCCGTCTCGCGCGGCGGCGGCGGGCTCCAGCTCACCTCGGCGCTGCGCACGCTTCCGCAGCAGTACCTCGTGTACCAGTGGTACCAGCTGGGTCGCTGCGGCATCGGCATCGCGGCGCGACCCGGTCGCAGCAACCACGAGAGCGGGCTCGCGCTCGACGTCTCGAACCACGGATCGTGGCGCAACCTGCTGACGAGCGAAGGCTTCGTCTGGGCAGGGTCGAGCGATCGCGTCCACTTCGACTACCGCCGCGCGGGAGTCGACCTGCGCGCGGAGTCGGTGCGCGCGTTCCAGCGGCTGTGGAACCGCAACCACCCCGAGGACCGCATCTCCGAAGACGGCGCGTACGGTCCGCAGACGGAGGCGCGCCTGTCGCGCGCGCCCGCATCGGGCTTCCCGATCGGCGCGTCGTGCGCGCCGGGTGAACCGATGGAGCCCGAAGAGCCGATGATGCCCGAAGAGCCCGAGGAGCCGACGATGCCTCCCGCGACCGGCGGCTGGCAGGCGGTTCACGCTGGGCTGACGCAGAGCGGCTCCGAGATCCCGCGTCGCGGCCTGACCAACCAGACGCTGCGCGGCGCGCTGGGGATCTCGACCGAGCCGTACGGCGACGTCACCACCCTGGACGGCCGCTCTTTCGTGTCGGGTCGGACCAGCTGGTTCGGCGGACCGAACGACACGGGAGTCACCTCCACCGAGACCGGCGCGATCAGCGGCGAGCGGCTCCGGTCGCTGAACAGCCCGCTGAGCCCGAGCGCCGCGACGCTCGCGAGCCGTCCCGGCGACTACTACTTCGTCGCGATGCGCTGGGACTACCGGCCGAACGGCACGTCGTGGTGGCGCAACGCGCGCCTGCTCGTGGTCAATCCCGCCACGGGCGCGGCCATCGTCGTGCGACCCGTCGACTGGGGCCCCAACACGAGCACGCGCCGCATCCTCGATCTCTCGCCGCAGGCCATGCGCGATCTCGGCATCGACACGGACGACACCGCGATCGTGTCGTTCGCCGCACCGGGCACACCGCTCGGCGTCGTGCGGTGAAGGGGTGACAAACGACCGTTCGCGCTGAGCTCGTCGAAGCACGGAATCGCGCCCCTCGACGCTGCTCGGGAAGAACGGTCGGGTATCTCCTCTCAGGCGCTGAGACCGCTCAGCGCGTGAGTCGGAGCACCTTCTTCGCCTCGTCGAGCCGTCCCTGTCCGAGAAGCGCGGCGCCGAGCCTGACGAGCGCCGCGCGATCGGTCGGGCGATCGCGCAGCACGGTGCGAAGGTGCGCTTCGGCGCCGAGGGCGTCGCCGGCCCTGAGGCACAGGGTCGCGAGCGCCGTGCGCGCGTAGGCGTCGCGCGGATCGAGGGCGACGAGCCCGGCGAACACGGCGCGCGCGTCGTCGTCGCGACCCGCCTCGGCGAGCTGATGCCCGAGCACGCGGACGGCCGCGAGCGCTTCGTCGGGGATCCCTCGGAACGCGCGAAGCGGCAAGCTGCCGCGCGCGACCTC
>JADZFZ010000864.1 GCA_020854145.1 Deltaproteobacteria bacterium | reverse complement strand
TCGCGCGCAGCGCGGAGGCTCACGTCCTGAGGTTCTGGAGCGCAGGGTGCGCGTCGGGTGAAGAGACGTGGTCGCTGGCGATGCTGCTCCATCGCGCGGGGCTCGCCGGCCGCTCGCGCGTCCTCGGTACGGACCTGTCGGCGCGTGCGCTCGCCCGCGCACGACAAGGGGTCTACCGGGCGTGGTCCATCCGAGCGGACGGCGGGTCGCTGGCGATGCCCTATCTGCTGCGCGACGGTGAGCTCTTTCGCGTGCACGACGCGCTTCGCGCATCCGTAACCTTCGCGCGGGTCAACCTGCTCTCGTCGAGCTGGCCGCCCATCGGCGCGGACGTCCTGCACAACGACGTCGTCCTCTGCCGCAACGTGCTCATCTATCTCGACCCGGCGTCAGTCGAGCGCGCGGCCGAGCGACTGCGCGACGCGCTGAACGACGGCGGCTGGTTGATCACGGCCGGCTCCGATCCGCCGCTGCAGCACCTGCCCGGGCTCGAGCCCGTCGTGCACGAGCACGGCGTCGTCTATCGGCGATCCATTCGGTTGCGGAGCCCGCGTCGCGTGTCGAGGCCCGACCTCCGACGGATCTCGTCCAGGTCCACGGAAGAGGTGCCGCGCCGGCCGAGCGCGGACGGGATCGCCGCCACCCGCCGACCGACGCCGTCGTCGGGAGCGCCTCTCGTGACGGCGCCGAAGGGGCCGGAGGCTCCGCCGCCGCAGGGCCTCGCGGATGGGGTCGCCCGCGTGCGGGCGCTCGCGCAGACCAGCCTCTCGGAGGCGTCACGCGTCTGCCACGAGGCCCTGGCCCGCGCGCCGCTCCACGCCGAGCTCCATCACGTGCACGCCGAGATCCTTCTGCTCGAAGGGCTCGAGGGGCTGGCCGAGCACGCGCTTCGCCGCGCCCTCTATCTCGATCCGAAGCTCGTCGTGGCGCGCTTCGCCCTCGGTGCGGTCCTGGCCGCGCGAGGCGAGATCGCGGACGCACGCCGCGCCTTTCGGCTCGTGCGCGAGCTCTGCGACACGATGTCGCCGACCACGCTCGTCCGCCTCGCCGAAGGGCGAACGGCGGCCGAGCTCGCGCGCGCCGCGGCCGCCCAGATCGGGCGGCTCGATCCCACCGGAGCTTCCGTCCCATGAACGCACCGCCCGATCCACGTCCCGTGCTCGATGCCGCGCTCGCGCGGGTGGACGACGCCTGCAACGCCATCGCCGAAGCGCTGTCACCATCGGCGGCGCACCGGCGCGAGATCCTGCTCCGCCGCGCCCGTGTGCTCTCCGCCGCCCTCCCTGTCGAGGCGCCGGCTCCGGCCGAGCTGGTCACGCTCGTCGTGTTCGAGCGCAGCGGCTCCAGATGGGCGATCGAGGGTCGCTTCGTACGGGAGGTGACGCAGCGCGCTCGGCCCGAGCCCATCCCTTCGGCGCCTGCGGTGTTCGCGGGGATCGTGGAGGTCCGGGGCGAGCTGATTCCCGTCGTCGCTCTCGACGTGGTGCTCGGTCGCCGTGCCCCCGACGCGGCGCCCACGTCCAACGGCCCGATGCTCGTGCTCGGCGCCGAGCGCGCGGAGCTCGTGCTGCCGGTGGATCGTGTGGTCGAGATCGCGCACGTCCCGCGCGAAGCGCTCGTTCCGGTGCCGCGCGATCTGCGGCTTCCGCACATCGACGCATCGGCCGGCGAGGTGCTCGTGATCGATGCGTCGTCGTTGCTCGACGACCCGAGCCTGCGCGGCGAAGACGGAATCGAAGGGGGGCGCCCATGACGGCGAGAGAGATGATTTCGACGACCTCGTCGGCGAGCCCGGTGCTCGCGCTCCTCGCCGTCGTCGCGACGTTGCTGGGCGCCATCGCCCTCGGGATCACGGGGCACGCCACGGCGGCGCTGGTGTCGGCGGCGGCTGCGGGGATCGCGGGCGTCTGGGTCGTGGCCCGGGTGCGCCAGCTCGAGCGCGACGTGGCCCTGGCCTCGCGCCTGCGCGCCGTGCTCGACACGACGTCGGACGCCATCGTCGCGATCGACCGCGGCGGCCGGATCCTCGACGTCAATCGGCGGACGCTCGACGTGTTCGGGTGGACGGCGACCGAGCTCGTGGGTCGGGACGCAGGCGTGCTCGCGGCGGAGCCTCACGCCACCGCGCACCAGAGCTACGTGGAGCGATTCCTCGCGACGCGCGAAGCGCGCGTGGTCGGGCGCGAACGGCTCGTCGACGCGAAGCACCGCGACGGTCGGACGCTGCCGGTCGCCATACGCGTCTCGGAGATCGGCGGTGCCTCGGGCGGAGCCGCGTTCGTCGGGATCATCCAGGATCGGCGCGCGCAGGTGGAACGAGAGCGCCTGCTCGAAGCGCTGACCGACGTGGTCGGCCGGCTCGCGGCTGCGATGGCCGACCTGCGCTCGACCGCGAGCGAGCAGGCGGCGTCCGCGAGCGAGCAGGCCGCCGCCGTGGCGCAGACCGTGGCGACCGTGACCCAGGTCGCGCAGACCTCGGAGCAGAACGCGCAGCGTGCGCGGCAGGTCGCCGAGTCCTCGGAGGAGGTCGAGGAGCTCGCGCGCGCCGGGGCCGAGTCGATCACCTCGACGCTCGCCACGGTGGAGGCGGCGCGCGCGAAGGCGGAGTCGGTGGCGCTCACGATCGCGGATCTCGCCGAGCAGGCGCAAGCGATCGCGGAGCTGACGGGCTCGGTGGACGACATCGCCGAGCAGACGAACCTGCTCGGTCTGAACGCCGCCATCGAGGCGGCGCGCGCGGGCGAGCACGGTCGCGGGTTCTCGGTCGTGGCGAGCGAGATCAAGGCGCTCAGCGAGCAGTCCAAACGCGCCACGGTCCAGGTGCGCGACCTGCTCGCGAGGATCCAGGACGCGACGCGCCGCTCCGTGGTGGCGACGGGAGAAGGCGCCTCGGGGCTGTCCACCGCGCGCAGCTCGGTGGACGGCGCGGGAGCGACCATCCACAAGCTGACGGATCTGCTCGAGGGGGCCTCGGAGTCGGCGGGCCACATCCTCGCCTCGGCGGGTCAGCAGGCGACGGGCACCGCACAGATCCGCGAGGCGCTCCGCGCGATCGACGCGTCGGTCCGGCGCAACCTCGACGGCGCACGTCAGGTGGAGCGGTCGGCCGCCGCGCTGCACGGCATGAGCGAGAAGCTGCAGACGCTGCTCTCGGGACGTGAGCGTGGCATCGAGACGTGACGAGCTAGCCACCCAGCTGATGGGCATCTTCCTCGGGGAGATCGACGATCTCCTGCGGGGTTGGGAACGCGAGGCCCTCGAGCTCGAGCGCACGGCCGATCCGACGGCGCGGGCCAACCTGATGCGCTCGCTCTTTCGCACCGCCCACAGCCTCAAGGGCGCCGCGCGCGCGGTCGGCGTGGCGCCGATCGAGCATGCGTGCCACGAGCTCGAGCACGAGCTCGGCGAGGCGCGCGACGGGCTCGCACCGCTCGACGCGACCTTCGTCGAGCGCTGGCTACGCGTCGGCGATTCGCTCCGAGAGGCCGCCAAGCGGCTGCGCGCCGGCGAGGTCCTCGAGACGCTGCCCGCCCCGGCGCAGTCCGAGCTGCCGCCGCCCATGCCGCTCGACACCACGCAGGACCTCGACGTTCGGGCGCCGGTGCCGGTGCAGTCCGCGAGCCCGCACGTGGACGGCGTGCGCGTGCTGCGCGTCTCGGCGGAGAAGCTCGACGAGCTCATCACGCGCGTAGGCGACCTCCTGCACGCCGTCGCTCGCGCCGAGGAACGCTGCGAGCACGCGGTCGTGCTCCGCGAGCTCGTCGGGCGGCTCGGCGACGGGGACGCGGCGGCGCAGCGCGACCTGATCCGCGACGTGCGGGTCGAGACGGCGCGTTTCTCCGCGGAGCTCGGGAGCGACGAGCGCGCGATGCGACGCGCCACGACGGAGCTCGTCGAGCTCACGCGCCGGCTGCGCGTCGTCCCGTTCGGCGCGGCGTGTGACGGGCTCGAACGTCTCGTCCGCGACGTCGTCGCCTCGGGGGAGAAGCAGGTCTCGTTCGCCGTGGAAGGCGGCGACATCCAGCTCGACCGCGCCGTGGCCGAAGGGCTCCGCGACCCGCTGCGACACCTCGTGCGCAACGCGCTCCATCACGGCATCGAGCGTCCCGACGTCCGTCGCAGCCGCGGCAAGCCGCCGATCGGCAACGTCCGCGTCGCCGCCACGCTCGTGGGATCGCAGGTCGCGGTCACCGTCTCCGACGACGGCGCGGGCCTCGACGACGAGGCGCTGCGACGCAACGCGCCCGAGGGCGTGGTCGAGAGCGACGCCGGCAGGCTCGCGTTTCTCCCGGGCGTCTCCACGGCGGCGCGCGTCTCGGAGCTCGCAGGGCGTGGCGTCGGCCTCGACGTCGTCAAGACGCGGACGGAGAGCCTCCAGGGGCAAGTGGCCGTCGAGTGGACGCCCGGCCATGGAACGCGGTTCACCCTGCGGGTCCCTTGCAGCCTCGCGACGGCGACGATGCTCCTCGTGCGCGCCGCGGGCCAGACGTTCGCCATCGGCGCGACGCACGTCGCTCGCGTGGTGCGTTGCTCGGGCGCCGAGCTGCGTCGCGTGGGCGGGCGTCTCGCCGTCGGGCCGGAGCTGACGCCCGTCGGTTGGCTCGGGGCGTCGCTCGGGCTCGAGCCGCCGCCCGCGCTCGAAGAGCTCGATGCCGTGGTGCTCGTCGCGCTCGGACCCGAGCCGTCGCCGATCGCGCTCGGCGTGGACGAGGTGCTCGGGGTGGAAGATCTCGTGGTGCGCCCGCTCGGCCCGCGCCTGCGCAAGACCACGCTCGTCGCCGGCGCGGCGGTGTTGCCCAATGGGCGCGTCGCGCTGACGCTCGCTCCGGGCAAGATGGTCGGCGCGGCCACCGCGTCGGACGCGGCGTCCGATCGCGCGCGGGCGGCCGTCCGCAAGAAGCTGCTCGTCGTGGACGACTCGCTCACGACGCGCAGCCTCGCCAGGAGCATCCTCGAGAGCGCGGGCTTCGACGTGATCACGGCGGGCGACGGGCTCGAGGCCTGGCGCCTGCTCGAGATCGAGGGCGCGGATCTCGTCGTGAGCGATGTCGAGATGCCGATGATGGACGGGATCGCGCTCGTACGCGCGCTCCGTTCCTCGTCGCGATTCGCACGAACACCCATCGTCCTGCTCACCGCCCGTGGCAGCGAGCGTGACAAGGCGCGCGGCCTCGAAGCCGGCGCCGATGCCTATCTGGTCAAGAGCGAGTTCGATCAGACCGAGCTTCTCGACGCCATTCGGAGGCTCGTATGAGCCCGCCCGCGCCACCGGTTCCGAGGGCCGTCTCCCGCATCCGCGTCGTGGTCGCCGAGGACTCGGCCACCTATCGCGCGCTCTTGCTCGAGATGCTCTGCCGCGATCCCGAGCTCGAGGTCGTCGGAGTCGTCGAGGACGGCGACGACGCGGTGGCGCTCGTGCGCAGCCTGCGGCCGGACGTCGTGCTCCTCGACATCCACATGCCGCGTCTCGATGGTCTCGAGGCGACCAAGCGGATCATGAGCGAGGTACCGACCCCCGTCGTCGTGATGAGCGCGTGGTTCGTGGCGAACGACGTCCGCGCGTCGCTCCGCGCGCTCGAGGCGGGCGCGCTGACGTTGCTGGAGAAGCCTCCCGGGCCGGCCGTTCCCGGCTC
>JADZFZ010000863.1 GCA_020854145.1 Deltaproteobacteria bacterium | reverse complement strand
TGAGCGTCGAGGCGATCGTTCCCTAGTACCGCTGTCCAGGAGCTCCTTCCGGGTTCTGATTCGAGCGGATGGTCGGGCAGCGGTACGGCGGCCGCGGCAGCGGACGCCCGCGGGGGGAGCGAGCGCAGCGAGCGCACGGGGGGCGCGCGGCGCCCCCAACCAAGCACAGATCGTCGAGGCGAATCGGGATTTGGCTGCCGCCTGATCTTCGCCACGACGGAGTAACCTTCGTTGTCGCGCGCGCGGCCGCGCGCCCGTCGTCGCCACCCGTGAGACGTCGCACGACGAGGATCCGCCCGCGGGCCGTGGGTACTCGGGATGGCCCGGCGAGCCGTCGGGTGGCGGTCGCGGGGGATCCTGGATTGCCGTAGACCGTGAACATGATCGGCTGGTGGGTCGCCGCGACGCTGCTGTCGCTCACCCTGAGTTCTCGCGCGTCCGCACAACCGCGGTCCGAGGCACGCGATGGGGCGGAGCTGTGGCGGTTCGAGCGAGACTACTTCGTGCCACGGGCGATCACCGCCGACGGGCAACGTGTGGTGGTCGAGCACAACCTGTCGGTCGATCATCACACGATGCTGCTGCTCGACGCGGCGGATGGCGGGGTTGTCGCCGACCTCTCGCCGACGTTCCGGCCGAGCTCGACACTGTGGCCGATCGCAGCGTGCGGATCCGTCCTCGTCGCGACGTTGGGATCGCAGCCATGGTCGATCGCCGGGATCGATGCGGCTCGGGGCAATGTCCGCTGGCGAGCTCGAGGCGAGCGAACGCGGCGGGGTATCCCATCCCGTATGGCGCGGCGGCGGACGGGCGCGGCGGGGAGGTAGTTCTGGCGCACGTGCCGATCGGGATGGTCGGCTTCGATGGTGGCGATGGACGGGTTCGGTGGCGCTCCGGGCTGTGGCGGGGTTCGTTCCTTCCCCGTGGGTACGGCATCGCCACCGATCCTTCGCTTCCGGGTTTCGCATTCGTGCGGACTGCGGAGCGGGGACGCATCGGCGCCCTCGACGTTGCGACCGGCAGCGTCGCGTGGGTCCATCCGCCACGTGGCGAGGCACCTTGCCCGTGTGGCGACTTCGCTGCGGACGGGGGCCGTGTCGCGGTTTCGTGCAACCAAGGTCGCGTCGCGATCCTCGACGGTCGGACAGGTGCGGCGCGATCGATTCGCGTCGATGGCTGGGTGTCGAGTGGTTGGGCGTCGTGCCCTCTCATCGACCTCGCGGGCGACACGCTGACTACGACGAACGGGTTTCGTCTCGACGTCTACGACGTGACGAGCGGAGCACGACGCTGGACGCAGCCTCTGCCCGACGGTGACGTGAGCGCCGGACGTGACGGCGTCCTCGTGACGACGGCCGGAGGTGCGGTGCGATCGCTCGACAGCGCGACGGGCCAGGAGCTCTGGCGATGGTGGGTTCCGGTCGGCGTGCGCGACGACGCTGCGCCGGTCGTGCTGTTCGGGCGCGGCACGGCGACGGGGCGCGACGTGGTGCTGACCTTCACGGCGGGAGCCGTGGCGCGCCTCGGGCCGCCGCCGGGATCCGCCCCGACCGAGGCGACGATCACGACGATCACGGGACGTGCGCAGCTCGACGGCGCGGTGCGGGCGGGCCGCAGAGTCCGGGTCGGCGACGAGATCGTGACCACCGATGCGCGTGGCCACTTTCGCGCGACCGTACGCGGTCGAGGCATCCTGCGCGTGACCGTGGAGGAGGGCCCGCTGCGGCGCCGGCATCGCTGTCTGGTCACGCCACCGACGACCGTCCCGCTCGACGCGAGGCGAGGGCGGATCCGGATCGACATCCGGGCTCGCAGCGGTCCCGAGATGTGCGGCGGCTGCGACTGCGACTGACTGGACGGCACCTCGCTCGGGCCCCTGCACGGCACGTCGTTCCGGGAAGCGCGCGCCGTCGGCTGTAATGGTCCGGCAGCACGTGCGTCGGCAGGTGCAGAAGGAGGTCCTCATGACCCAAGCCACCGACCGCTTCCGTGCTCCCCAGTGCTCCTGCCCGCCGCGCGACGACAACCGCGGGTGCTGCGCCTCCGCTCCGAGCGACGCCTCGCGCGACCCCGCGATCGTGGCGTGCCGGGCGGGCGGCGCGTGTTGTTGCGGCAACGCCTGCGCGTGCACCGACGCCCGCGCCTGCTGCTGCGCCTGATCTTCGCCACGACGGAGTAACCTTCGTTGTCGCGCGCGCGGCCGAGCCGCTGCGCGCGCGCCAACGCCGATGGAGCAGCGCATGAACGAGCCGAGCCCTCGACAGGAAGACGTCGTACGGCCCCGGAGCCCCGAGGTGATCGCCACGCTCGTCGATCAGCACCGGCGGTTTCTCGCCTTCCTCGAGCGACGTGTCGGCAATCGAGCCGTGGCCGAAGAGATCCTGCAGGAAGCGTTCGTGCGATCGCTCGATGCGGCTTCCGCGATCCGTGACGAGGAGTCGGCGACCGCATGGTTCTATCGCCTGCTCCGCCGCGCGGTGATCGACCACTGGCGTCGACGCGGGGCCGAGCGACGTGCCCTCGATCGCCTCGCGCTGGAGCCGCAGGAGGACGTCTCCGCGCCCGACGAGGAGCTGGAGGAGGCCGTCTGTGCGTGCATCGGCGCGCTCGTCGACACGCTCAAGCCCGAGTATGCGGAGGCCGTTCGCAAGGTCGACCTCGGCGGATCGAGCGTGATCGGGTACGCGAGCGAGTCGGCCATCACGCCGAGCAACGCCGGTGTGCGCCTGCACCGCGCGCGCGAGGCGTTGCGGCGTCGCGTGGCCGAGTCGTGCGGAACCTGCGCGACACACGGCTGCATGGACTGCACGTGCGGCGGCGCGACGACCGAACGCTCCCACGGCTCCACGACCTGAGCGCCCCATCCGCCGCGCCCTCGGGACGCGCTCTCGAGGCTCCGTCGTGGGGCGTCAGCGCTCGCCTGCGAGGGCGCGAATGCGCGCTGCGTCCGGGCTCTGCATCAGGCGCGCGCAGAGCTCGCAGGCCGTGGAGAGCTCTCGCGGGTCTGGGAGTCGCGACGCCGTCTCGACGTCGCGTGTGGCGATCTGCTCGT
>JADZFZ010000862.1 GCA_020854145.1 Deltaproteobacteria bacterium | reverse complement strand
GACATCATCGTGCGCGAGGCGGAGCGGATGGCCGAGATCGTCCGAAAAATAGGCAAGATCACGAAGTACGAGACGAAGTCGTACGTGGGCCGAACGCAGATCCTCGATCTGGATCGCTCGTGCGCCACGGACTCGACGGAGCTTCGGCTGCCCATCGAACGGAAACCAGAAGGACAGTGACTCGACGCGGGGGGAGCGAGGAGCCGAGCGTGGCGACGGTCAGTGACGAGGACGACGACGAGGGAGCGGTCGAACAGGCCGCCGCCGCGACGCGCGAGCCGCGCGAGTCGTTGGTCGCGCAGCGGATGGCCTCCGACGCCCCCGCGGCGGATCCGGGCGCGAGCGCTTCGCGGACCACCGGCACGATGCCGGCGGCGCGCCGCAAGTCGTCGTCCCTCCCGCCTGCCGCCGCAGCCACGGGAGGGATTCGCGATTCGGGCACGATGCCCGCCGCGCGCCGGAGCCGCAACCGCGATCCCGATTCCGGCCTGCGCCCGCGCTCGGCGCTCGGACCGGTATCGCTCGCCGCCCCGACCCCCGAAGAGGTGCTCTTCCGGCTGCTCACGCTGACGCACGCGGTCTCGCTCGAGATGCGCGAAGAGGAGATCTCGCTCGCGTACATCGACGCGCTTCGCGACCTGTTTCCCTCGCGCCGTTTCGCGGTCCGGCTGCTCGGCTACGACCTGCACCGCGACGATCCGGCGAGCGAGCTGCCGCGCCTGTCGCTCGTCTACGCGACCGGGAGGCTGCTGCCGCACCGACGTGATCACGTGGCCATCAGCCGCGAGGCGATGGCGCGGCACCACTTGCCCGACGAAGCCGCCACGACGACCGGCATCGCGGTGGTGGACGAGTACGAGCCGCTCTTCGAAGAAGGCGCCACCGGGTTCGACGTCCCCTTGGTCGACGGCGGCGCCGTCACGGGCGTGCTCGCGGTGGAGTACCCACCGGGCGTCGGGCTGGGCCCCGGAGACCCTCCGATCCTGGTGCCCGTCGCGCTGGGGCTGGGCGCCGCGCTGCGCAACGCGCGTCTGCTGCGCGAATCGGTGTACTTGCGCGGCTACCTCGAGCGCCTGCTCGACAACGCCAACGCGCCCATCCTGGTCATCGGGCCCGATCGTCGCGTGCGCGTCTTCAACCGCGCCTTCGAAGCGATGACGGGGCTGGGCCGCGCCGAGGTCCTCGGACAGGACTTCCTCTCGTTGCTCCCGTCGGAAGAGCGTTCTCGCGTCCTGCCCATCTACATCAAGTCGCTTCGCGGCGAGAGCACGGCCGACGTGGAGGTCCGACTGCCGCGCCCTCGGGACGAAACCGCGCTCGTCGCGCTCTCGACGGCGCCCATCCTCGACGCGGACGGCGAGGTGCACTCCGTCATCGCGATCGGCCGCGACCTGAGCGAGGTGCGCTCCCTCCAGGAGAGGATCATCCAGGCCGAGAAGTTCGTGACGCTCGGACAGCTCGCCGCCGGCGTCGTGCACGAGCTCAACAACCCCCTCACGAGCATCTCCGTCTACGGCGACTACCTCCTCAAGAAGGCGACCCGCGAGGGCCGCGACAAGGGTGACGTCGAGAAGCTCGGACGCGTCGTGGCCGCAGCCGAGCGCATGCTGAACTTCACGCGCGACCTGCTGACCTATGCACGCCCGAGCTCGGAGGAGCCGACGTTGCTCCAGCTCGATCAAGTGGTCGAGGAAGCGTTGATGTTCTGCGAGCACCTCCTCGACGAGAAGGGCGTCGCCATCGAACGGCGCTACGCGTCCGGCCTCGGCAGCGTGTATGCGATCCGCAGCCAGCTGCACCAGGTGTTCATCAACCTGGTGACCAACGCCGTTCACGCCGTCTCGAAGGAGAACGGGAAGATCACCGTCTCCACCGACGCAGGGCCCGACGCGAGCGTGATCGTGCGGATCCACGACAACGGCGAGGGCATCGCGCCCGAGAATCTGCCGATGATCTTCGAGCCATTCTTCACGACGAAGCCCGAGGGTCGAGGGACGGGGCTGGGACTCTCGATCGTGCGCAACATCCTGCGGTCCCACCGAGCCGCGGTGGAGGTCCAGAGCGCCTGTGCGGGTGGCACGACCTTCCAGCTGACGTTCCTCTCGAAGGTCTGAAGGGTGCCGAGCGACCGTTCGTGCCGAGCTCGTCGACGCACCTGATCGCGCCCCTCGACGCGGATCGGGGCGACCGCGCACCCCCGCGGATCGGGAGTCGGAGCGACCCTGTGAGAGGTCAACGGCGGCGTAGCAGCAGGTGGCGCACGAACGGCTCGCGCCGGACGTCCTCGACCGCGACGACGCTCTCCGTCGCGTAGCCCATGTCGTCGAGCCACGCGCAGAGCTCCTTCTCTCGGTAACGACGGCTGTAGAGCATCGTGCATGCTCGCCGCTCGTCCTTGATCACCAGGTCGTGACAGAAGTTGCACGAGCCGGGGATGCGCGTCGTCTCGTCGTCCTCGCGCAGCCAGACACGAACGTCGAGCTCGCGCGGCGGTCGACCGAGCGCCGCTTCCCATCGCCGGTACGGCCCCTCGATCAGGACCCGTCGATTCGTCTCGGCAGCGGTGATCTCGCGGTCGGGAGTGAGCAGCCGCCACAACGGGTCGCTCTCGATCCGGTCGAGGCGGCTCGCGATCTCGAGCCACACGAGATCGCCGGTGCGCGTGAGCACGTCCAGCTTCGTGCGCACGAACGCTTCTTCGTCGCGCAGGTTGCCGAACACGTTGCCCAGCACCAGCACCAGACGCAGCGCGGCATCCGGTTCGTGGCGCGCGGTGGGCAGGCGCGTTCGGAACGCGAGCTTCCCGACCTCGAAGTCGGCGCAGATCGGCAGCACCGTCGCGTGCTCCGCTCCGGCCAGGACGTCGCGTGCGCTCCGCGCCGCGCGCAGGAGCAACGGGATCGAGACGTCCACCGGCACGTACGCGATCCAACGAAGCGCTTGCGGCGCCGCGCGCTCGATCGCGAGCAACGCCGACAACACGTGAACCTCTTTCTCGCCCTCTCCGGGGCCGAGGCTGACCACGTCGATCCCGCGCCCGCGCGTCTTTCGATCGAGACCCAACGCGCGCGCGATGACTCCGCTCGGTTTGGTCGTCGCGCGCGCCGTGCTCGGCTTCTCGAGCCTGGTCCACGCCTCTGCGCAGCTCGTGACACCGCGCACCCAGCGATCCTGCCCGTAGCCCGCTTTGATCAGCATCTCCCAGGCGAGCGCACCCTGCGGATCGAAATACAGGAATCGATGACCCAGATAGTCGTAGCCCACCGAGTCGCGGAGCTGACGTTGCAGATCCGCCGGCCCCGAGCCCTCCTCGATCTCGATCGCGCTCAGCCGCTCTCCCCGATCGCGAACAGCCAGCGCCTGCTCGCGCATCATCGCGAATCGCTCCGCGAGCCCCGCTTTGATGGCCGTCAGCGTGTGCGGCTTGAACTCGCTCACCGCCCCCGAACGCCAGTTCGCCACGTTCTCCACGCTCACGTCCGCGAGCGAGGCCACATCCCTGTCCGACGTCGCGCCCACGAGGTCCGCCACCGACAAGAACAGATCCATCAGCTGGCTCGGCCCCTGCCCCCTCTTCTTCATCCCCCGATTCTGGGGGACAGGATCGACATGATCAACCCATCGGAATTGCACGACTTCTAGGCGAGCAGTTCCAATCCATCACGCCATCGCTCCCGCCAACTCGATCGGGCGTGCGACGATGCGGGCCTCATGCGGCACGCAGTAGCCCTCTCGCTCCTCCTCCTCGCGGTCACTCCCGCCTGTGGCGACGACGACGGCCCCTCCACGCCCGGACCCGACACCGGGCCGGGCCCCGACGTCGTCGAGCCCGATGCCGGACCCGAGCCCGACGCATCGACGGACGATGCCGAGATCGACCTCGGCCCTCCCATCGTCGCGTCCACCGCGCACTGCAACTACGAACCGACGCCGGCGAACGCGAACGCCACCGGGCCCCTCGACGACGGGACGCTGACCGCCGGAGTCGCCGACGTCCCCATCGGCCTGCCCGTCGGCTCGGCCTTGGGCGCTTACACGGCTCGCGCCAGCTTCCTCGGTGAGTCGGTCACCGTCGACCGCCGCTTCGTCGAGATCTCGGGAGCATTCGTCCCCTCCATCGGCATCGAGACCACGCCGCGAATCAAGGTCCTCGCATTGACCGCCGGCTCCGAGACCCTCTTGCTCGTCAAAGCCGACCTCGGGATGACCGACGAGAACGTCGTCTTCGACGTCGCCGAGCGCCTCGGGCCCGATTATCGCGGCAAGGTCGTCATCACGGCGAGCCACAGCCACTCCTCGTTCGGGCATTTCTCGACCACCTCGGCGCTCGGCGTCGGGTTCGGCCGTTTCCGCCAACGCTCCTACGACCACCTCGTCACGCGAATCGTGGAGGCCTGCCAATCCGCGCTCGCCGCACGATCCCCGGCGCGCATCGGCATTCACCACGAGCCCGATTTCGACCCCGACGACGTCGTCTCGCACGACCGGCGCGATCAGAACGACGATTTGCCGAACGGCGCGAATCGCAAGGACCACGACCTATTCGTCATTCGCGTGGACACCGCGGACGGCGCACCCATGGCGCTGCTCCCGATGTTCGGCGTCCACGGAATCATCTCCGACTTCGACAATCCCTACGCGAGCACCGACGCCCCGGGCGCGATGGAGCGCGTGCTCGAGGAGACGTTCGATCGCCCCGTGCTCGTGATGCACCTGCAAGGAGCGGCCGGCGACGTCTCCCCCGGCGGTCGTGGCGGGATCGACTGCAGCGGTGACCTCGGCTGCCCCGCCTTCGCACGCGGCGAGAGCGTGGGGCATCTGGCCGTCGAGCCCAT
>JADZFZ010000861.1 GCA_020854145.1 Deltaproteobacteria bacterium | reverse complement strand
TCGGGAGTCGGTGGGCACGCGAAGCCTCGCTGGAGAGAGGGGGTAGGCGGGACAGGGGTCGAACCTGCGACAGCCGGCTTGTAAGGCCAGTGCTCTACCGCTGAGCTACCCGCCTGGGGAACGCCGACGCTAGCACTCGTCGCGTACGCTGCACGTTGCCCGGCGTCGTGATAGGTGCCTCTGCCTATGGCGTCCGAAGGTGCGGATTACCGCGACACGATCCTGACGCCCGAGACCGCTTTCCCGATGAAGGCCGACCTCGGGCGACGAGAGCCCACGTTTCTCGCGCGTTGGGCGGAGCACGACGTCTACCGTGCGGCGCTCCGCGCTCGCGAGGGCGGCCCGCGGTTCGTCTTCCACGACGGCCCTCCGTACGCGAACGGCGACATTCACTACGGCCACATCCTCAACAAGACGCTGAAGGACTTCGTCGTCAAATGGCAGCTCGTCGCAGGGCGCCACTGCGGCTTCAGGCCGGGCTGGGATTGTCACGGTCTGCCGATCGAGCTCAACGTCGAGCGCGCTCTCGGCCCGAAGCGCGCCTCGCTCACGCCGCTCGAGCTCCGTGCGGCGTGCCGGAAAGAGGCCGAGCGCTGGATCGATCGGCAGCGCGAGCAGTTCAAGCGCCTCGGGGTCTTCGGCGACTGGGTCGAGCCCTATCTCACGATGTCGCCGGATTACGAGGCCGCGATCATCCGCGCGCTCGGGGCCTTCGTGCGCCAGGGCCTCGTCTACAAGGGCAAGAAGCCCGTGTACTGGTCGTGGGGCGCCCGCTCCGCGCTCGCCGAGGCGGAGGTCGAGTACGCGGACCGCGACGACCCCTCGGTCTACGTGCGTTTCCCGATCGCGGAGGGATCGCGCGCGACGGTCGCCTCGCTGTTCGGGTTGCCGAGCGAGACCAGCCGGCCGATCTCGGCGCTCGTCTGGACGACGACTCCTTGGACGTTGCCCGCGAACCTCGCGATCGCCGTGCACCCCGAGCTCGAGTACGCGTTGGTCGAGCCCGCTGGACGCGAGGAAGCCTGGTTGGTCGCGGTGCCGCTCGTCGAGAGCGTGCTTCGCGCGTGTCGTGTCGAGGGCAAGCCCAGCGAGCGCGTGGTGCGCGGCGCCGCGCTCGCCGGCGTGGTCGCACGTCATCCGTTCATCGATCGGGACTCGCCTCTGCTGCTCGCCGATCACGTGACCGCGGACGCGGGGACGGGGCTCGTGCACACGGCGCCGGGTCACGGCCAGGACGACTTCGTGCTCGGGCAGAAGCACGGGTTGCCTGCGTACGCGCCGGTGGACGACGACGGCCGCTTCACGGACGAGGTGCCCGAGTGGAAAGGCACGAACGTCTTCGAGGCCAATCCGAAGATCGTCGCCTTCCTCCACGAGAGCGGCGCGCTCGCGAGCCCACCGGACCTCGTCGTCCATCACAGCTACCCGCACTGCTGGCGTACCAAGAAGCCCGTCGTGTTCCGCGCGACGGCGCAGTGGTTCGTCGCGCTCGACCACCCGTTCGCCGAAGGTCCCCTCGCGGGGCGCACGCTGCGCGAGGCGGCGCTCGCGGAGATCGACGCGATCGCGGACGGGCGCCACCTGCGCGACGACGACGAGCGCGCGCTGCTCGGCAGCGGCTGGATCCCGTCGTGGGGCAAGGAGCGCATCCGGGGCATGATCGAGGCTCGCCCGGACTGGTGCATCTCGCGGCAGCGGAGCTGGGGTGTTCCCATCCCGGCCTTCAAGTGCGCTTCGTGTGGCGACTCGACCATGACGCCCGAGAGCGTCGAGCACGTGGCGAAGCTGTTCGAGCGCGAAGGCGCCGACGCCTGGTTCGCTCGCGACGCGCGCGAGCTGTCGCCGGAAGGTTTTCGCTGTGCGAAGTGTTCCGGTACCGAGCTGTCGAAGGAGTCCGACATCATCGACGTCTGGTTCGAGTCGGGCTCGTCGTTTCTCGGCACGGGCTTCGACGTCCGCCACGGCGTGCCGCCCGTCGATCTCTACCTCGAGGGCTCGGACCAGCACCGGGGATGGTTCCACTCGTCGCTCCTCGTCGGGGTGACCGCGATCGGTGCGGCCCCCTACAAGCGGGTGCTGACGCACGGCTTCGTCGGTGACGAGAACGGGCGCCCCTACTCGAAGAGCGAGATCAACCGACGTCGGGCCGCCGGCGAGAAGGTCGACTACATCGACCCCGAGAAGCTCATCGCCGATCAGGGCGCGGAGCTGCTCCGCTTGTGGGCCGCGTACGAAGACTATCGCGGCGACCTCCGCTACTCGCGTGACCACCTCGCTCAGGTGGGCGAAGCATACCGCAAAATTCGCAACACCATCCGCTTCGCGCTCGGCAACCTCCGCGACTACGACCCCGCGTACGCTCCCGATCCGGACGAGCTCGTGCCGATCGATCGGTGGGCGCTCGCGCGGCTGCGCACCTACCTGGAGCGCGTGTGGAAGGGCTACGAAGGCTACGACTTCCGCGACGTCTACCACGCGACGATCGACGTGTGCACCAACGACTGGAGCGCATTCTACCTGGATCTCTTGAAGGATCGGCTGTACTGCGCGGGCCGCGAGTCGCCCGAGCGGCGCTCCGCGCAACACGTGCTCTACGCGGTCGCGCGCGCCACGACCCTGGCGATCGCGCCTATCCTCTGCTTCACCGCCGAAGACGTGTGGGAGCACCTTCCGCGTCGCGCCGGAGATGGCCCATCGGTGTTCTCCGCGACGTGTCCGCGCGCTTCCGACATACGCGAAGATAAGCAACTCGTACAGCAAGGCGCCGCGTTGCTGGCGTTGCGCGACACGGTCAACGCCGCCATCGAGCCGAAGGTGAAGTCCAAGGAGCTGGCACACCGACGAGAGGCGACGGTCCTGGTGGACGCCCCTCCGACGACGATCGAGTCGCTGGGTCCGCTCGCCCTCGATCTGTGCGAGTCGCTCGCGGTCGCAGACGTCTTGCTTCGGCCTGGCGCAGAGGGCACGCCGACGACCGTTCGGATCGATAGATCGCCCCACCCCCGATGCCCGCGGTGCTGGCGCCACCGCGTGCCGGCGACGGGATCCGACGGGCCTTGCGATCGATGCGCACGGGTGCTGGCCGAGAGGAGCGCGAGTTGAGCTTCATGAAGAACCGCTGGACGTTGCTGGGAATCGTCGTCGTGCTCGGCACCATCGCCGATCAGGTGACCAAGTACCTCGCGGCGACACACCTCAAGCCGATTCGGTTCCACACGGTCATCGACGGCTTCTTCAACCTCAACTACTCGACGAACCCGGGCGCGTTCTTCTCGCTCGGCGCCTCGCTCGACCCGACCACGCGGAGAATCCTGTTCGTCGTGGCGACCATCGCGGCGATGGGCCTGATCGGCCGTCTCTACCAGAAGGCCCACGAGCTTCAGCGCGCGTTGAAGTGGGCGCTCGCCCTGCTCCTCGCCGGCGCGGTCGGCAACCTCATCGACCGCGTTCTGTACGGGGAGGTCATCGACTTCGTCCAGCTGCACTACAAGGACGTCTTCCGCTGGGCGACGTTCAACATCGCCGACGTCTGGATCACCTTCGGCCTCGTGTTGCTCGTCTACGACCTGATCTTCCCGGTGCGGCTGCCCAAGGCGGAGACCGAGGCCGAGACCGCGAAGGCCGCGGCGGCGAAGTCGTCGTCCGCGCGCTCGGCCGAGGCAGCTGCGGAGCGCGAGGAGAAGGTCGACTCGTGAGCCTGGCCCGGCGCTGCGCACGGCGTCCGGAAGCGGGTGTCGTGTGATCCAGCAGCTCGGCAGCGTGCGACGTCTCGTGCTGTTGATGGCGGTCGCGGCGCTGGTCGCGGCGATCGATCTCGCGACCAAGGCGTGGGCGGCTTCGAGCCTCAGCTCGGCGCGTCCGCCGACGCAGCTCGTGGACGTCTGCGTCCCCGACGGGTCCGGATTCACGCGCACCGAGCGTATGCCGACGCGCCGGATCGAGGTCTTGCCGGTGCTGAGGCTGAAGTACGCGGAGAACTGTGGCGGACCCTTCGGGTTCCTGCGGACGGCGGACGCGCGGGTGCGTTACCCGGTCTTCGTCGGAGCGACCGCGCTCGCGATCGTGGCGCTCGTGATCGTCGGGATCGGCGCGCGTGGCAGGCCGCTCGTCGGGGTCGCGCTCTCGCTGCTCACGGGCGGTGCGATCGGGAACCTCACGGACCGGCTGCGGCTCGGCTACGTCGTCGACTTCCTCGACCTGCACGTGGGCGCGCGGTCGTGGCCCACGTTCAACGTCGCGGACATCGGCGTGACCGTCGGGCTCGCGCTCGTCGTGATCGACTCGTTGCGCGCCCCGAAGGAGCTCGACGCTCCCGCGGCTGCGCCAGCCAGCGCGTCGGATGCCGCCGCGGGACCGACGAGCGCGGCCGATACGGTCTCCGCCGTCGCCGACGGCTCGGGCACCGCGCGCGAGAAGCCACTCGATCCTCCCTCGGCGTAGGCGTAGGAATCCCCCACGTGTTCCCCGAGCTCGTCCGTGTCCCGATTCTCGACGAGAGCCTGCCCGCGTACTTCACGCTGCTCGTCGTCGGGTTCGCGCTGGCCACGTTCTCGGCGGCGCGCGCGACGAAGAAGTGGGGCCTCGATCGCGAGGTGATGATCGACCTGGGCCTGCACGCGCTCATCGCCGGCGTGCTCGGCGCGCGCCTGCTGCACGTGATCGCCGACGGGTACTTCTTCGACTACGTGAACCTCTGCGTCGACCCCGCGAAGGTGGTCTGGCGCGTCAGCCGTGCGCGGTGCGAGTCGACGGGCTTCGGTGGCGTGTGGGACGCCGCCGCGGGGCAGTGTCATCCGGCCGAGGGCGACTGCTTCGCCTGGGCGGCGTTCTGGCGCGGTGGGCTCACGTACTACGGCGGCTTCGTCGTCGCGAGCGTTTACGCGTGGTGGTTCTTGCGCCGCGAGCGCTTCCCGTTCTTGAAGGCGGCCGACGCGGCGGGATTCGCGGTGCCGCTCGGCCTCTTCTTCGGACGCCTCGGTTGCTTCCTCGGCGGCTGCTGCTTCGGGACCGAGCACCACGGCTGGCTCGCCGTCGTCTTTCCGCCGGGCTCCGCCGCGAGCGAAGCGCAGTTTCGCGCAGGCCAGCTCGCCCACGAGATGATGGCGTCGCTTCCGGTGCATCCGACGCAGCTCTACGAAGCGTTGGCGTGTCTCGTCGTGGCGGCGGTCGCACTGTTCGTCGTGACGCCGCGCAAGCGATTCGACGGGCAGGTCTTCCTGAGCTTCGTGATCCTCTACGCGATCGCGCGCTTCGCCGTGGAAACGTTGCGCGCCGACGATCGCGGCGGCGCGCTCCAGCTCTCGACGTCCCAGATCCTGAGCCTCGCAGCGGCAGCCGCGGCCGTCCCGTTGTGGGTCGCGCTCACGCGCCGCTCGCAGCGACTGCTTCGCGCGACGGGTGCCGCGTGAGCCCGTTCCTCTTCGACGTCCTGCCAGCATACGGCGCGCTCGTCGCGACCGCGTTCGTGGTCGGCATCCTCGTCGGGATGAAGAACGCGCGGAAGGTCGGCATCTCCTTCGAGTCGCAGCTCGACGTCGCGTTCTGGATCGTGTTCGGCGCGCTTCTCGGCGCGCGCGTCCTCTTCATCGTCGTCAACCTCCGCACGTACCTCGAGCTGCCGCCCGAGACGCTGACGATCTTCGGCAAGGCGATCGAGATCCCTGCGGTGCTCGCGTTCTGGCGAGGGGGTCTCGTCTTCTACGGCGGTGTGATCGGCGCAGTCACCGGCGCCGTCGTGATCGCCGTCCGCCGCAAGCTGCCCGCGCTCGCTCTGGCCGACTGCGTGGCCCCGGCTCTCGCGATCGCGCACGCGTTCGGCCGGCTCGGCTGCTTCTTCGCCGGCTGCTGCTACGGGCATCCGGGAGCCGGCGGGTTCGGGGCTGCCTTTCCTCCCGGGTCGCTGGCGTACATGGAGACCATCACCGCGCCCGTCGACGGTCGGCTGCCGGACACGACGCCGCACCTGCATCCGACGCAGCTCTACGACGGCGGCGGCGAGCTGCTGATCTTCGGGCTGCTGGTCTTTCTGTGGCCCCGCAAGCGCTACCACGGACAGATCGCGCTGACGTGGGTCGCGCTCTATCCGGTCCTGCGCTTCGTCGTGGAGATCTTTCGCGGCGACATGTTGCGCGGCTTCGTCGCGCGGATCCCGATCCCGCCCGTCGCCGACCTGCTGGCCCTTCCCGAGTCCCAGCCGATCCTGCTCTCGACGTCGCAGCTGGTCGGTTTGTTGATCGCGCTGGCGGCGGCGGTCACGCTGCTCCTATTGCGCCGCAAGCCCGCGGACACGAGCACGCCTGCGAGCGTCGGATGAACGCGCGACGTCGCCTTCGCGCGTTCGCCTGCATCGCGCTGCTCGCGGCGGTGTCGCCGAGCGCCGCGTGCGAGAAGGAAGACGTCGAGCGTCCGCCGCCCGCGCGCTGCATGGAGCCGGCGTGCGGCGAGGTGCCACCCGTCACGCCGGGCGGAGGCGGAGACCGGGACGGCGGTGGGGGCGCAGCCGACGGGTCGATGGCCGACTCGGCGGCGACCGACTCGGGCGCCGCCGCGGATCAGGTTCGCGGATCGGTCGTGCAGCTGTCGAACGTCGTCACGCGCACGGGGACCTCGCTCGGCGGCGCGGTCGTCTCGGCCGACGGAGCGTCGCCCGTCACATCCGAGGCGTCCGGTGCTTTCGTCCTCGATGGAGTCACCGCGCGCCCTCCTCTCTACCTGACCGTTCGTGCGGCGGGTGCGCTCGTCGAGACGGCCACGCTCGCGACCTCCCGCACGGCAGCCCGCGTGTTCGCGATCGAGCAGGGCTTCCTCGTCGACGAGGCCGCGGCCGTCGGTGCCACGCACACCGGGACGGGAGCCGCGCTCTTCATCCGAGTCGTGGACTCGACCGGCGCGTCGCGCGAGAGCGTCGTCGTGAGCTCGGCTCCGATTGGCGTCGGTCCTTTCTACGACCTCGCGGGCACCTTCGAGCGTGCTGCGACCGTGACGGGTGCCGCCGGCGCGATCGCCTTCTACGAGGTTCCGCCCGGCCGCCCTTCGGTGTGCGTGCGCGACGCGACCGACACCGCGGAAGCGTGCGGCGAGATCCCCGTCAGGGCCGATGCAGCCACCTTCACGACGATCGTGCTGCCCTGAGACGCCACTCGTCAAACGCAAATAACGGGTACTCCCCGTGCGCATCGAAGCACGCCTGCGAGGTGCTATAAGGCGTGCGCGATGACAGCCACGATTCTCGACGGCAAGGCAATCGCCGCGAAAGTCCGCAAGGAAGTAGCCGAACGCGCGTCGGCTTTCCGGATCCGACATGGACGGCTCGTGGGGCTCGAGGTCGTCCTGGTCGGGGACGACGCAGCCTCGGTCGTCTACACACGCAATAAAGCAAAAGCGTGCGAAGAAGCCGGCATGCGCGGCGTGCTCCACCGCATGCCCGCCTCGTCGAGCACCCAAGACGTGCTGGCGAAGGTGCGGGGGCTCGTCGCCGATGCGTCGGTGGACGGGGTGCTCGTGCAGCTGCCCTTACCTAAGCACATCGATACGACCGCGGTGCTCGATGCCGTCGCGCCGGAGAAGGACGTCGACGGCTTCCACCCGGTCAACGTCGGTCGCCTGGCGTCGGGTCGTCCGTGCCTCGTGTCGTGCACTCCCGCCGGGTGCATGCGTCTGCTCGACGAGACCGGTGTGTCGCTCGCGGGCGCGCGCGCCGTCGTCGTCGGCCGCAGCACCATCGTCGGCAAGCCCATGGCGCAGCTGCTCCTCGCGCGCGACGCGACGGTCACGATCGCGCACTCCAAGACGCGGGATCTCGGCGACGTCGTGCGCGAGGCCGAGATCGTCGTGGCGGCGGTGGGACGACCCGCCCTCGTGAGAGGCGACTGGATCAGGCCGGGAGCGGTCGTCATCGACGTCGGGATCAACCGGAACGATGACGGGAAGCTGGTCGGTGACGTGGACTTCGCGGGCGCGGTCGAACGTGCGAGCTGGATCACTCCGGTGCCCGGCGGCGTCGGCCCGATGACGATCGCGATGTTGCTCGCGAACACCGTGCAGGCAGCCGAGGCCGCCGTCGCTTCCTGAGGGCGCGCCTCGCGAACGCGGCGCGCCACGCGACGTCAGTCGCGCTCGGCGCCTTCGCGCTCCATGGCTGCCATGTAGTCTTCGAGGCGCTTGCCGGGCTCGACGTCGAACGCGTCCTGCACGGTCACGTCGCGCATCCGATCGAGTCGGAAGTTGCGGAAGTCGTTTCGCAGCTCGCACCAACCCGCGAGCGACCACCCCGGCCCCCAGAAGTAGAGCCCGAGCGGACGCACCGTCCGCGCGCTCGCCGTACCGTCGCCGCGCGTGTAACCGAATCGGACGCGCCGCGTCTGGTCGAGCGCCCGACGAAGAGGACCGAAGTGCGCCGCGATGACCGCGGGCACGTGGAAGCCGGGCGCGAAGAGCAACGCATCGGCGACGCGCGTCTTCAGCCGCTCGGGCACGACCGCCTCGACCTTCGACAGCGCCGATGTCGCGGCCTTCGAGAGCGCGGGGTCCGACCAGCTCCGCACGATGCGGGCGCCGAGCACGAGCGCTTCGATCTCGTCGCGGGTGAACATCAGAGGAGGCAGGTCGAACCCTCGCGGAAGCGCGTAGCCGACGCCCGCCTCGCCTTCGATCGGCACGCCCGAGCGGACGAGATCGCGGACGTCGCGATACACCGTCCGCTCGGAGACGCCGAGCTCGCGCGCGAGCCACGACGCCGTGGCGACCTTGCGTTGGCGGATGAGCTGGATGAGCTCGAACAGTCGATCGGCGCGCCGCACGCGCACCAAGCTACTCGATACGCGTGCGGAGGAGCCGCGTCATGCCTTGAGGTACTTCTTGTACTCGTCCGCGAGCGCGATGGGCCGGTGCACGTAGACGCCGACGCCCGCCGGATCGTTGACCATGAAGCTGCGGTCGCCCCACGGGTTGTCCTGGAGCGGCCGCACGATGGGGACTCCGGCGGCCACGAGGCGCGCGTGCTCGGCGTCCACGTCCGCAACCTCGAGCCCGAACGAGACGCCACCCTGGTAGCTGCACGACGCGTCCGCGTCGGGCTTCATGATGCCGATCTCCGTTCCGCCCGGGAAACGCAGCCCGACGTATCCCGGGCTCTCGAACGTCGGGTGGCAGCCGAAGTTCGTCGTGTAGAACGCCTGACACTCCGTCATGCGATCGGTCGTGACCATGGGAACGAGCCGTTGAACCTTCATGACCTCTCCTTCTCGAGCTCGCGTGAGCCGACGCCGCAGCGAAGCGACGACGCGGCGGACGGGGGTGCGGTCGCCCCCGCCGCGAACCCGAAGGATTCACGGCCCTCAGCGCGACGTCTCGGAGAGCACTTCGTACTCGCCCCCTCCTGACAGCGTGCCGTCAGGAGCTCCCGTCGAGTCGGCTCGCTCCTGCCACCGTGATGTCAGGAGCGCCGGGACCAAGCGTTGCTGCCCGCGGGCGCGACGAGGTCCCGCGCCATCCGGCAGGTCACTCGAGGATCTTCTCGAGGATCTCGTCGAGCTGGTCGTAGCTCACGAACGGGATCGTGATCTTGCCGCGACCTTGCTTGTCGGCCACGCGGACCTTGCTGCCGAGCGACCGGGAGAGCCGGGCCTCGAGGTCGCGTACGTTGGCGCTCTTCTTCTCGGTCTCGGTCGCAGGCTCCTTGGCCTTGGCTGCGGCGCGCGCACGACGCTCGCATTCGCGCACGCTCCAGTCGCCCTCGACCGCGGCGTGAGCGAGCTTCGTCATCGCGGCGTCGGTCGGCGCACCGAGCAATGCGCGACCGTGCCCTTCGGACAGCTTGCCCATCGCGATCAGCTCGAGGACCAGCGCCGGCAGCTTCAGAAGCCGGAGCGAGTTGGTGATCGTGCTGCGGTCCTTGCCGACGCGAGACGCGAGCGTCTCTTGCGTATAGCCGTGATCCTCGATGAGCCGCCGGTAGCCCTGCGAGATCTCGACCGCGTTGAGGTCCTCGCGCTGCAGGTTCTCGACGAGCGCGAGCTCGAACGCCTCGACCGGCGTCGCGTCGCGTACGAGGACGGGCACCTCGTGGATGCCGGCCTTCTGTGCGGCGCGCCACCGACGCTCTCCGGCCACGAGCTCGTACGGCTGCCCCTCGGGGCCAGCGGACTTGCGCACGAGCAGCGGCTCGAGGATGCCGTGCTCGCGAATGCTGGCGGCGAGGAGATCGATCGACGCGTCGTCGAATCGACGTCGCGGCTGACCACGTTGGGGCGCGATCTCCTCGATCGGCACCGTGAGCAGCGACTTGCCCGGCTCGGGCGGCGCAGGAGCGGCAGCGGGGACCGGCAGCAGCGCATCGAGCCCTCGTCCGAGCGCGCGACGGGGCTTGCCGGCTTCGCGATCCTTGGTGCTCATCGGCTCACGCGGCGCGCGACTCGAGGATCTCGCGCGCGAGGCTCAAGTACCCCTGCGATCCCTTCGATGCGACGTCGTACAGAATCGCAGGACGCCCGAACCCGGGTGCCTCCGACAAGCGCACGTTGCGCGGGATCACCGTCGTGAACGTGTGGAAGTGGCGCTTGACCTCTTCGGCCACCTGATGGGCGAGGTTGTTGCGCGGATCGAACATCGTGAGCAGCACGCCTCCGATCGAGAGTCGCGGGTTGAGCGACGCGCGCACGCGCTCGACGGTTCCGAGCAACGACGAGAGGCCCTCGAGCGCGTAGTACTCGCACTGCAGCGGCACGAGCACGATGTCCGCCGCTGCGAGCGCGTTGACCGTCAGCAGGCCGAGCGACGGCGGGCAATCGAGCAGCACGAAGTCGTAGTCGTCCCGCAGCGTCTCGAGCCCTTGTCGGAGCCGCGTCGCCCGATCGGACAGCTCGACGAGCTCGACCTCCGCGCCTGCGAGGTCTTCGGTGGCGGGAACGAGCCCGAGCTGCGCGACGTCCGTCTGGACGATCACCTCGGCCAGCGGGTGTCGGCCGATCAGGGCGTCGTAGACCCCACGCGTCAGCGTGCGCTTCGGATGACCGAGGCCCGAGCCCGCGTTTCCTTGCGGGTCCATGTCGATGACGAGCGTGCGTTGCTCCGCGATCGCGAGACCTGCGGCGAGGTTGACCGTCGTCGTGGTCTTCCCGACGCCGCCTTTCTGGTTCGCGACTGCGATGACTTTCGCCATGGGCGCCGGTTTCTAGCCCGGGGGATCCCGGGCCACAAGAGGCGCCGTCGCGGCGCGCCGCACCGCGCTCCTCGCGTGCGGAGAGAAGCGTCGCGCGGCGGTCGGGACGTGTGTCGATTTCTTGTGATCACGAGACGCGGTGGTAGGTTGTGAGCACATGTAGGACACGGAACCACCCCGGGAGGGTGGCGCAGGCGACGTCGCCCCAGGGCTCGGCTCTGGACCGGTCCACCCGAAGAGGAGGGTTGACGTCGATGCGCGTGCCCAAGACGTATCGGAGCATCGAGGACTTCGAACGAGAAGAGCTCAAGCCAGGCCACAAGATCGGCTTCAATTTGGACGATCTCTACGCCGAGGTGAGCCACATGTCCGAGCACGAGTTCCTCTTCGACCAGCACGAAGAGGACGAGCGATAGCTCATCGATCGATGGGCCGGCGCCTCCCTGCCGGCCCTGCGCGCCCCAACCTCCCGGGGCGCGCGAGGGTAGTGTGGTCGCCCCCTCGCTGCCCGCCCCCCGACAGGTCGCCCCCTGTCGGGGGTTTTCTTTTTTGGTGTTCATCCGATGGGCCTCTCGCGCGAGCCCGACGACGGCGAAGGGCACATCGCGCCCGCTGCGTACGCACATGCGGCGACGTTCGCGCGTTGACGCGCCCCTCGCGGAGCCCAGCATGCTCTCCCACTACGACGGGGGACGTGATGAGAACGACGGTTGCGTTCATGGCGTTGCCGGCGTGCGACAGCCTCGATTCGGCGAAGGCCTCCGCGTATCTGACGGCGCGCGAGACCAGGTTGCCCTACCGCGACCACGCGGCCGTCTTCCGCACGCGGATCTGACGAAGAGCCCAGCGCCCGCAGATCAGCGGTGGACGCGACGACGTGCGCAACGCCACGAAACGGCGAACGCGGCGGCGATCACCGCAGCCCACGCAGCGCTTGGCCGCGCTCGAGACTCGCGCGCCGCGACGCGACATCCACAACCGCCCTCGTCGCCGCTCGACGGCGCGGGCGCCGCGTCGACGGCCGAGCCGGAATCCGGCGCACCTCCATCGATCGGTGGAGGCCCCGAATCGCCGGACGGAGGCGGACCGCCGTCCGGCGGGTCCGGTGATCGCGGCGGCGCAGGGCGGGCGCGCGGCGAAACGTTGGCGAAGCCGTCGG
>JADZFZ010000860.1 GCA_020854145.1 Deltaproteobacteria bacterium | reverse complement strand
GCGAGGCGCTCTTCGACGATGGCGTCGGCGATGCGATAGGTGGGCGCCATCGCCTTCTTGGCGCGCTCGGCGATCTCCCAGATCGTGTCGTAGACCTTCAGCGTCCGCTCGCGCGCGCGGTTGGCGTCGTAGCCCTTCACCTCCTGCGCGACGTTGATGAGGCCTCCGGCGTTGATGGCGTAGTCGGGCGCGTAAAGGATGCCGCGTTGCATGAGCGCATCGCCGTGCCGTGGCTCGGCGAGCTGATTGTTGGCGGCGCCCGCGACGATCGCGCACTGCAGGCGCGAGATGGTCGCGTCGTTGATGGCGCTGCCGAGCGCGCACGGCGCGAAGACGTCGCACTTGACGCCGTAGATCTCGTCGAGCTCGACGACCGATGCGCCGAGCTCCCGCTGCGCGCGCTCCGACTTGTGGGGATCCACGTCGGCCACGGTCAGCTTCGCGCCGAGCGCGGCCAGCTCCACGCACAGGTGGTAGCCGACGTGCCCGACGCCCTGCACCGCGACGTGGACACCCTCGAGGGTGTCTCTGTCGAGCGCGAACTTCACGCAGGCTTCGATGCCGCGGCGCACGCCGAGCGCGGTGAAGGGCGATGGATCTCCCGAGCCGCCGTGCGCGGGATCGACGCCGACGACGTGACGCGTGACCGTGCGGACGGTCTCCATGTCGTCGAGACCGGTGCCGCTGTCCTCGGCGGTGATGTAGTGGCCGCCGAGATCCTCGACGAATCGCCCGAACGCGCGAAACAGCGCGCCCCGATCGAACTGCCCCGCGGGCTTGACCAACACGGCCTTGCCGCCGCCGTGGTTGAGGCCGGCGAGCGCCGCCTTGTACGTCATGCCGCGCGCGAGCCGCAGCGCGTCGATGAGCGCGTCCTCGTCGGTGTCGTAGTGGATGAACCTGCATCCGCCGAGCGCCGGACCGAGCCGCTTGTCGTGGATTGCGACGATGGCTCGCAGTCCCGTGCCGGCGTCGCGGCGCAAGTGCACCTCGCCGTATCCGTAGTGGGCCATGTGCTCGAACGCGCGCATCGGTCCTCCTTCGCGCGCGGAGGATACGCACCCGCACCCGCAGGGTGGAGAGAAAATCTTCGTGCTCAGCGCGCCAGCTCCTCGACCAGATCGCGCGCGACCTTGAGGGCGAACGTGTAGATCGAGATCTGCGGCGGGCCGCCGAGCGACGTGGGGAACAACGATCCGTCGGTCACGCGCAGACCGCGGAGCTGGTGGTGCTTGCCGCGCGCGTCGACCACCGAGCTCGCCGGATCGCGGCCCATGCGCAGCGTGCCCATCGGGTGGACCGCGGAGAGCTTCGCGTCGTGCGGCGTGAAGCGCTCACGCGTGATGGCTGCGAGATCTCGGCTCCGTCGCACGACGATCGGCGGGATCGCGGGCACCGTGACCTCGCGTGCCCCTGCCGCGAGGAGCAGCCGTGCCGCTTGTCTCGCGCCGAGCGCGAGCTGCTCGCGATCGGCGTCGATCGGCACGTACGCGATGCGCGTCCGGTCGCCGTCGAGGTACACGCGCCCGGCGGTCTCGTCGTGCACCATCGCCGCGATCGCGACGATCCGCGGGTAACGCCGCATCGCGCCGAGCCAGGCGGGACCGAACCCCGGCGTGAGCGACGCGGTGCCGACCGGGTGCGCGAAGGACGGGATCAGCCACACGCGGCGCGTCGATCCCGGGCGGAGATCGAGCCACTCCGTGCACTCCCACGCCTGCGGGATCCCGCGCCACGCGGCGACCTCTTCGTCGAACACGCCGGCGACCACCGCGGCAGGGTGGATCCGCAGGTGCGTGCCGAGCTGCCCGTGCAGATCGGGGATGTCGCTGCGTATCGCCATCGTCGCCGAGCCGATCGCGCTCCCGGCGAGGCACACGGCGCGCGCGCGAAGGTGCAGCGTGCCGTGGGCCCTTCCGCGCCCGTCGGTCAACGTCGCGCTCACCCCGGACACACGCGTGCCGTCGTGCTCGACGCGGTCCACGCGCGCATCCGAGTACACGGTCGCGCCGGCCGAGACGGCCTGCGGGATCACGATGCGGCGCGCGTTGAGCTTGCCGTCGTACGCGCAGCCGAGCTCGCAGAAGCCGCTTCCCACGCACTGTTGATCGCGGTTGTGCGACAGGAGCGCGCCGCGCCATCCGAGCCGTTCGGTGCCGCGTTTGACCAGCTCGTTCGCGCGGCTCGTCTGGTCGAGCGCGATGGGACGCACGCCGAGATCGCGCTCCACCTCTTCGAATGCGCGATTCATGACGCCGTCGCCCAGCCCTTCGAGGCCGAGGTCGTCGCGCCAGTGCGCCAGGATCTCGGGCGGCGTGCGCTTGCAGAGGTTGGTGTTGTGGATCGTCGATCCGCCGAGCCCCTTGCCGGAGAGCACCAGCACGGCGAGATCGTCGGTGCGGCGGCCTCCGGCCTCCTGGAAGAGCTCGGGGATCATCTCGTCCTCGCGCTGCGTGAAGTGGCGCGGCAAGTGGTCGCCGCCCTCTTCGAGCAGCACGACGCGGAGGCCCGCACGCGCGAGCTCGCGCGCCGCCATCGATCCGCCGGCCCCGGAGCCGCACACGACGACGTCGGTCTCGATGCGATGCTCGCCGGAGAGCGATCGACCTCGGACGATTCGTCCGCTCAACGCGGCCCCCGACGCGTCGCGCGCCCGAGACGCGCGGCATCGAACCAGCCTTCGACGGGACGACCGACGAGCGGGCCGTCGTAGCCGATCGCGTCCCACGTGCGCGCGTCCGAGAAGTAGGCCAGCGCGCAGAGGCTCTTGAGCCCTTCGAACGCGCCGCGCAGCAGGAGGATGGAGCTCGACTCCATCGACGCGAGCACGTCGTCCTGGTCTCGGCCCGACAGTCGCGTGAAGCGCGAGCCCTTGCCCGCGGAGAGGGGCAGCCCGTGCTCGAGCAGGTGCAACAGCCGCACGAGGTCCGTTCGACTCGCCTCGTCGAGGCGCGAGACCGCGCGATCGATCGCGAGACCCACGCCGATGGCGTGCGGATCGGGCCAGTCGGGCGAGTCGCCGCGAAGCATCCGCCCGGCGACGGCCTCGATCACGAGCAGCTCCTTGGGGCTCAGGCTGACGAGCTCGCGCGCCACGTCCTGGGGCACGTCGTACCCGCTCGTGTGCCAGAGAAAGAGCCCGCCGAGACCCAACGCCGCGCCGCCTCCGATCCCGAGACGGAGGAATCGTCGTCGCGACGGAGCCGTCGGCTTCTTGCCCGCGTCGTCGCCAACCATCCGTCACCCCTGCCGCGGAGTCCGCACGGGGCGGCAGTATACGGTTGCGCGGAGCGCATCGGTTCAATCGTCGTCGCGCGCGACACCGGGATGGGCCAATCACAGCACGAGCTCGTAGACCCAGAACGGGCGCCCGTTCCGCGCCCAGTCGCGCTGCGTGCAGCGCACGAAGCCACAACGCTCGTACAGACGTTGGGCAGCGTGCATCGTCGGCTGCGTCCACAACACGAGCCGCACGTAACGCTCGGCTCGCGCAGCACGTACGACCGCCTCGATCAGCGCACGTCCGACCCCGGACTCGCGATGGTCCTGCGAGACGGCCAACAGGTGCACCTCCGCCTCGCGCTCGTCGTCGACGCGCCACATGCGCGAGCTCGGCGCAGCGAGGATCACCATCCCGATCAGTTCGGCGCTCTCGGAGTCGCGGACGGCGAAGACCCGCCCTCGCCCCCGAACCGTCGCCGCGACGAACGCGGTCTTCGCGATCTCGGGATCGGTGAATCCCTCGCCGACGTAGACCTTCTGCAGCAGCGTCTCGATCTCCCGATCGTCCACGTGCGGTGTGGCCCCGTCGAACACGACGATCTCCGTTTCGCTCTGCATCCGGCTCAGCCTGCCTCACGACCGTGGCGCGCGCACTCGGGCGCAACGCGTCCGGTCGGTTGACTGATGGGCCGGACGTGGAAGGTGCGCGTCGGTCGAGCCGATCTTCGGGTAGGGTCAACCTCGGCATGCGCAGCGGCCGGTCGATGCACCGCTCCGTGATCGCCCGAGCGCGACGCCGGGCGTGACCATGGACGACGACCGTCACGCCTGGGCGCGCATCCTCGTCGGCAAGCCCCTCGGGCACCGGTACAAGCTCGACGGCCTGCTCGGCGTGGGCGGGATGGGCGCGGTCTACGCGGCCACCAACCTGGCGGTCGGACGCCGCGTCGCCATCAAGCTGCTCGCGCCCGGCCTGCTGCGGAACCCGACGGCGATCGAGCGGTTCCAGCAAGAGGCTCGACTCGCCGCCACCGTCGGCGGCACGGGCGTCGTCGAGATGCTCGACTTCGAGGTGGACCCCGCGATGGGCGCCTTCCTCGTGATGGAGCACCTCTACGGGGAGTCGGTCGACGCACGGATCGCGCGCCTCGGCCAGATCGACGTCGGCGAGACGCTGTGGATCGGGACGCACCTGCTCGAGACGCTCGCGGCGATCCATCGCCACGGCGTCATCCACCGCGACCTCAAGCCGGCCAACGTGTTCCTCGCGGTGACCGTGGAAGGGAACGAGGTCGTCAAGGTGCTCGACTTCGGTCTCTCGCGGATCCTCGAGGACCTCGACCCGACGCGTCTCACGGGCCGCGGCGCGACGCTCGGCACGCCCGCGTACATGGCTCCCGAGCAGGCGAAGGGTGGCCGGCTCGATCACCGCACGGATCTCTACGGCGCCGCGGCCGTCCTCTACGCATGCCTGACGGGACGACCTCCGCGCGACTCGTGGCTGGTCCTCGACGACGTGCCGGCGCCGGTGCACGCGTTCCGATCGGACGTGCCGCGTGCGCTCTCCGACGTCATCGCGCGCGCGATGTCGAGCGACCCGCTCGCACGACACGACGACGCCGACGCGCTCGCAGCCGCTCTGCGCACAGTCGTGGAACCGTCCTCGTGGGACACGATGCAGCGGAGGCGCGGCGGCAGCTACGCGACCCAGCAGACCGATCTGCGCGCGCCCGTCGAGCCCGGAGCACGAGCGAATCCCCTCGACGGCAGCGGAGGCGCGGGGGCGGCGGCGCCCACGACGCCACCCGTGCTCTCGTCCTTGGGCAGCTCGCCCGCTGCGTCGAGCCATCACCCATCGTCGACCGTCGCGACCTCCTCCGCGGCGGTTCCCGTCGTGTCCTCCGCCGCGGTTCCCGTCGTGTCGCCGTCCACCGGTGCGATCCCGCAACCGCTGCCGCCCACCGGTGCGATCCCGCAACCGCTGCCGCCCACCGGTGCGATCCCGCAACCGCTGCCGCCCACCGGTGCGATCGGGCAACCAGCCGCCGCCGCGATGCCCGCGGCGGTGGTCGCCGCGCAAGCGCCGACGTCGCGCTCCGTGCGGTGGCTGATCGTCGCCCTCGTCGCCGCCCTCGTCGCTGCCGTCGCAGCGACCGGCGTCGCCGTCGTGGTCGTGCTCCGGTCCCCGGCCGGCGCCGCTTCGACCATCCCGGCCACGGACCCTGGGGCCCCGGCGCCCGCAGCGGTGGTCGCCGCCGTCGCCACCACGCCGCTGTCGACCGAGATGATGACGCGCGTGCAACAAGGTC
>JADZFZ010000859.1 GCA_020854145.1 Deltaproteobacteria bacterium | reverse complement strand
CGGTCACTCGAGCCGGACGAGCACGGACTTCAGGTGCGGCTCGCACCCGGGCGCGGCGGGATAGTCCGGCGGATCGGGCAGATCCTTCATCTGCGCCACCGTCCGACCCGCTGCGCGAGCTGCTTCGTGCAGCCAACGCCGCAGCTTCGCGCGCACGACCTTCCGGTGATTCGTGCAGAAGAGCGCCTGCCCACCGGGCGCCACCACTCGGTAGACGGAGGCCGCGAGGGTCGCGTAGTCGTGCTCCACCGCGAAGCGCCGGCCCGACGGTGACGACGCGTAGCTCGGCGGATCGACGAGCACGAGGTCGAACCGGTCGCGCCGTGACGCCGCCGCGGACGCCAGCCAGTCGAGCGCGTCCGCCTCCACGAGCGCGTGCCGCCGCAGGTCGATCCCGTTCTCGCGGAGGTTCTCGCGCGCCCGGTCGAGCGAGGTCGCCGACAGGTCGACGCTCACGCTCGACGCGGCGCCGCCCGCTGCCGCAGCCACGGTGAATGCCCCACAATAAGCAAACAGATTGGCAACCCGCTTCTGCGAGGCCAGCGCGCGCACGCGGCGCCGGTTCTCGCGTTGATCGAGGAAGATCCCCGTCGAGAGCCCGTCGGCCAGCCAGACCAGATAGTGCAGGCCGTGCTCACGAATCGGGAAGGCTTCCGGGGCATGCACGCCATGCACGGGCGCGCGCGGAGCCCATCGCTCGTCTCGCGCATCCACGATTCGCGCGCTCTCGCGAGGCCGGCGCTTGAGGTAGACGCCGAGCACCGAGGCCTCCTCGCAAGCAGACAGAAACGAAAGCTCGACATCCTCGTCCGGGGCGGATCCCATCCAGCGCGTCGCGACGAGCCATCGGTCGGTCGCTCGCTCCGCGTGGCGGTACAGATCGAGCGACCAAGCCTCCATCCCGTCGCCTGCGCCGTGGACCAAGCGGACGGCCGTCGTCGGCGCATCCGCGCGCCCGATCGGCTCGAGCCAACGCCATCGGCGCTGCACCGCCGCGTGCAGGAGGTCACGCAGCTCGTTCGGCTGCGCGAGCGGTGCGCCTTCGAGCCACCGCTCGAAGACGCTCGGCACGGGTGACGCCACACGAAGCCGCGTGCCCGTCTCCGGGTGCGGGATCGCCAGCTGCGCAGCGTGCAGCAAGAGCCGCGGCGGGTCCGACTCGCTCGCGCGCCCGAGCGGACCGTACGTGCGGTCGCCCGCGATCCTCGCGCCGACCGCGCACACCTGCACGCGCAGCTGGTGCGTGCGCCCCGTGACCGGCGACAGACGGACCAGCGCCCGGTCGCCGCGGCGCGCGATCACCGAGAAGCGCGCCCGCGCATCGAGCACGTCGCGATCGCCCGGACGCGCGACGCGCATGCTTCCGTCACGGTCGAGCGCGAGCCGATGGACGAGCTCCCCTTTGCTCTTTCGCTCGGGCCATCCGACGACGCCGGCGACGTAGGTCTTCTCGACCGCACGCCCCTCGAAGGCGGCCGCGAGCCCTGCGTTGGCCTCGCGGCGTCGCGCCATCAGAAGAAGGCCCGAGGTGTCCTGATCGAGCCGCTGGTGCACGCCCAGGTACACGTCGCGCTCGGGCACGTGGTCTCGCGACGCGAGATACGCCCGCACCCGCGAGACGCAGTCGTCCCGGCGCCCGTGCTCGACCGCGTGGGTCGCGACCCCGACCGGCTTGTCGACGACGATGACGTCGTCGTCCTCGTACACGATCCACGACGACCTCCAGGGCGTCACGTCGGGCCACGGCACCTCGTCGTCGTCGCGGTGGCGTGCGCTCAACGTGGCGCGTCTCTGGCGAGCGTCGCTCGGGCCGCGACCAGTCGCGCGGCGGGCACGAGAGCCGGGATGCAGCACACGGCCGACGCGCCGTCGGAGAGCGCACGCGTGATCTCGGCCACGTCGCTCACGCGAACGGCGTCGGCGGCGGGCACGACGCGCATCCCCAGCTCGCTCGCGGCGCGCTCGACCTCGCCTGCGTTCGCAGCCGTCGCGACCGTCACGCCGTCGGCGCGTGCGCCGATGGCCGCCGCGACGTCGATCACGGAGCCCGCCTCCGCGAGCACGCTCGCGCGTCGCAGGTCGTCCGCCCACCCGAGCAACGTCTCGAGCTCGACGAGCTCGAACTGCGGCTCCGTCGGAACCACGCCCGCGTACACGTGTCCGCGCGACCCATCGACCGTGATGGTCTCGCCTTCCGCGACGACGACCGGCTCCCGAACGACCGCCGGCGGCTGCGATCCGCTCCGAGGGTTCCGCGCCGGGGGGACATCGCGTCCCCCCGGGCCCCCCTGCGAGACTCGCACGTCCTCGCTTCGCTGCGGGGCGCTCGGGTTGCCGATCATCCGCCTGCCCGCGTAGTCGACGATGACGTCCGTCGCCGCCGTCACGCACGGCTTGCGAAGCGCCCGCGCGACCACGGCGGCGTGCGACGTCAGCCCGCCGCTCGACGTCAGGATCCCGACTGCCGCGCGCATGCCTGCGACGTCCTCCGTGCTCGCGTCCCGGCGCACGAGGATCACGGCCTCCCCGTTGGCCGCACGCGCGAGCACGCGCTCGGGGTCCACCACGACCACGCCCGTCGCGGTGCCTGCGCTCGCGGGCAGCCCCGTCCCGATCGGCGTGACGCCGACGGCAGCGAGCGCCGCCGGAGCGAGCGCCACCGGACGCACGAGCGCGTCGAGCGCCTCGACCGGCACGCGTCCGATCGCAGTCGCGCGATCGATCGAACCTTCGCGCACGAGATCGACCGCGATGCGGACCTGCGCGCGCGGCGAGACCGCCGCGGGACGCGCCTGGAGCAGCCAGAGCTTCCCGCGCTCGACGGTGAGCTCGATCTCCACGACGTCGCGCAGCCGCGCCTCGATCGCCGCGCAGGCGCTCACGAGCTCCGCGAAGACGTCCGGCGCCTGGACCTCGAGCGAGTCGCGCGACCGAGCGATCGGCGAGGGCACGGTCTTGCCGTCTGCCACGTCGCGCCCGCGTGCGTGCGCGATCCACTCGCCGGCGATGCGCTTCTCTCCCGTCTGCGGGTCGCGGCTCAGCGCGATCCCCGCTCCGCCGTCGCCTTCGGTGCCGCTCACCATCGCCTGCACGATCACGGCGGTGTCGGGGTGCGCGCACGCCACGCGCAGCACCGCGCTGCGCAACGCCGTGCGCTCGACGACGTCGAGCACGGTCGGCAGCGCGCCCGGCATGGACTGCGCCGCACCGCCGCGCACGGCGAGCGAGAGCCCCTCGGCGCCGGGCCCGAGCTTCTTTCCGCTCGCCCGCTCGATCCACGCGAGCGCCCGATCGACGAAGCGATCGAGGGCGCCGTCCGGCTCGTCTCCGGAGGCGGCCAGGACGCGGGCCGTCGGCACCGGTGCGACGATCCCGGGCGGCACCGCGAGCCCGAGCGACGCCATCACCGCGAGCGACGCCGCCTTGCCGCCGACGAGCGCCGGGTCGTCGCACGACGCGCCCTCCGGCGCGCCCGCACCGAGCACGTAGAGCGTGCTGGCCGTCACGGTGCGTCCCTCATGGCGTCGCGCTCGCGGGCGCCTCGGTGACCAGCAGGTTCACGTGAGCCACCCGCATGACCGTCTTGGCGATGGACCCGAGCAACCCGAGCCGGTTGTCGCGGATGCGCGCGTCGTCGACGTTGACGAAGACCTTGTCGAAGTACCGATCGATCGGACCCCGCAGCGCCGCGGTCCGCACGAGCGCCCGCTCGTACGCGCCCTCGTCGATCGCTCCCTCGACCTCGGGACGCGCGGCCGACCACGCATCCCACAACGCGCCCTCCTCGGGCTGCGTGAAGAGCGCGGGATCCACCGGCCCGACGGCGACGTCCTTGGTGATGTTGAAGGCCCGCTTGAAGGCGACCGCGAGCGACTCGCTCTCCTGCATCGCGCGGAATCGCGTGAGCGCATCGAGCCTGTCGCGCGCGTCGCGGATCGAGCCCCCGTCCCAGGCGGCCAGGCACGCGTCGACCACGTCGGGGGGGAACGACTCACCCCACATCGCACGCAGCCGCCCCCGGAAGAGCTCGTCGAGCGCGACGAGCACGGAGTCGCGCGGGGCGAGGGCCTTCGTGTGCGCGTCGTACGCGGACTCGAGCGCCCCGCGCAGCTCGACGTCGAAAGGGCCCTCGAGCGCGATCCGGATCACGCCGAGCGCGGCGCGTCGCAACGCGAAGGGATCCGCCGAGCCCGAGGGCGTGATCCCGATCCCGAAGATGCCGACCAGCGTGTCGAGGCGGTCCGCGAGCGCGACGCACGCCGCGACGGGATCCGAGGGCACCGCGTCGCCCGCGCCCTTCGGCAGATAGTGATCGCGGATCGCGTCCGCGACCTGCGCCGGCTCGCCTTCCTTCGCTGCGTAGACGCGACCCATCACGCCCTGCAGCTCGGGGAACTCGCCGACGATGAGCGTCACGAGATCACACTTCGCGAGGGCGGCCGCCCGCGCGACGCGCGCCGCGTCGATGGTTCCCGCCGAAGCCGCGAGCGCCGCCGCCACCTTCTCGATGCGCGCCACCTTGTCGCCGACGCTGCCGAGCTTGTTGTGGAACACGACGGTGCCCAGGCGCTCGCGACGCGACGCCAGCGAGTGCTTGCCGTCCTCGGTCACGAAGAACCGCGCATCCTCGAGGCGCGCGCGGCACACGCGGTCGTTGTTGCGCGCGATGTTCGCGGGCGCGAGCGCGGTGTTGACGACCGTGAGGTACGACGGCAGCAATCGCCCGTCTTTTCCGCGGAGCGCGAAGTAACGCTGGTGGAAACGGATGACCGTCTCGATGACCTCCTCGGGCAGCTCGAGGAAGGCGGGATCGAACGCGCCCCGCACCACGAACGGCTCTTCGACGAGCGTCGCGCACTCGCTCACGAGGAAGGCGTCCTCGACCAGGACGTCGTCCCCGGCCGCCTCCGCGAGCCGCTTCACCATCGCCGTACGCCGCTCTTCCGCGTCGACCAGCACGTGCGCGCGCCGCAGCACCTCGACGTACGACGCCGCGTTGGCCACCTCGTGCGACTTGCCGTCGAGGAACCGGTGGCCGCGCGTCGTCCTTCCCGACGTCACGCCCGCGTACCGCACCGCGACGACGTCGTCGCCGAGCAACGCCACGATCCAGTGGATCGGTCGTCCGAAGCTCGTCTCCACGTCGGACCACCGCATCGACTTCGCGAACGGGATCTTCGCAATCAGCGTCTCGAGCAACGGGCCGAGGAGCTCCCGCGCGGGCCTGCCTGCCTCGTGCTTCCTGCACGCGACGTATCGTCCCTTCGGCGTCTCCACCACGAAGAGCGCATCGGGCTCCACGCCGAGCCGCTGCGCGAAGCCGACGGCCGCCTTGGTCGGCTTCCCCGCCGCGTCGAACGCGGCCTTCTCGGGCGGACCCGTGAGCTCCTCGGTGCGATCGGGCTGCGCGTCGCCGACGTCCTCGACGATCAACGCCAGACGGCGGGGCGTGCCCATCGCACGACACTCACCGTGCTCGAGCCTCGCTTGCGCGAGAAGCTCCTTCGCGAGGCCCGGCAGGACGTCGAGCGCGCGCGCGACGAACGACGCGGGCAGCTCCTCGGTCCCGATCTCCAACAACAGCGACTGGGGCATGACGGCGCCGGGCATACCACAATGCAGGCCCGTCCACGTCCTCTGCGGCCCATCGACGCGCGTCCCCTCTCCCCGCGACGCGGGGAGAGGCAGGGTGAGGGGCGACAGCCCCGCGAATCTTCACGGGTGTCGATTCGCGAACGCCTACGCCCTCACTCCGCCGCGTGCGCCACCGACTCCGCGGCACCGCGGGGCAACATCGGGTAGCCGAGCGCCTCGCGCTGCGCCGCCCACGCCTCGGCGGTCACGCGCGCCAGGCCGCGCACGCGCCCGATGAAACGCTGGCGCTCCGTGACGCCGATGGCACCGCGTGCATCGAGCACGTTGAAGACGTGGCTGCACTTGACCACCAGGTCGTAGGCGGGAAGGACCAGCTTCTTGCGCGGATCCTCGTCGCGCGCGAGCAGTCGCTTGGCCTGCGCCTCGTAGTCGTCGAACAGGCGGAAGTGCAACGCGACGTCCGCCTCTTCGAAGTTGTAAGTGCTCCATTCCCACTCTTCGTGCTGGCGCATCTCGCCGTAACGGATGCCGTGGCCCCACTCCACGTCGTACACGCTGTCCTTGTCCTGCAGGTACATCGCGATGCGCTCGAGCCCGTAGGTGAGCTCACCCGAGACCGGCCTGCAGTCGAAGCCGCCGCACTGCTGGAAGTACGTGAACTGCGAGATCTCGAGGCCGTCCAGCCACACCTGCCAGCCGAGCCCCCACGCGCCGAGCGTAGGCGACTCCCAGTCGTCCTCGACGAAGCGGACGTCGTGCGCGAGCGGGTCGGTGCCGAGCGCACGGAGCGACTCGAGATAGAGCTCCTGGATCTCGAGCGGCGACGGCTTGAGGATCACTTGGTACTGGTGGAACTGCTGCAGGCGGTTCGGGTTCTGCCCGTAACGTCCGTCGGTCGGACGGCGCGACGGCTCCACGAACGCGACGTTCCACGGCTCGGGCCCGATGGCGCGAAGGAAGGTCGCCGGGTTGAACGTGCCCGCGCCGACCTCCGAGTTGTACGGCTGCACCACGATGCAGCCGCGGTCGGCCCAGAACCGCGAGAGCGTGAGGATGATCTCCTGGAAGGTCACCCGCGCGAGATAGCACGGACCCGCGAATGCCGTGCTGGCTGGCGGGGGCTGCGCTCGCCCCCGCGACCCTCGCGGCAAAAGGGGCGGCGCACGAGTTGCCCCCTCTTGCGACTGCCCCTGAACGCGAGCCCGGCTGCATTCCACGATGGCTGGAATCGCTGGCCACTGGAGGCGCCGCTGGTGGAGCCGCGCACGTTCCTGGTGCGCGGATGCGCCAAGCGTGCGCGTCCGCGTTGCACCCTTGCACGCAGAATCCGCACGATCCCGCGCCGTCGTCAGGGTTT
>JADZFZ010000858.1 GCA_020854145.1 Deltaproteobacteria bacterium | reverse complement strand
GCGGTGGCGGGTCGAGCAGCCGGCCGGCGGCCCGCGGAGTGGCCGGCAGGGCGTCGAATGGCGCGAGATCCCTGCGATCCGCATGCTCGCCGGCGGCACACAACTTGATGTGGGGGGCTCGAGGCCGCCATGACCGGAACCACCTGGATCTCCACCCTGTCCCTCGCGAGCCTGCTCGTCGGGTGCGCCGCCGACGGCTCCAGCATGCCGACGGGCGAGCCCGAGACGCTCGATATCCCGTCCTTCGAGGACTACGTCGATCCGAAGGCCGACACCGGATACGTGGGCAATCGCGCGGCCGAGCTGGAAGCGACGTTGACGGGTCGCGTGCGCGTCATGCTGGCGGACAAGAGCGCAGCGGACCTCGAGCAGATCGCAGCCGCGCTACGCACGGACCCGCGCTCCTGGGAGCACCGCCACATCACCGCGGCCGTCAGCGATCAGGTCAAGTACGCGCGCAACGCGCTGCAGTCGCAACGCATGCAGCTGAACCTCGAAGGCGGGGAGCCGACCTTCTCGGCCATCACCGTCGTCGAAGGTGGCCTCGAGCTCGAGTACGCGCTGCGCGTCGAGTCGCTCGTGAAGATGAAGGACCTCGAGCGCGACAATCTCACGGTCGCCGATCTGGTGGGCCGCATCGTCGAAGCGCGCCTTCCGCTGGTGCCGGCCGGGCTGTTCGATCGCGCCGGCGCCACGTGCGCGACCGATCCCGCGACGGGTCAGCCGCCCTCCGAGATGGGGCCGCACAACTTCTTCTTCTACTTCGATCCCGCGCGCGAAGGCTGCGTCCTCGCCGACTCCGAGCTCGTGACCGCGCGCTACGAGGTGCAGTCTTCGCTCGACGCGCCGACCGTCTATCCCGAGTACGACCGCCTCGTCGCGGACGGCAGGATCGAGATGGGAATCATCTTCGGCCAGATCGAGCACGGCGAGCTCAAGACGGGCGATTGGGGATTCCTCTCGTTCGACACGATGACGCGCGAGCTGACGTCCAAGGGATTCCGCGTGACCGAGCAGCTCCCCGATCGTCGCGGCCATCGCATGACGCGTACGTACCCGGGTGGTCTCGTCGTCAACGTCGCGATGTACACTCCGGTCGACTTCGCCGACGACGTCGACCGCGACGTGGCGAGCACGCGCTTTCGCGAGATCATGCGGGCGAGCGAGGTCTTCTACTACAACGGACACGCGTTCTACGGCTCGTTGCGCGTCCTCGACGACCCGACCGCGTACCCCGAGGGCGTCTATCAGGTGCTCTTCATGGATGCCTGCTGGTCGTACGCCTATTACACGAAGCAGGTCTTCCGGAATCGCGCGACGCAGACCGACGTGGACGGTTACGCCCTCGCCGACGTCGTGAACAACACGGAGCCCGGCATCACGGGCAGCGAGCGCACGGCCGCCGTCCTCTACGACAACCTGTTCAAGGGCGCCGCTGCGGTCCACGCGCGCGCAGACGCCAGCGCGTACTCGTGGAACGCCATGATTCGCTACATGAACGATCACGCCATCGAGCGTGCGCGATGGCGCACCTCGCACCCCGATCCGGAGATCTACGGAGTCAGCGGCGTACGCACGAATCTGTTCCAGCCTGGCAATCGCCCGCCCCCGCCCGATCCGGGGACGGCGGGCCGCCGCTTCGAGCAGACCACTGCGAGCGCGATCCCCGACGCCACCCCTGCGGGCATCTCCAGCACCCTCGTGGTCCCCGCGGGCACCGGAGGCATCTCGCGCCTGCGGATCCGCGTGGGAATCACGCACCCGTACGTCGGTGACCTCGAGGTGCGCCTCGCGCACGGCGGACGCGAGATCGTCCTGCACGACCAGACCGGCGGCAGCGCCGACGATCTCGCGCTCGACACGACGACCGAGGAATTGGGCGGGCTCGACTCGTCGGGCGAGTGGACCCTTCGCGCGATCGACCACGCCGCCGCCGACACCGGCACGCTCACGAGCTGGAGCGTCGAGCTGCTCTGACGCGCGCCCGCCATCCGGACCCACGACGCCCGATCGTGCATTGCGCCGGCCCGTCCCGATCGTGCGCGCCGCTCACGCGTCACGGGGGCGACGATGGCGCTCCGGGATCCGGTCGAGCGATCTCGGATTGCAGCCAGGCGAGGTCGGCGGGGCCGAAGGCGATCGTGCAGGTCGGCCCCGTATCCGCCAGGATCTTCTGCACGAGCAAGCGCGTGGTCGGCTCGAGCACGTCGAAGTGGTTGGCGCCCGGCACCACCACCGCCGTCACTTGCACGCGCGCATTTCGCCGATCCTCCTCGATGGCCGAAGCCATCCAGCTCGCGCCCGGCTCGGTCGCACCCTCGATGAAGAAGCTCGGCCGCCGAATCGCGGCGTCGTGCTCGAGCCAGCTCCGCAGCCTGCACTCGGGGCCAGCGAGATCCGCCGACGAGAAGGGCAAGTTCTCGGGCCGGTGATTGCAGGCGCCGGGCGCCGCGCCGATCCCGAAGAACGCGCGCGCACGATCGGTCGAGGCGGCCGCGAGCAACGCGAAGGTGCCTCCCGTGCTGTGCCCCGCGACGTAGACGCGCGCGGGATCCACGTAGGGCATGGCCGCGACGTGATCGACGAAGGCCACCAGATCGTCGACTTCGCCCCAGAAGCCTTCCATCCGCCCCGGGTTGTCGTTCTGCCCACGGAACGATGGCATCGCGAGGACGATGCCCGAGGTGCGGAACGCCGAGGCGCTCTGGTCGTTCGCGCGCGGGCTGCGCTGCCACGGGAGATCGCTGAGACCACCCCAGCCGCCGTGGACCCAGACGACGGCAGGATGACGCCGCCCATCGCGCGGATCGGGCGTGACGTACGCGCGGAGGCTCCCCGAGGGCGCCACGTAGCGAGTCAGCTCGAAGACGCCCGGAGGCGGCGCCGGAGGAGGGTCGTCCTCCTGGACGGGGTCGCTCAGCAGCACGGTCTGGAAGGCGCGCCGTGCTTCGAGCAGAGGCGTGCGCGGGTACAAGGACTCGTCGACGATCGGCTCGGGCGCCGCCGCAACCGGTGCCGCAGGCGCGCTCTGCGGCGTCGAGCCGGCGGAGCCGAAGTCGAGCGCCCTGAACGCCGGGCAACAACATCCGGCCGAGAGCAGCGCTGAGCCGAGCAGCAGCGGAGCCGTGCTCCGAGACCATCGTGCGGGAGAGCGGCGAGTGAGCGTTCGGCGCATGGGGACCTCCGGGTTGGGCGCTCTTGTCGCTCGAGGTCTCCAGCAGTTGCCGGTCCCGGGTCGCTACGACTTGGCGACGGCGTCCACGGCGAGCGCGGCACCGGCACGCGCAACCTCGTGGAATCGCTGGTAGCCCCGGCAGGAATCGAACCTGCGGCCAACGGTTTAGGAAACGCACCCGACATCCCCACGTCGAGCGTCGTGGAGCTACGCCGACGCGACGATTCAGGCGAACGCGCGTCGGCCGGCTCACACTGCGCGCTCCCGAGTGGTGTCGATGCACCCGCGCCGTGTAGCCACGTAGCTACGAGCCCCGCCGAGGCCCTGCTCGCCCGCGCGCTCGCTGACCTGCGAGCGGGGCGCCACCCAAGCGACGTCGCCGCGCTCGTGGAGGGCGCACTCGCGCTCCTGAGGCGCACCGATGGGTGAGCCCGCGACGGCTGCGACATGCGCGACGTGCGGCGGCCCGCTTCGGGTGACTCGCGCTGGCAGGCCGAAGCGCGGCCGACGGTTCTGCTCCAAGGCGTGCCGCTACGCCGACACGCGCGGACGACGAGCCGACGCACGCGCTCGATTGCAGCGAATCGTGGACGACCTGGGCCGACTCGCGGCGGAGCTGGACGACGTCGCGCGCGTGCTGGGGCTGCGCGGCGCCGAGGATGCGTGCGGCATGCATTCGGTGGATGCCAGGGAGGGCGGGCGCCCGCAGATGCAACACGACGCCATGAATGCCGCGCGGCACAACGCTCGCTCTTGATCAGCGTCACCGCAGGAACCAGTCACCGCGGAGCGACGCAATCCGCTCCCTGGTACAGTTCAGCCGGCGAGGTCACGATGCGCATCTGGGGCGGCAGGCGGTGGGGTCGAGCGCGACGCCTGTCGGCGGAACGTCCGACACCTTTGCTCGTGGCGTTCACGTTTCTGTCGAGCGTTGCCGCGTGTGACGATGCGGCCGTGGGTGAGTGCACCGGGAGTGGCCGGCCGGTCGAGGCACCCGGCGTGCGGTACTGCGTGTTCGCCACCACCGACGCTGCCAGCATCCGCTGCCCTCGCTCGTACCCTCACGAACTCGAGCTCCAAGGCGGCGTTGTCTGCGCCACGGCAGAGACAACCGTCGGAGGATTGCCCGGCGACGTGTGCTCACAGCTCCTCGGGGGCAATTGCGCGCCTATCGATGCGGGGCAACCCGATGCCAGCCCGCATGACGTGGGCCCCGACGGATTCGGCGATCCCGACGCCTTCGCTCAACCGGACGCGGGCGTCCGGCCTGATGCCTTCGTTGAGACCGATGCCTTCCTCGACCCTGACAGCGGGACAATCGACACGGGCCCGCCAGCGATCGACGCATTTGTCGAGGACGCGTTCATGGAGCCCGACACCGCCGTCCACCCTCCCTGCGCCGCATTCTACGGGAACGTTGGGCCGGACCTGACGTACTCAGCGCCCCTGCCACCTTGTTGTGCGGGTCGGGGCACCGTGTGTATTCGATTCGACGAGCCCGACGCCGGCGCCGGGCCGACATTCCATTCGACCACCTTGAACGATCAATGCGTCGAATGCAGCTCGGCTCTGGAGGCGTGCGTGCCTCTAGGTGACACCGTGGAGATGGTGCCTATCGGCAACTTCTCGTGCGACGCGGATTGTGGTGCCGGGTACTTGCCCGGAGTCATCGTGGAGTGCCGGTAGCGGTTCACTTCGAGACGCCAATGCTCTCGATCTCGTACCTGTGTTCGAGCATCGATCGAAAGGAGTCGGCGCCGGACGCCAGCGTCTTCAAGTCCGACTCGTCGATCACGACGCAGACAGCTCCCAAGAGGTCTCGGAATCGTGAACGCAGGTGATCTGCATTCTTTCTGCCCGTCTGATCGTCGTCGGCGCCGGTCAACCCCTTCCTCGCCATCATGACTCCAAGCCGACTTCCTACGAGTTGCATTCGTGCGAACAGGTAGCCAAGCTCTCCGACTCCCACTGTTTTCGACCAGTTCTTGCATTCGATCAACATGCATCGGCCGGGGTCGGGAAGTCGCCACGGAGTCGGGGCGACTTCCACGGCGACGACGTCATGTTGGCATACTTCGCGATCACCCCAAACGTTTCGCCGAGGCCTCCATCCGGGTAGGGTCGTCACGAGATAGGATGCCAGTCTCTCCAACGCCTTGCCGCTCGGATCGTTGATCGCAGAGTCGGTCGCGATTGTCATGTAGGCCGGACAGAGAGGAACCTCAGCCACTTGCGCGGGCGCGAGGAGCGCGCGGTAGTCGGACCCTTCAAGCGCAGCGCTGAGCAAGTGTTCGGGCACGACATCCAGGCGCTGTTTCCATCCTGCTGTTACGGCCTGCGCGCGCGCCGCTCTCGCCGCTTCAGAGAGTCGATCCACGACCGACCTCGGCACGCCAAGGGAACAACGCAGCATATGTTCCGCGCCGCCTGTGCCGAGATGGTGCCCTTCGGTTGCGTCGGCCAGATGAGCGAGAATCGCCCAGCGTAGGGCAGAGCCCGTGTCGCCCGCGGCAAGCCGATTGAGGGCGATACAGTAGCCGGCCATCGCCCGATAGCACTGCTCGGCAGGGAGTCCCTGCTGGAGTTGCGCCCTCGTCATGAGGTCCCACCAGCAGCGATACAACTGCTCATAGAGAGCACGATTGTGGGGCGTCTGCGAGACCTGTCCGAGGGCGTTGAACAGCGGCCAAAAGCCATTGCACGAATGCACGGCGGGATCGAGGGCCCGACCCAGCGCGACCTCGTCCGCGAAGAAGCTGAGAAGCTCGTTCGCCACCTTCACCGACATCGGGATTACAGGGCCAGGGACGATCGATAGCGACTCGCACTTCTCCCATGCCGCCCCTGGGGTCGGATACGTGCTTTCATCGCGGAGTGTCGAGTCTGGCCGAGACATGGCGCGTTGGAGAATACACGACGACCTGTCTTGGCCTAGACTCCGCGCTGTGGGCGGCCGCGTTACTCGCAAGCCCGCTGCGAAGCGGCTGGGCATCTCGCAAACAAAACTCCGCCGCCTCGAAGCGGCCGGCGCCATCCCCTTCGAGACCGACGAGCGTGGCGTCCATTGGTTCGCCACCACGGATCTCGATGCGCACCTCGCCGCCCGTGCGGCCTCCCCGCCCACGGAAACGACCACGACGGCAACAGGGTCTCCGCACCGGTCCCTCGCAGCGAGCGATCCGACCGGGCTGGCGACTCGACCAACGACACCCGGCGACATCGCCGCCGCGGTGTTCGCCGACCTCGACGAAGGACTTCACCCCGTCGCCATCGTGCAGCAGCGCGCCATCGCGCCCGACGTCGTGCGACGCTTGACCGATGAGTGGCGGCGGATGAGGAACGCGGACGGAGCGACCCTGTACGCCACGACGGCCCGAGACGAGATCGAAACGCTCGCCGCTCGCGTCGCATCGCTGGAGACCCTGCTCGCGGGCATGCTCGGCCCCATGCCGTGCTACCAGTGCCGCGGAGTGGCGCCGCCGCTGAGGATGGTCGCTTGCCGGTTCTGTGCGACGCCTGCGGTCGTCGGTCCGTAACGTCCCTGCCGCGAGGTTGCCGAGTCCCCTGCCACCCGAGGCGGGGGCGCCTGCCATCGGCCTGCGCGACGCCCTGCCGAGGCCACCCGCACGAGCCCCTACGGGGCTCGTGACGTCCGGCAGGGCCCGGCACCCCGGCGCACCCGCGAACCGCCCGGACGGGTGACGCTGCCCGTGCCATCCTCCCGCTCGAACACCCCGCGCACACGGAGCCGCCGGCATGAGCTACTTCCTCGCGCTGTTCTCGCCCGAGACTCACGCGAACTTCACCGCGTCGGAGCGTACCATCGCCGGGTTCCGACCGCGGCAGCAGAAGGCGGCGGAGCGGGTGCGCACCGGAGACGTCTTGGTCGCGTACCTCACACGCCTCTCGCGTTGGGTCGGACTGTTCGAGGTCTGCTCGGCGCCCTTTCACGACGCGACGCCGCTGTTCGTGCCGAAGGACGACCCGTTCGTGGTTCGGTTCACGGTGAAGCCGCTCGTCTGGCTGCCGCCCGAGCAGGGGATCCCGATTCACGACCCCGCCGTGTGGTCGCGGCTCTCGTTCACCCGCGAGCACAGCTCCGACTCTTCGACGTGGACAGGCGCGGTGCGGACCAGCCTGGCCCCGCTGCCGGACGCGGACGGCGCGTTCCTGGACGCGCTGCTCCGCCAGCAAGCGACGACGGCGCGGAGGTACCCACTCGACGTGGCCGAGGAGCGCGCCGTTCAGGGGCACCTCGTCCGCCGACCGGAGGGCGACATCGTCGTCTCGGTGCCCGAGGACACGCCCGACGTCGGCGTCACGGCTCCGCCCGAAGGGGCGCGAGAGTCGATCAAGGTTCAGGCGTTGCTCGGGAGCATCGGCGCGCGGATGGGATGTCGTGTGTGGATCCCGGCACCCGACCGCGGCGCAGTCCTTCGCGAGATGTCGAGCGTCGAGCCGAGCCTGCTGACGTCGCTTCCGCTCAACTACGACAACACGACGCTCCGCACGATCGAGCTGATCGACGTCCTGTGGCTCAAGGGTCGGGCCATCGCCCGCGCGTTCGAGGTGGAGCACACCACCGCGATCTACTCGGGCATCCTGCGGATGGCCGACCTGCTCGCGTTGCAGCCGAACATGGACATTCGTCTTCACATCGTCGCGCCCGAGGCTCGCAAGCAGAAGGTCTTCGACGAGATTCGCCGGCCGGTGTTCTCACTGCTGGAAGGCAAGCCACTCGTGCAGCGCTGCACCTTCCTCTCGTACGACAGCGTCCGCGAGATCGCGTCACTCAAGCACTTGGAGCACCTGTCCGACTCGGTCCTCGAAGAGTACGAAGAGGAGGCCACCGCGTAGGGGCTCGGTGGTCCACGGCGCGCCGTGGTACGACGGGGCATGCGCGCCCTTCGCGCCGCCCTCTACTCGCGCGTCAGCACCCGCGACCAGGACGCCAGCACGCAACTCGACGAACTGCGTCGAGTCGCGGAGCAGCGCGGCTGGGACGTCGTCGCGGAGTTGTGCGACGTCGGGTCCGGCGCGCGTCACGACCTGCCGGAGCGAACACGCCTGCTCGATCTCGCGGCGCGTGGTCGCCTCGACATCGTCGCCGTGTGGCGCCTCGACCGGCTCGGACGCAGCGTGCGCGACCTCGTGTCCGCTGCCGACACGCTTCAGCGCGCACGCGTCGAGTTGGTGTCGCTCCGCGAAACCATCGACACCGGCACGCCCGCCGGCCGGATGGTGTTCCACGTTCTCGCCAGCGTCGCCGAGCTCGAGCGCGAGCTGATCCGCGAGCGCGTCGTCGCGGGCCTCGACCGCGCGCGCCGCCGCGGTGCGCGTCTCGGTCGCCCTCGCCAGACCGTAGACGTCGAGGCCGCTCGCGCGCTGCTCGCGCAAGGGCTCAGCGTGCGCGCGGCCGGGAAGCGGCTCGGCGTCTCTGCACGAACGCTCGGACGTGCGCTCGGCGCGCGGCAGAAACCCGCGCGCGCAGGCGGCTCCGAGAGCCCTGGATTCTAGGGCTTCCGCTTCGGCGGAATCGATGCGGCGGAAGGTGGAGCTTGTGCCGCGCCAAGCACAGATCCAACGTCACCGATCGTGAGCGATCAGGACAGCGGGCTGCCCTGGCCGGGCAGGAGGCGACCCAGCCTGCGAGAGCGGGGCTTACGTCGAATCCTGCGACGGCCGCGCCCGCGAGACGATCGACCCAGCTTGGAGGAGGTGCTGTCCCGGACACCACTCGCTGCGCCTGAATATCCGCTGGCGGTACTGATCAACCGCCTAATTGACCTAGGCACTCCTCGCGAATTCGCGCCCGCCATGGCCTGGCTGTTCGCGTCCTGCGTGCTGCCTCTGGCAGCGAATCGCGCCCCAGATCCTAGGGCGAAAGCACACCGAGAGGCGCTGCGGGTAGATGGGCGGGCGCGCTCCACCGCTGTTAGCGCCCTGTCGGCCGCCGCGGTCCGCCTCCGCCGCCTTGGCGCACGAGAGATGGCCGCGCAGCTCGATGAGCACGTCAAAGATATCCGCGGTGCGAACTGGGTAATGCCGCTCGGACAGGCGTTTCTGATCTACGAGGGCTCCACAGCGCCGATCACTCAGGCGGAGTGGGTTCTGTTGCAAGTCGTTACGCTTCTCAGTCCTGGCGCGCTGCCACGCGGAAGCGGTGGTGCGTTCGCAATCGCGGAGCGTCTACTTGCGATTGCGGGCGCATCCGACGCTTCGGGACCGGCATCGGTGCGCGCAATGTACCGCCGGGCCAAGCGGAAACTGCCGGAGGGCCTCGCGAAGGAGTTGACCGGCGCCGCGAAGCACTACGCGGCGAATGCCGAGAACGCGGTCCACTTCAACCTGAAGTGGTACGACGGCGAGCGTCCGCCCGACTGGGTAACCGGAAATTCCACATCCCGGTTATCGGCTCCTCGAGTGCGTTCGGCTACAGCCAAAACGCATGAGCGAGACGAACGCGACTCTACTGGACACGGCCTCCGCAGGCCGGATTCTCGGGCTCCGCGGTAGCACGCTCGCTGCGTGGAGGCGACGAGGCAGTGGACCGGCCTACGTCCGCCTCGGTCGGCTCGTCAGGTACCGCTGCGACGATCTGATGTCGTTCGTCGCGCAACGCGCGGTGAACCCAATTCGTCACCCACTCGCGGCGCGCGTGCTCGGCCTGAGCTGAGCAGTAAACAGAACGCCGCGCCCTGCCAGGCGCGGCGCTCGAAGGAGCACGCCGATGCAGACGGCGAACTCTGGCGACAAACGTACTGCCAACCTCGACGCCGCGCTCGCGCTCGTCGCTCGAGGGTGGCCCGTCTTTCCGCTCCACCAACCCGTCGGCGATGGATGCAGCTGCGGCCGCGCCTGTGGACCGACTCGCCGCGGGAAGCATCCTCGCACCGCTCGTGGCTTCAAGGACGCAACGCTCGTCACCGACCAGATACGCGAATGGTGGCGACGTTGGCCGAGCGCCAACATCGGCGTAGCGACCGGCGCGCGTAGTGGGCTGTTGATCCTCGACGTGGACGGCGCCATCGGCGAAGAGTCTCTCGCTGCGCTCGTAGCCGCGAAGGGCCCAATACCCACCACCATTGCGGTTCGAACCGGACGCGGACGCCACCTCTACTTCGCGCAGCCGCAGGGCGTGTATGCGCGCAGCAGCGCCGGGAGGCTCGCGCCTGGTCTCGATGTGCGAGGCGATTGTGGGTATGTCATCGGCGCAGGGAGCCGGCACTCCTCGGGCGCGCGCTACGAGTGGTCTCCCGGCTGCGCGCCCACCGAGACACCGATCGCGGCCCCGCCTCAGTGGCTGCTCGCTCACTGCGCGGTGGGCGTGCGGCGCGAACAACCCACCACTTCAACGAAGACGAAGTCAGCCGACACGTCATCGGCCGCCCGCGCGATTCCGGAGGGGCGGCGCAATTCGCAGCTGTACGCGCTCGCGGCGGCGCTGCGGGCCCGCGGAGTGGGCGACGCCGGAGTGGCGGCAGCTGTCCACGCCGAGAATCGAGGGCGATGTCGCCCACCGCTCGACGTGGCCGAGGTCGATTCCATCGTCGCGAGCAGCGCGCGCTGCCCGGAGTCTCCGCGCTCGCGCCGCCCAATCGTGCTTCGTGACGACGAGCGGGCCGTCAACGACGAAGTCGTCGCGGCGCTCGCGGGCGAGTTGCAGTTGTTCCAGCGCGCGGGCCACCTCGTTCGGATCGTGAGCGAACCCAGTTCCGATGTGCGCCCAGCGAATGCGGCGTTCATCGAGATCGTTCCGGAGACGAGCCTACGTGAGCTGATCTCGTCCCGCGCGGAGTTCATCGCTCGCTACACTGACAGCGACGGCCGGGAACACGTGAAACGGGCTCACCCGCCTCACTGGTGCGCGGGCCAGATCGCCTCGCGTCGCACGTGGCCTGCCGAGCAAATCCGCCCACTTCACATGTTGGCCGAAGCGCCACTGCTGCTGCCGGATGGCTCGATCCTCACTGCACCTGGATACGACCCTGCGAGCGGAGTCGTGTTGCTTGCGAATGTGGGAGTGGATGTTCCGACTCGGCCGTCTCCCAAGCAAGTGCGCCGCGCACGCGAGGCGTTGGACGACGTGATCTGTGACTTCCCGTTCGCGGCGCCAGCACATCGCGCCGCGTGGATCGCGGCGCTGCTGACCGTCTCGGCCAGGGCGGCCTTTCGAGGACCGGCGCCGCTGTTCCTTCTCGACGCGCCGACGCCGGGATCGGGCAAGACCATTCTCTCCGCGCTGGTGGCCGAGATCGCACTGGGACGCCCGGGCACGACGGTCGCGCCAGCCGAGAGCGACGCGGAGGATCGAAAGCGGATCACCGCGTTCGGCATCGCCGGAGACCGTCTGGTCACAATCGACAATGTCAGCGGGACGCTTGGTGGTGCAGCGCTTTGTGCGGCCCTCACTCTGCCCGACGGTCGCTGGAGTGATCGAAAGCTGGGCGCTAATCAGCAGTGGAGCGGCCCGCTTCTGGTGACGTGGTTCGCCACCGGCAATAACGTCGTGCTCGGGCCCGACATGGATCGGCGTGTCCTCCCCATTCGTCTCGCGCCGCAATCGGAACGCCCCGAGACCAGGACTGGCTTCCGGCATCCCGAGTTGCTCGCGTTTGCGCGTGAGCAGCGCGGACGACTGCTCTCGGCAGCGCTCACCATTCTCCGTGCGCATTCCCTGCTCGCATCAAAGGCGAAAATTCTGGCCCCCTGGGGATCGTTCGAGGATTGGTCGCGAGTCGTGCGCGGCGCGGTCATTGGGGCGGGCTGGCCCGATCCCATCGATGGTCGGGAGGACTATCTCGCGGTCGCCGATGTCGAGCGCGCTGGTATTCGCGACTTGATCGAGGGTTTGGCGCTCCTCACGGACCACCGCGGCGAGATCACAGCGCAGCAAATCGCGTCTCGCGCGTTTGGCGACAGCCGCTTCGAGAGGCTGGCGGATGCTCTGACCGAGCTGTGCCGGACGCATACCGGCGAACCCCCAACAGCCACTCAGATCGGCAAGCTCCTCGCGAAACATCGCCAGCGCGTGGTCGCCGGACTCTCGATCGAGAGCCGCACGGTGCAAGGCACTACTCGATGGACAGTCCGCCGGCACAAGCGCGTGGGGATGGGCCGGATGGTAGGGGGTCGCAGCAGTCTCGGGCGGAACAAGGGGCGCAGTCAGAAGGCACGGCGGGGTCGGCGGGGCGGACCTCCACCAAGCCCACCCACCCCCGCCAGACCGGAAGGAGGGAATCGCGATGATCGACGAAGCGCTAGCGCGCCTCGTGCGCGTCGTCGTTCGCGAAGAGCTGGACCGCACCGCCGCGCAGCTCGTGCAACGGCTCGCTCCGGCTCCCGCGCCCCTCGCGCCAGGGGGGGATCCGCTCCTCCCCGTGGCCGTCGTGGCAGCCGAGCTGGGGGTCCGGCCCGGGACAATCCGGAGGTGGGTAGCGCGGGGCCTGCTCCGGTCCGTGGACCTGGGAGGCCCGGGCCAGCGCCGGTCCCTCCGGGTCGCGCGCACCGAGCTGGACCGATTCGTCCGATCTCATGTCCGACGTGGTCCGGCAACCCGAGAAGCAGGATGACGCGTAGCACGCTGTGTAGTACGCTGCCGAGTGTGGCGACGAAGCGAACGCGGATGAGGTCCCCCAGCGTGCGGGTCAAGGTCTCGTCCCTCGACCTCGGCACACCGGAGGCGGCCCGGGTATTTGCCGTCCGACTCCGGCCCGAAGACGCCGCGAAGCTCGCGCGCGTAGCCAAGGCCCACAAGCTCGGCCCGCACGCGCTCGCGCGCCGCGTGTTGGAAGCATTCCTCCGAGAGCAGAGCTGACGATGACGACACACGGCAAGCGACGTCGGGCCTGGGGCTCGGTCTACAGGCGAGGGCAGACATGGTGGATCGCCTATCGCGACGGATCGGGACGTCGGGTCACCCTCTCGGTCGGACCGTCGAAGGCGCAGGCGGACGAGCTGCTGCGGCGCGCTCACCTGGGCGTGGTCGCGGGAGCGCTGCCGTTCGCATCCGAGTCGGAACCCGAGCGGGCCCCGAGTCTGACGGTGGGCGAGTGGCTCGATCGGTGGCTGGCCGAACGAAAACGCGCGGGGCAACGAACGCACGATGACGACAAGTCGCGCGTGGACCGCCACATCCGCCCGCGCTTCGCCGCCATCCGGATCGATGAGCTGCGGCCTGCGAGCGTGCGCGAATGGGTGCTCGATCTCCGCGCGTCGGGTCTCGCGCCTCGCACCGTGCGCCACACGTTCGCGACATTCCGCAAGGCGCTGAACGACGCGATCGACGCCGAGCTGATCGCGGCGAACCCATGTCGGCCGGCGACGCGTGCGCTGCCGCCGGACCAACCGAAGGATCCGATTCGCGGCGGCAACGACTCGCTCGCGCGGCAAGAGGTCGAGTGGCTCCTCGGCGCCGACGACGTGCCCGAACGACGACGCGCGGAGGTGCGCGGCGTGCGCTTCGAGGACGTGAAGCTCGCGGCCGATGTGCCGCACGTCGTGATCCGACGGAGCTACGAGCAGCCGACGAAGACGTCCGCGATTCGCTCCGTCGCGCTTCACGCGCAGCTCATTCCGATCCTTCGCGCGTGGCACTCGTCGGGCTGGGCGCGATGGACCGGACGCCATCCTACCGACCGCGATCTCGTGTTCCCGCGTGCGGACGGGGAGATGGGCGACTCGTACGGGCAGCGCGCGTTTCGTCGCGACCTCGCGGCGGCGCGATGCCACGTCGTTCGCTACCACGACCTCCGCGTGACGCTCGGAACGCTGCTCCGCGATGCCGGCGCGCAGAAGGACAACATCGCCGCGATCCTCGGACATCGCGACCGGAGCACGACGGCCATCTACGCGCACGTGACGCTCGCGCTTCAACGCGCCGAGCTGGACCGCCTGCGCCTCGACCTCGACCGCGGGCGGGTCGTCGCGCTCCCGCTGGCGGCAGTCGGCGGCGCGAGCTGGCTACAAATTGGCTACAACGATGACCGCGAGCGCGACGACGGCGAGCGCAACCTCGCGGAATCGCTGGTAGCCCCGGCAGGAATCGAACCTGCGGCCAACGGTTTAGGAAACCTCTCGTCCCCCCAAAATCCCAGCCAGATCGGGCGACTCCGCTGGGGCGACGACGACTTCAGGCCACGGGCAAGGCCACGCGACGGCACTCTACGGACTCCGACGGCACCCTCGCCTGGGCCACACGTTGAGCCACGGCGTCGAGTCACGGCCGCGCAAGCAGCGGCTGCGCTCGGCGGCGGGCCACGGTCGCGGACGCCCTCGTCGATAGCGGATCCCGCGGACCCAACTGACCCCCCTATGCGGATCCGCGAGAGCTTCCACCCAACTCCTCCGACAAGCCTCCCTCACCGACTGACAATCGTGGACTCACGAAGAAGCGATGCTCTGTGGCGCTGTCGGCTGCACCGGATTCGAACAGGCGGCTGCCGGGGAACCCGGGGACGTCCGTAGCCCGAACGTCCCCGCTCCGGCAGATGTCAGTCTCGACGTCGGCGCTCGCGAGCGAGCGAGGATCCGCCGCTCGCGAGTTGCTCGGCAACCTCATCCAGGATCCTCGTGCGAAGCCGGGAGACCGAACTGCGGTGACACCGGTGCTTCCGCGCGATCTCGTCGTCGGACATCGCCTCCACACCGCCGAGCCGGGCCTCGGCGGACCCGACGACATCGGCGGCAAATCCCTCGTTTGCCGGCGCGATAGCGCGACCTCTCAGCACCGCCTGCCGGACGACCAGAAGGGACTCAGGAGTCGGCTCGGCTTGCGCCTCGTAGGCGTGGTCCCACTTCGCCCGCCTGGCGCGGGCCCGGCGCCACGAGATGAGCGCCCGTGCCACGGGCGTGCGGTTGCCGACCGTGCTCAGCAGGGCCCCCGTGATGCGCGGAGGTGGGCTCTCGAGCAGCTTCTCGCGTACCCGGTCCAGCAGGATCTCCGCGTCACTCCGGGGCACGTGATGGAGGAGAACGAGGCGCCGTACTACGCGTTCGTAGTGGACCTGGAAGAGCGCGAACACCTCGAGCTGCGCGGGGCCCCACGGAGCAAGGGCGGTTGACCTCCTGTCGTCAGAGGTGGTACAAGGTGAGCCTGCGCTAGGATCCGCCTCGTCGGCGGGGCAGCGCGCTGTGTCGGCCTCTCGGGGCCGATCGGTGGGGGAACGCTTCGTCATGGGCTGCATCTCCAGTCCAGACGGCGGGTCCGCGTTGGCCGGGCATGGCCGCTGCGTACTTCTCCACCGTCTTTGCGAAAACCCGCGGGACCACCCCGCGGGCTTTCGACGTTCTGGCGGACGCACGGGCCACGGCATGACAGGCGGACACGCTACCTGGCGCGCCAGGCCCTCGGCATGACACGCTACCTGTCATGCTGCCTCTGGCCCCCCGGTCCGGCACTGCATCTCCGACCTGGGCTGCGCTCGACCAGCTCCTCAAGTCCCTGCCGCCACCCGATTGGAGAACCGGTGAATTCCTTGATGCGACTGACAGCGACACATCGAGGATCAGGGCGATCCTTGTCCTTTCGATCGACAGTCTGGCTCGACGCCGTGACGCAGCCCTTACCATCGATGATCTCCAAGATGCCGTGCGACGGCTACGCCGGGCGGGCTACTTCCGAATCCTTCGAGCCTTGCTGCTCCGGCAGTATGCAACCAGCATCGCGCTCGCCATTCCTGGCACGAAGCGCCAACCGGAAAACGACGCCCTCTATGATGGGTTATGCCCGCCGCGAAAGATATTTAACTCCCGTTCCGGCATGCCTCGTCCGAAGGAGCCGCATCGACCCGATGAGACGAGAATCACCGAGCTAGTTCGAGAAGAACTTAGGCGTCGGAAACTGGGCGAGGGCCAGAAAACCGCCATCTGGTATGAAGTTCATGAACTCTACAAGGCGGTGGCAAACCTTGAGGGCCGCGCCCGTAGTACCGCGCGGCAGGCCACCGAATTGTCCGCCATACCCGGCGCCAATTACTGGAAGGCGATCACGCTCCCCGCTCATTACGTGCGCCCTCGCGACACCGCCAGCAGGGCGCTCGCGACCCTGGCCGAACGAGGGGCGGTGCTACTGGTCGGTCCTCCTGGCTCGGGGAAGACCCAACTCGCCATTTGCCTCCTCCAGGAAGTGTGCCGGCTCCACAACACCGACGGCTGGTACATCCTCGCAACCAAGAGCGGCGACGCCCTACAGACTCTTCACTCACTCCGGAAACTTCCGGAGAGGCCCATGGCTGTCGTCCTTGACTTGAGCGATCGTGCCGATGCCGGCGTTCGCGAGGTAATGGACGCTCTTCGATGTGATGAACGACTCCGGGGGCGACTCATCATCGCAATACAGGATGACTTCATGGGCCGATCCGGGATGCCCGCTGCCGAGTGGCAAGAGGCTCTCTGCCGAGTGCAGGGGCTCAGCAACGTCGAAATGTCCGAGTTGCTGGAAACGCTGATCGAGTCCCTTCAGGACAGGCTGCCGGCCGCGCTCTCTGACTTGCAGGACGTAGTATCTACCGGCGCGCAGCGCCTGCAGTTCCCACTCGATGCCGAATGGTTCGTTCGGGAAGAGCTCGCCGCGGTCGTTCGGTCCCAGGAGTCACTCGATGAGGCGATCGCACGAAGCAAGCGGGCAGCCGCTCGTGCAGCTGATAAAATCGCCGCCATGCCGCTGCCCTTGCAGCGCGCCCTGATCGCCGCCTGCATTGACGACTTTCTCGCGCTCCCCGACTGGCCAGCAGTCTACGGCGATCTTGCTCCCACCTTGGCAGCACAAGCGGGGGATTTGCTGCCATGTTGGTGGTCCGAACTCCATTGGCTATTCCAGAAGACAGGTGACCAGATCTCCCTGCTTGACACCTACCGTAGCGCCCTATGCCGAGCTGTTCGGGGTGCAGCCGCCCAGGCGCTCGCTCACGAGGTATTGGACCTTGCCTTCCGTCGGTTGCAGCGCGGCGTGGAGTCACCGGCTATCGATATTGTGGCGTCTGCGACCTGGTGCGACCCCGCCGCTGGCCGCATGATTGCCGCGCGCCTCCTCAGAGCGACACGGCAAGCCGTCGCACATGCCCGCTCCGTCTGGTTCGCCCCGGGTGCCAAGTCCGTTCCTCTCCAGGTGCTTCCTAACGTCCGGGATGCCATCGCCTTGGCGGTATTCCTCGGCGGTTCCAAGCCGGAAGAATCGCACGACTGGCTGTTGGATTTGGTTCACGATTTGCTGCGCGACCACCACCACGTTCTGGCGAACGCACTCTGGGAGGCTGCAACCCTGCGACCGAAGCAGTGGGACAATTGTGTTCTGGCCACATCTGAGGCGGTGATCAAGGGCTTTCCCGACTCCTGGAACGTAGGACTTGCCGACACCGACAGGCACTATGGTGCACTCGAAGTCCTTGAATTGGGTGACCAGATTGCCCTGGCGCCGGTCGTGAGAGATCGGGCGGGCAAGCCCGTTTTTGTCGGCGCCCCACGTGCGGTTACGGTCTCGCTGGAATCCGGCGTACATCTGACCATGAACCTGAACCTGGGCCTACGGCTGGTATGCCAGCCTGAGGAACGCAAGGTGTCTACGGCCATCATGTATCGAGACGGTCAATTCGCTGGACCCGTTAAGCTCCGCCAGCTGCACTTCTGCGGAGAACTCGCAGTTGTACTGACCACAGACAACAGAATTGTCTGGCAGACTCAACTTGAGTGGCCGGCTGGGTCGACGAAGGAAGCCCGCTGCTACCGATTCCTCAACACAGAGTTCCTCTCAAATACGTGTCACGAGATCACACAGCGGCGACTCGGCGAGCCCGTCCAGGGAATGAGCTGGGTGGCTCCGGTCGACGATCCCGATGTTCGGCGGGTTGACAGGTATATCCGTCGGATGAAGCAGCGCACCAAGTGACCGCCTAACTAATTATCCTGCTGCTCTCTCGTGATGCGAGGTGGAAGACGACCGTGAGAGACTGCGAACCCTCTCGGGCAGGATGCGCGAACCTTGGGGCTTGGGGCAGTACTCGGTTTTCCGCGCGTCGGCCTGAAAACGTGGCGACCAGACCTCCCACGTCCTCCCCGCGGTTCCCTTGCCTTCCCATCTCGTTGGCCACGGGGTGTGGGCATCAGATGGGCACTGGCGACGCGCGCGCTCCTGCCACCGTGGACGAGGCTACATCTCGTCGAACCCACGGCAGCGGTTCGAACAGCCAGGGCTCTGGATCTCCCAGCTCAGGAAACGGCTGCTTGAGGTGGATTCTCAGGCACACGAATGGCAACGCGCCCTCGCAACCCATTACGCCCGCCCAGGGGCTGACGCTGCATTGAGTCAGCGAGACCCACAGGCAATCCTTCACGTGAATCGCGGCCACGAGGACTTGTATGGAGAGGAGTACGATTCTGGTGGCTAGATCCAGAAGCGCGTGACCGCTCAGCGACGCCGGGATGACAGGCACCCTGCTTGCGGTCACCGTCGCGCGCGATGCGGAAGATCGCGAACGAGGCAGATGCGCGGGCGTGCCTGAGGGCGGCGAAGACCGCGGGCGT
>JADZFZ010000857.1 GCA_020854145.1 Deltaproteobacteria bacterium | reverse complement strand
TCGTCGTCGAGGACTACCGCACGCACGGCGGGCTCGACGTGCTCGCGGCGATGTTCGCGCTCGACGAGCTGCCGCTCGAGGGCAGCTTCATCGTCGAGGGGCTCGACTTCTGGCTCGAGGTGTTCACGACGACCGCCGCCAAGGCCGTGGTGCGCATGAGCCTCGACGACATGCGCGCGGTGGAGCGTCTCCTCGACGACGCTGTTCTGGCTGGCGGGGGGCTGGGCTCGCCCCCCGCGGCCCCCTCGCGGCAAAGGGGGGCCGCGCTACGAGCGCGCCCGCCCCTTGGCGAACCCCCGGAAGAGCACGCCGGACGGGGCCCGAGCTCCGTGCTGGCTGGCGGGGGGCTGGGCTCGCCCCCCGCGACCCCCTCGCGGCAAAGGGGGGCCGCGCTACGAGCGCGCCCGCCCCTTGGCGAACCCCCGGAAGAGCACGCCGGACGGGGCCCGATCGACGCGGCGGTGGCCGCCGAGATGGCGCTGCAGGACGAGCTCGCGCGTCTCAGCGGCAGCGTCCTGTTCCGCATGCTCAACAACTCGACCTACTCGCTCCGGCTGCGTCTCGTGCGGGACCTGCACGAGACCGAGGACGTCTCCGCGGCGCTCGCGGAGATGAAGCAGATGCTGCGCGCGGCGGCCTTCGCGCGCCCTGCGGAAGAGGTCATCCGCGCGCGGCTGCTCGACGCGCTCAAGCGTCTGACGGCGAAGCTCCGCGAGCGGCTCATCTTCGGCGAAGCGAAGGCGGTCGCACGTCGAGGCGCGACCCAGACGCGAGCCGCCGCCGTGAGGAGCCCGACCCCTGCGCGCGCGAAGGCGAGGAGCGCCTCGACCCCGTCCCGACCGCGAAAGAAGAGGACCACGCGATGAAGCTCCGCAACCGAGTCGTGGTGATCACGGGCGCGGCGGCGGGGATCGGGCGCGCGAGCGCGCGTCGGTTCGCCGAGGCCGGCGCGACGCTCCATCTCGTCGACCGCGACGCGGAACGGCTCGAGGCCGTCGCGCTCGAGTGTGGTCGTCTCGGCGCGCGCGCCGCCTTCCACGTCGCCGACTGTCGCGACCTCGAGGCCAACCGCCGCATCGCGCGCGAGGTGCTCGACCGCGACGCCGTCGTGGACGTGCTCTTCCTCAACGCCGGCATCGGCTGCGGCGGACGCGTCGAGGACCTGTCGCCCGACGATTGGCGCGACGTCCTCGACGTCAACCTGCTCGGCGTCGTCCACGGCCTCGACGCCTTCCTCCCCGCGATGCTCGCCCAGCGCGGCGGGGGTCACGTCATCCTCACCGCGAGCGTCCTCGGCCTCTTCGCCGTACCCGGCGTCGCCGCGTACGCCGCGAGCAAGCACGCGCTCGTCGGCCTCGGCGAGTCCCTGCGCGCGGAGGTCCGGCACCGCGGCATCGAGGTCACCACCCTGTGCCCCGGTCTCGTCGCGACCGACATCGTCCGCGCCGCGAAGCTCCACAGCGGCCGCATCGATCGCAAAGGCATCGAAGCCATCTGGGACACCCGCGGCGCTCCACCCGACGACGTCGCGCGCACGGTCATCGCGTGCGTGAAGCATCGGAGGGGCGGCATCCGCATCAGCGCCTCGCGCGGCACCGCGAACCTGTGGCGCCTGCACCGCCTCTCCCCGCGCACCTACGAGACCGCGATGGCCTGGGTCGCCCGCGGCCTCGACTGGCTCGAGGCCCGCGCGCAATCCCGCGAGCCGTGAGGCGCCCGGGCGAGACGTAGACCCCCCTAGTCCTTGTCCTCACGGACTCGACGTCACGCTGGACTGGCGAGATACTCTGGCGATGCGTGGGGGACGGGTCGCGGCGGCGCTGGCGCTGATCATCGTCTCCATTGCCATGGCTGGCTCCGACTGTTCGACCACCGATGGCGAGTGCCCAGGGGGTCGGACGAGCGACGGCGACTGCTGCACGACTGGGTGCGCGTGCGGGGCAGCCTGCATCGACTGCGACGACACGTGCCGCAGCGCTCAGCCGCTGGCGGGGGACGGCGCGCCGTGATGGGCGGTCTGCGCCATCGTGGCATTCTCGTCCTCCTGTTGCCCGGCGTCGGGATGGCTGCGGCATGCGAAGGCGTGGAGCCGGCGTCTGCCGGTGGATTCAGGCTCGGAGAGACCATCGGCGAATCGCAGCAGCGATGCGCGGCCATGGGCGGGCAGTGGCGAGTCCGCCCAACAACGACCTCGGCGGGCGAGGTGGGCTGCTCCGAAGCTCAAGTGACTGGGATTACGCCTCTGTGGTTCGCCTCTGCCGGTCTCTCGTACACGTCGGGCCGGCTCTCGCAGATTGACCTCGTCATCCAACCTGCCGCCGCGACCGTGCAGGCGCGCGACAAGCTCCTCGAATCGGCGGAGCCCTACGCCATCGCGGAGGGTGGCAGGGTCGTCCAGACCGATCCCGTCGTCGTCGTTCGGTTCGTGCAGGGGCAACCGGGGCAGCGGTTCAAGTCGGGGGATTGGGTGTGTCTCTGCTGTCCGGGCGCGGGGGCGCTCAGCGCCGTGCTCTTCTTCATCGTGCTCTTGGTCAATCGTCGCAACGCCCGGAACCAGCCCCAAATTCACGCTCTTCGCCCGAACTCGGGCAGGCGGATCCGGCATGCCTGCTGACGAGTGGGCCGTTGGAATCTGGTTCATGCCGCCTCGCGAACACGGGGAGGGATGTCGAGAGCGAGGAAGCGGCG
>JADZFZ010000856.1 GCA_020854145.1 Deltaproteobacteria bacterium | reverse complement strand
GCTGCGCTCGGCGACTCCGCCACCACGCCGCCCCCACCGCCCGAAGACGCCGGCGTGGCGCCGACGCCCGACGATCTCGACGCGGTGCTCGAGCCGATCCGGGCCGCGTCGGGGCTGCCCGCGCTCGCGGCCACGGTCTACGACGGCACCCTCATGCTCGCGACGGGGGCGGTCGGTACGCGCCGCGTCGAGGACGCGACTGCCGTCACGGACGGCGATCGCTGGCACCTGGGGTCGTGCACGAAAGCGATGACGGCGACCCTGCTCGCAACGCTCGTCGAAGAGGGCGTGCTCGACTGGGACACGACGGCGGTCGAGGCGTTCCCGTCGTTCGCGTCGTCGATCGATCCAGGTTTCCGCGACGTGACGCTCGCCGAGCTGCTGCGGCATCGCGGCGGGATGGACCCCGAGCACTCCTGGCTCCTCGACGCGTACTGGACCGATGCGCGCGCGGTGGAGGTGATCCGGTACGAGGTGGCAGAGCGCCTCTTGTCCGCAGCGCCCGTCGTGCCGGTCGGCACGTTCGCGTACGCGAACTCCGGGTACGTCGTCGTCGGCGCCGCGATGGAGAGCGCGACGGGCCGGTCGTGGGAATCGCTCCTGCGCGAGCGCATCTTCGAGCCGCTCGGGATGACGTCGTGCGGCTTCGGCGCACCCGGCGTCGCAGCGCCAGGTCCACCCGACGAGCCGCGCGGTCACTACGGCACTCCGCTCGTCTCCATCGAGCCTACCCTCGAGGCCGACAACCACCCGCTGCTCGGCCCCGCGGGCACCGCCCACTGCGCGCTGTCGGACTGGGCTCGCTTCGTGGCGATCCACGTCGCAGGCGCGCGCGGCGAGGACACGAGCGTCTTGCCGGCCCGCGCGTTCGCGCGCCTGCACGATCCCGCGGGCGGCGACTACGCCCTCGGATGGGGCGTGACGACGCGCGATTGGGCGGACGGCCTCGTGCTGCAGCACGCCGGGAGCAACACGCTCTGGTACGTCGTCGCGTGGGTCGCGCCGGTCCGCAACCGCTTCATGCTCCTCGCCACCAACACGAGCCTCACGGCCTCGGGCGACGATGCCGGGGGCGCGATCGACGAGGCCGCGGGCGAGCTCGTCGGTCTCCACTTCCCCTGAGCTGCACGGTCGATCTCGTGCACCTGTGCTCCGGCTCGTGTGTTGACGACCGTGACGTCCACCCGTCTGGCCGCTGTCGTCGTCTGGCTCTCCGTGTCTGCGTGTGGTGCCCCCGTCGTGGTGCGCGACGCGTCGCGCTGTCGTGGTGCCATCGATGCCGACCCACCCTCGCGCGATCCGCTCGTCGCGGCCGTCGTCGCGGCGGAGCGCGCGGCGCTCGATCGGCTGGTCGGGCGCTTCACCCGCGGCCAGCTGCCCACCTACGGCGGTCGCGTCCGCGCGCACGGTGGCCGCGGCGAGCACGCCATCGCAGGCGACGTCGTGGCATCGATGGCCCACCATCGGGGCGAGCTCTTCGTCGTCGCGCTGCGCTCGCGCGAGTACTTCGTCCTCTCACAACACCCCGACCGTCGCGAGACCACGGACGCGACGCCCATCATGGATCGCTTCACCGCCGGCGGTGCGCCGTTCTCGTGCCAGCGATGTCTCCCCGATCTGGCGTCGGTCCCGCGGCGGATCGATCTCCGTGGGTTGGTCCTGGCGGCGCGGCACACCGGCTCACAGCTCGCACCGCTCGTGCTCGACGGCGCGATCACGCGGCTCGCGAGTCACGCGATCACGCTGGACGACGTGCGGGCCGTGACCTCCGTGACGCAGGGCACCGACGTCCAGCGTGTCCTCGATTCCCTGGTCGACGACGGCGACGTCTGGACCCGCTCGGTCTCGGGAAGCACTGGCATCGCCACCGAAGCGCCCGACACCACGTCTCCGACGCACCCCGAGTGCGCCCTCGTCGTCGACTACACGGCCGAGTGGTGGATCGACGCGCGGTGCGCCGCGCGTTACGGCGTCCGAGACGTGCGCGTCATCCGGACCGCGCGCCGCTGCTGTGCGCGTCGTGAGGCGCAACCCGCACCGTGCTCCGCACCTCCGCCGCCCGACTGCGTCTCCACCGTCGGGGCGCCGCCGTGATCCGCGGCATCCGTCGGACCTTCAGATGATGATGCAGTCCTCGTCGGCGTCGTCGGTGAGGAGGTCGCAGTCGTCGTCGAGGCCGTTGGTGCAGTTCTCCTCGATCTCGAGACAACCGCATCCCTCGTCCGCTTCGCCATCACAATCGTCGTCCACGCCGTTGTCGCAGACCTCCGCGGCGGGGACGCAGCACATCTCGTCGACGATGCCGTCACAGTCGTTGTCGAGCTCGTCGCAGATCTCGACCGTGCTCGGGCACGCGTCCTCGGTCGCCAGCGCCCAGAACGCGCGGTGATTGCCTTCCTGCACGTCCTGGAAGGGGAGCCAGAAGGCGGCGTATCCCGGGTCCTCGCCCCGCTCGATGGCCGCGGGATCGATGGCCGCGGCCCAGAGCTGATCGCGTTCGGTCCCGACCAGGATTGCGCCGTAGTCGCGGAGCGACGAGAAGGCGAGCCAGAAGATCTCCGGAGTCGTGCTCGGCGCCCAGGTGGGCATGGTGTTGCCGATCCCGGTGACGCCGTCCTGGTCTCCGACGCGCTCGTTCGAGCGCGTCACGAGGATCGGCTCGCCGGTCCCGTCGGCGCGAAGCAGGTAGAGCGCCGACGTGGCGTTGTCCTTCGACTTGCCGGTGGCGCGTACGAACGCGATCCATCGACTGTCGGGCGAGTAGCTCGGGAAGAAGATCGTGTCCTCGGGTCCCGTGCTCTCGAGGAGCACCTCGGGCTCGCCGAAGGTGCCATCGGGCATCACCGGCAGCCGGGCGAGGCTGGACGCCTGGACGTCCTTGTTCCCCACGCGGCCGGCGGGTCGACCGTCCGCGCCGGGCGCGACGTATGCGAGCGCCACGAAGCGCCCGTCGGGCGACCAATCGGGGTGGGTCGCCGCGCCCCCCTCGGGGAGGGCGACATCGGCAACGGTGTCGCCGGTATCCGCATCCAGCAATCGCAGCGCACCGCGCGACGCGTAGAGCAATCGGGTCGCGCCCGGGTTGAACGTGCCCCAGCCGTACTCCGGGCCTCGCTCCGTGGAGCCCGATGGGATCAGCACCTCGCGCTCGGGGATGGTCACCTCACGCAGCCGCTCGCCGTCGTACCCCACCGCGAGCCGCCTTCCGTCGCGCGAGACGGTGTGACACGCGACGCAAGTGTCGTCGCCCGAGGTCGGGTCCGTGTAGAACTTGCTGGCGACGGCCGCCGAGATGTGGCCGCGCACGACACCCTGCGCGCCGGTGGACCAGTAATACAGGGCGCCGAGCACCTCCGAGCGCGAGAAGAGGATCGCGTGCGGCGCCGACGTGAGCACGCGCGCAGGCGACGCCGTCGACAGCGCGCGCACGGTCATCGTGGCCGAGCCGCCCGCGAACGACTCCGTGATCGTGCTCCACACGTCCGCCTCGGGCTGCAGCGATCGCGCGCGGGTGACGAGGCGGATGCGCGCAGACTCTCCCTCGAGACGCAGCTCGAACAGGTCGAGCCCGTCCTGCGCCGCCCACTGGTGGTTCACCGGCGCCAGATTGCGGGGCAACATCGTCTCGTGGCTCGGGTACAGGATCCGCGGGCCGCCTTCGGTCGAGTCGCCCGACGTGTCGTCGGGGAACATCGCCTCCGTGCCCGGCGGCAGCGCGGGATCGGTCACGACCAGATCGAGCACGACGCTCAGCTCCGCGGTCGCGCTCGTGCCGCCCGCCGCCGCGACCACCTGGGTGCGCCCGCCGATCCCCGCGCTCGTGAAGCGCCCGGCGTCGATGTCGCCGAGCCGCGCGTCGAGCAGCGACCACGCGACCTCGTCGGTGACCTCGCGCTCGCCGTCTCCGAAGGTGCCGAACGCGCGGAGCGTCGCCGTCTCGCCGGGTGCCACGCCGTCGTCCTCGACGGTCGTCTCGGCCGGCTCGACGCGCAGGGCGCGCAGGCCCGGGATGGGCGGCGCCGTGGGCACGTCGGGCGCCGCATCGGCCGGCCGAGCGCCGTCGGGCAGCGAGCCGCCGTCGCCGTCCGAGCCCACCGAGCCGCTCTCCCCGCACGAGCACCCGGCGACCGGCAAGAGCGTGCACAGAACGACCAACGCGCGCGGCAGTCTCATGGGGCCTCCGGGGCTTCATGACCGAGGTCGCGGGGATCCTTCACGGCGCGCGCACCAACGCACGAACGCGCCCCGCGAACGCGCTGTGCGGGTAACGACGCAGGAAGCGGGCGCCACGCCGCTCGGCCTCGGCGGTGCGGCCACCTCGGGCGAGCGCGAGCACCGCGATGGCCTCGCGCTCCTCGACGAACTGCCCACGGCGGAACTCGCGCTGGCCCGCCTCGGCCAGGGCGAGCGCCCGAGCCGGGTCCCGCTGGAGCGCGCGACGGGTGCTCAGCATGTGGGCGACTTCGCGGCGCACGGTGTCGTCGTCCGCGTCCCGCGTGGTCGGGCTGCGCGCGGGCGTCGTCGATGCCACCGACGACCGCGACCTCGGCTCCGAGGGCGGAGTCGGCGGCGATTGTGCTGCCGGTTGCACCACCGAAGGCGCTGCCGAGGGTCGCGCCGACTCCGCCGCCGAGGGTGCCGTCGAGGGTCGCGCCGCGGGTCCCGCGGACTCCGCCGCCGAGGGCGCCCGGGGCGCTCGATCGTGCGATGTGGGGGCGGACGGGCCGGCGTCGCGGGTCATCACCCAGACGACGGCAACGAGAGCGACCACGGCCGACACGCCGCCACCGATCCCCGCGAGCGTCCCGGCACCGCGCGCACCCGCCGGAGGCAGCCTCGCAGGGCCCCCGCCCGATCCGCCTTCCCCCGCGCCGCCCTCGCCGACCGACGCACGGAATCGCGCCAGACCCGCCTCCACGTCGAACGCGAGCGCAGGCTGCGACACGACGCGATCCAGATCCGCGCGCAGCAGCTCCGGCACACCCGGGTCGTCCTTCAGGCGGACGGGATCT
>JADZFZ010000855.1 GCA_020854145.1 Deltaproteobacteria bacterium | reverse complement strand
TCGGGGTGAGGCGCAGTGGCCTGGGGCGGCTTGGCCGCGAATCGGTCCCAGTCCTTGCGACCGAACGGCATACCCATCGACGCGCCGAAGGGCGGCAGCTTCTCCGTGTCGGGCACCTCGCGATAGGGCACGAGAGGCTGCGTGAGGTTGGCCGGGTAGTCCTTGCGCAGCGGGTGACCGACGAACTCTTCGTAGAGGAGGATGCGCCGCAGATCCGGATGACCGCGGAAGCGGACGCCGAACATGTCGTAGGCCTCGCGCTCGAACCAGCCCGTGCCGGCCCAGACGCCGGTGAGCGTGTCGATCTCGGGATCACGCTCCGGCAGTCGCGCCTTGAGGCGGAGACGGTGCTTGAAGCGCAACGACCGGACGTGCAGGACGACCTCGAATCGCCACGCCTTGGGGGACGAGGGAAACAGTCCCCCTCTCCCCTCGTCGGGGAGAAGGACGGCGGTGTCGGCGTCCGGATCATCCGGATAGTCGGCGCACGTGAGATCGACGAAGTGATTCATCGCCATGCGCGAGTCGTCGCGGGCGAACCTGGCGACCTCGACCCATCGCGCCGGATCCACGATGGCCGTCTCGTCACCGTGCTGGGCGTGCGACTCGACGATCGCGGAGCCGAGCGAAGAAAGCAGTCGTTCGAGCGCGCGTTGGCTCATGGGCTTCCGTCTCAGCCTTCTTCGCGGCCGCCGCGCGCATGGCTGCCCGCGAGCGCGGGAGGCGCAGCGTCCGGCAGGGACGACGGCAACGTGATGCCCGCTTTGCGGATGTGGACGAGCTCCTCGGGGAGCTGCTTGACCGGCAGCACCGCGGGCTCGCGGTTGCCCGAGGTGATCTTCTCTTGCAGGAGCATCAGGCCGTCGAGCACCGCCTCGGGACGTGGCGGGCAACCGGGGATGTAGACGTCCACGGGCACGAGCTTGTCGATGCCGGGGACCGTCGTGTAGTTGTCGTAGAAGCCTCCGCACGACGCGCACGTGCCGAAGGCGATCACCCATTTCGGCTCCGTCATCTGGGCATAGATGCGCCGGAGCACCGGCGCCTGTCGCTGGCTGACGGTGCCGACGACCCAGAGGAGATCCGACTGACGCGGCGAGAACCGCGGAGCCTCGGCACCGAAGCGGGCGATGTCGAACTTCGCGCCGGCCGTCGACATGAACTCCATGCCGCAACACGCGGTGACGAACGGGAGCTGGAACAGCGAGAACTTCCGTGCCCAGTTGAGGAGGTCGCCGAACTTCGTCGTGGCGAAGCCCTGCTCGCCGCCTGCGATGACCCTCACTTCTCCCATTCGAGGGCGCCCTTTCTCCAGGCGTAGACCAGGCCGAGCGCGAGGACCGCGAGGAACGCGAGCATCGAGAAGAACCCGACGGAGCCGAGCTGTCGGAAGCGGACCGCCCACGGATAGAGGAACACGGCCTCGACGTCGAACACGGTGAACAAGATCGCCGTGAGATAGAACTTCACCGACAGACGAATGTGGCGCGCGCCCGTCGACTCCGATCCGCTCTCGTACGGGATGAGCTTCTCGGGAGTCGGGTTCTTCGGGCCGAGGAACGACGTCGCGGTGAACATCCCGAGCGCGAGCACGGCGGCCGCCGCGAGCTGCAAAAACAGCGGGATGTAGCTGGTCGTCATCGCGAATCCGCGCGCCGAGAGATAGTCGGGCGCCTCTTTCGTGTCAACGCCGAGGCCGCGTGGTCAGACCGCCACTTCGAGGCGTGTCGTGAGGTCGATCCAGTCGGCTTCGCTCAGGTTCGGGCGGCACGAGCGCAGAAGGGCCCGGAACGCCTCGGGCGGCATGGCGGCCTTGGCGCCCGAGAGCATCGCGACGCGGAAGTCACGACCATTGCCGGGCACCATCACCTTGGTGAACGCCGCCATCTCCTCGGGGCCGATCGACCCGACGATTTGGCCCTCGAGCGCGTGCAGCTCCGCGGGGTCGTAGCTCGCGTCGAGCAGCGGCTGCACGACGGTCTCCTCTTCGGTCATGTGCACCAGGTTCTCGCCGACGAAGGTCGCGTAGAGGAGGTAGAGCGCACGCCCGAGCGCGACGACGTCGGCCGGCGAAGCGGCGGCGACCCTGGCCGAAGCCTTGCGGAGCCCATCGATCGCGCGCTCGTGCTCGACGTGCTCGGCATCGAGACGCGCGGCGAGCTCGGGTCGCCGGCGCGCGATCGCGGGATGGATGTGGCGGTTCTCGTGCGCGAGGTGGCTGGCGCAGAGGTAGAGCACTCCTTCGAGGTCGTCGAGCGTCTCTGCCGCCTGCGCTCCGTCCGCGAAGTCCGTCGTGCCCATCTGCGTGAGCAGCGACGTGAGCGCCCACCGGAGCCCCCTGTGGACGGGGCCGTAGATGTCGACGCTGGGCAGGGCGGGAACCGTCGAGGGCACGTCGGTGGCGGAGACGAAGAGAGTGTCCTGTTGCATGGGGTCGCTCCTTGTCGGGACGCGTCGTCGCGTCCGACGCCCACCATGCGATCTCCGCGAGAATCCGCTTGCTAAATGGGCCTTCAGGAATGCTGCGAATTCCATAAACGCGGATCGATCACTCGCTCTCTTCGAGCTCGATGGCGCACGCCGCCTCGATCCGGAAGTGGCCGCGCGACGTCGAGGGCAGACGCAGATCGGGGCACTTGAGCTCGAGCCGTTTGCGCAGGAGCACGAGGCGGCTCTCGAGGTTGTCGCGGAGCTGGGGCAGGCCGAGCCACGGATCGAGGCGCAGCTCGCGGTTCGAGAACTCGGTGCGGCCGGTGTCGACGTGTGCGCGCAGGAGCTTCCACAGGATGCGCCCGGGCACGTTGCGGATCAGGTAGTCGTCGTCGACGAACACGCAGTCGTCGTGGCGGATGAACCGGAACCGCCGCGTGCGCATCGGGGCCGCCCGTTCCTGCCGAGTTCGGCGAAGCGCACGGTCGCGCCCCTCGACACGGCTCGGGGCGAACGGTTGAGCTCCGTCGGGCACCGAGGTAGCCGGGCCCGCCGCGTCGTCGTCGGCGCGCTCTCTCAGGATCGCGTTGTCCAGGCCGACCGCGACCTGGTTGGCGACGATCTCGAGGAACGTCTCGTCCCACTCGTCGAAGCCCAGGCGCTCGCGGCTCTCGACCGCGAGCACACCCACCAGACGATCGCCGACGACGAGCGGCAGCGCGAGGTGGCTCTGCGCGTCGGGCAGCCCCGGAAGCGGGATCTCGGGCTCGAGCGCGCGCCGCTCGCCGGTCTGCGCGATGCGGCTGCGCACGGTGCGCCCGTAGCGCAGCTCGGCGTCGACGCCGGAGATCCGCAGGATGCGTCGTTCGCGCGCCACCGTGCCGATGAGCCCTTCGTCCATCGCGACCTCGGCCCCGACGCCGGCAGCGCCGTAGCCGCGGCTCGCGACGGTGAAAAGGCGTTCCCCGGTCTCGTCGGGCATCAGCAACATCACGTGCTCGAAGCCCAGGGCCTCGTCGAGGCCTTCGAGCACGGCGGCGACGAGCGCGTCGAGATCGCGGGCGCGGCAGGCTCGCTGCGAGATGAGCTGCAGCCCGCGCAGCTCGCCGCGTTGCCCTCCGGGATCATCGAGATCGGGCGCGTCGGGCACTTCGATGAACCCGTCGAGCTTCTCGCAGCGGAGCACCTCGTAGACGTCGGCAGACAGCAGCTTGAAGACGCCGGTCATCCCCGTCTGCGAGGCGATGGCGCGGATGCGCATCGCCATCGCGTCGAAGAGGGGACCGCTCGCTTCCGAGCGCAGGTACCGGACCTCCAGACGATAGGCCTCGAACGTGAGCGGGTCGTTCAGCACGACGCAGGCGAACGGGTTCTCGAGCACGTTCTGCTTGGTCTTGTTGAAGAACTGACACGACAGCGCGACGTGCCGCTCGTCGACGTCGAACACCTGGCTCAGGTACGTCACGTTCGGCACGCCCGCGCGCGAGGACGTCGCGATGGCCGCGGGCACCACGCCCTGGAAGCAGCGCGCCGGAGGTCCGCAGGTCGGTCTCATGCGGTGGGCTCGATGCGGCTCCCCGCGCCTGGGCCCGGAGTCTGGTGAAACAGCTCGCGCACCTCGACTTCGACCGCGACCGACGGCACCAGGACCAACCGGCGCATCACCGAGCGCGGCATCCCGACGATCGCGGCCTGCTCCGAGAACGCGATGCGATAGCGCTCCTGCGTGGCGACGTCCGCGTCGGTCGCGGGACGGACCTGGCGGACCACGCCTTTCACCTGAACGGTGTGGTGGTCGAGGATTCGCGAGAACGTGATCGCAACCTGGCGGTTGTCGTCGAAGTCCGCGCACATCCGGCGACCGAGCCCAGCGCTCAGGTAGATCGTGAGCGCGCGTCGGTCGGGCGCGACCGTCGCGCCGAGCGCGCGCGCGCACTCGGGCCGCAGATCGGCATCGCGCGACCCGACGAGGATCGAGACACCGCTCTCGATCAGCTCGACGAGCTCTTCCGAAAGCTGGATGCGCATCGCGGACCCGCGCGACTCGCTCGCGGGGGTGAGAAGGACCTGCAGCGGGCTCGATCAGTCGGTGAAGTTCTGGGTCCAGAGCGGCATGCCGCCGCACTCGACGTAGCCGATGCCGATCCGGTTGTAGTCGCCGCCGAGGATGTTGGCGCGGTGGCCCGAGCTGTTCATCCACGCGTCGTGCACCTCGTCGGGCGTGCGCTGGCCCCACGCGATGTTCTCGCCCGCGGTGCCGTAGCGAACGCCGGCGTCGCGCATGCGATCGAACGGCGAGCGGCCATCGAGCGACGTGTGATCGAAGTAGCCCCGGTCGCACATGTCCTGGCTGTGCGCGCGGGCGACCTCGGTGAGCAACGGGTCACACTCGAGCGGGCCGAGGCCCGAGCTCGCGCGCGCCATGTTCGTGAGCGCCAGCTCTTCCTGCTCGATCGCGTTGCCGCAGCCCGTCGAGGGCGGCGGTGCAGGAGGCGGGGTGGTGGGCGGGGGCGTCGAGGGAGGCGTGGTCGGCGGCGGCGCGTCGGGGCGATCGCCGGAGCCGCCGCAGTAGTAGCCGGTCGTGTCGTCGACCCAGCCGCAGCCGAGGCCCTCGCGCGCGCAGTCGCGGCTCTTGAGCTGGCCGCCCTCGCACCAGCGCGCCGTCGCGCCCTCGCAGACGCCCAGGTAGTCGAGCCCCATGCAGGGGTCGCTCGGGTCCGCGGGCGGCGGCGCCGGGGGCGTCGAGCCGGGATCTTCGGGGGGTGCGGGCAGACCCGGCAGCTCCCCGGGTCCGGGAGGCGGATCGGTGGGATCAGGATCGGAACCGGGGGGGTTCCCGGGAGCCGGCGGCGTTCCCGGAGTCGTGGGGTCGTCGTCGTCCATGAGCCGCACGCGCGGCTCCTCGGTCTTGTCGACGTTCTGGAAATCGCAGCCCGAAGCCGCAGCCGCGACCATCAGAACCGCACCCAACCACCGTCCCGCTCTGCTCGTGCCCGCTCGCATGGGTCCCTCGCCCCTGGTCTGCTCTGCAGCCGACGTGCCGCCCTTACTGAATGAGCCCGAGGCCTCTGTCAACGCTATTTTCAAGGCGTTTCCCATCGTGTGACGCAAAGCACGTAGGAGCAGTGAATGCTCCGTGGCCAGCGCCCCGACCCGCCAGCCGGGGCGCCTCCAGCCGCCAGGTCGACCAAGGCTCAACCCACGAAGCGAGCCTCCACGCCGAGCCTCTGGTAGACCGCGCGGGCTCGGAGGTCGAGCGTGACGAGCGCCCTGCCATGATGAACGGCGGTCGCAGCCACGAGCGCATCGTAGACGGCTCCGCCAGCGATCCCTTCCGATGCGAAGCGAGACAGCAGCTTCGCCAGAGCAGCGCCAGGCAACGTCAACGGCGCCGCCGGGAACCTCTGCACGAGGAAGGCGGCGACCAGCTCGCCGGGCGCGCGATGGGGCGTCGGCAGGCGGGTGAGGACCGAGTACGTCTCGACCGCGCAATGGGCGATGAGCGCCGCCCCGGCATCGATCGCCCGACGCGCCCGTTCGTGGGACTCGTGCCACGACGCGAAGGCCGCCACGATGACGCTCGTGTCGGCCGCCAGCTTCATCGCCGCACGCCTTCGAGCGTGGCACGCACCGCGTCTGCCGTCAGCGCAGGCAGATCCTCCTCCGCCTCGGCCACGACGCTTCGCCCTCGCTTCGCGAGCCGCATACCCGTTCCGACGGGCGAAAGCACGATGGCACCATCTCGGAGCGCAATCTCGACCTCCGAGCCCGCCGTGAGCCCGAGCGCGTCACGCATCGCCTTGGGGATGACGACCCGACCGCCGGCGTCGATGGTAGTGCTCATGGCAGATCGTTACCATCTCCGATGGCGCCGGTCAGGCATCACTTCAGCGCGGTCTCGAGACGCTCCACGAAGGTCTCGAGCACCTTCACGCGGGCGTGGAGCTTGTCGTTCGCCTCGACGAGGGTCCACGGCGCGTAACGACTGCCGGTGCGGTCGACCATGTCGGCGACGGCCTGCTCGTAGTCGTCCCACTTCTTGCGGTTGCGCCAGTCTTCCTCGGTGATCTTGAAGCGCTTGAAGGTGATCGCCTGGCGCGCCTTGAACCGCTTGAGCTGCTCTTCCTTGCTGATCTGCAGCCAGTACTTGACCACGACGATCCCGTGGTGCGCGAGGTCGGCCTCGAAGTCGTTGATCTCGCCGTAGCCGCGCATCCAGTCGGCCTCGGAGGTGAAGCCTTCGACGCGCTCGACGAGCACGCGGCCGTACCAGGAGCGATCGAAGATCGCGATCTTGCCGCGTCGCGGCAGGTGCCTCCAGAAGCGCCAGAGGTACGGCTGCGCGCGCTCCTCGTCGGTCGGCGCGGCGATCGGGATCACGCGGTACATGCGGAGATCGAGCGCACGCGTGAGACGGCGGATCGCACCGCCCTTGCCGGCCGCGTCGCTGCCCTCGAAGACGCTGACGACCGACAGCTCGCGAAAGCGCGGCTTGCGCGTCAGGAGCGCGAGCTCGCGCTGGTACTTGTCGATGAGCTTGTCGTACTTCGGCTCGGAGATCTTCTGCGAGAGATCGAGCGTGCGCAGCACGTTGAGGCGATCGACGGCCGGCAACGGGACGGCGGGCTGGAAGTCGGGCGGCGGCTCGCCCTTGGTCGCGATACGTCCCTTGATCGCCTCGAGCACAGCGCGCGCGACGGTCAGGTTGCGGAAACGCGAGTCGCCGCCTTCGACGACGGTCCACGGCGCGTGCGCGGTGGACGAGACGCGGAGCGCACGATCGCTGATGCCGCGGAACCGGTCGTAGATCTTGAAGCGTTTCCAGTCTTCCGGCGTGACGCGCCAGCGCTCCTTGGGATCCTTCTGCAGCGACTCGAGCCGCTTCTTCTGCGCCGACTTCGAGAGGTGGAACCAGAACTTGATGACGAGCACTCCCTCGTCGAAGAGCATCCGCTCGAAACGCGTGATGTCCTGCATGCGCTTCTCGAAGTCCTCGCCGTCGATCTTCTTGAGCACACGGTCGACGATCGGCGCCGTGTACCAGGAGCCGAAGAAGAGCCCGGTCTTTCCCTTCGGGGGAAGCGCACGCCAGTAGCGCCACATCATCGGGCGCTCCTGCTCTTCCTCCGTCGCCGCCTCGATCGCGAACGTCTGGACGTGGCGCGGGTCCATCCACTCGAGCAGCGTGTTCATCGTCTCGCCCTTGCCGGCACCGTCGACGCCGCCGATGACGATGAGCGTGGCGAACTTGCCCATCTCCACTGCGCTGAGCTGCGCCTCGAGGAGCTGCTCGCGGACCTCGGGCGCCTCTTTGTCGTACTGCTCTTTGGGGATCTTGTGGCCAATCTCGGCCGAGGAGAACAGGTCCACGAGTGAGCTCCTTGTAGGTGAGTCGTCGGTTGGGCAGCGCGAGCGTGCTCAGCGCGGAAGTCGGAGCACGAAGAGCTGGGACGGGCCGTCGGGCCCGCCGAAGTCGTTGTCCGTGAGCAGCGCGACGCGCTCGTCGTCGAGGAAGACGATGCCCTCGAAGTTGGGCACCTCCTCGAGCGCGCAGCCGAGGTCGACCGCGACCCGCGGCGTGATGTCGTGACCGCGACCTTCGCGCGGCACGCGGAAACGGAGGATACGCGCGATGCCGAAGTGCCGCTCCACGGCGATCACGTCGACGCCGCCGCCGTCCGGGAGCGGCCTGCAGTCGAGCGACGAGATCATGCCTTCGTCGCTCGTGAGCCAGAGCCGGAAGTGCTCCCAGGTCGCCCCTCGCGTCGCGTCGGCGCCGGACCACGCCACGCGCCCGAGGTGCGCGAATCGGCGACCGCCCTCGCCGATCGGATTCTCGACGGAGGCGAGCAAGATCCCCGACGCCGCGCACATGCCCTCGAGCCCCGTGTTCTCGATCGCGTGCATGCCCCACCGCGCGTACGGCATGCGCAGGCGGCGCTCGACGCGCGCCGATTCGCCGGACACGCGCACGACGTCGATCTCGTCGCCCCGGACCGAGTCGCCCTCGATCCGCTCGGTCCCGACCGCGAGCAGTCCGTCGCCGACGAACGCGAGCGACTCGGTATCGACGTCGGCCGCGATGCCGGTGAGCGCGTGCTCGGTGATGCGACCTGGACGACCCGCGGCGTCGAGACGGAACGCGAGGAGCGCGCGATGGTCCTCCGGCAACGCGAAGAGCGTCCCGTCGGCATGGCGCGCGAGGCCCGACAGGCCCGACGTCGCGGTCGAGAGCTCCGCGCGCACGAGCTCGAGACGGGCCCGGTGCGCTGCGGGATCGCTCACGCACGGCGGCGTCGCGCAGGTGCAACCGCGGCTGCGCGCCGAAGGTCCGCACGACGACGCCGCGAGCGCGGACGCTGCGACGAGCACACAACCCCGCAGCCCGATCCCGGGTGAGGTCGACTGCGTGAGACTGCGCCGCCACTGTCCGGGCACGGGGACGGCCCCATGCTAAGCGGAAACGGCCAACTCAAGGAGAGGTCGAGCATGGGCGACGCATTCATCATCGACGCAGTCCGTACGCCGCGAGGTCGAGGCAAGGCCGGCAAGGGCGCGCTCTCGGGCATTCACCCGCAGGAGCTGCTGGCCCAGTCGCTGAACACGCTGATGGATCGCACCGGCATCGACCGCGCGTCGGTGGACGACGTGGTGGCTGGATGCGTCACGCAGGCAGGCGAGCAGGGTGCTTGCGTCACCCGCAACGCGATCGTGACGGCGGGATGGCCGATCGAGGTGACGGGCGTGTCGCTCAACCGCTTCTGCGGATCGGGCCTGCAGGCGGTGAACTTCGCCGCGATGGGCGTGATGTCCGGCCAGCAGGACCTCGTCGTCGGCGGCGGCGTCGAGAGCATGTCGCGCGTGCCGATGGGCTCCGACGGCGCAGGCATCGACGGCAACAACACGAACCTGCGCAAGAAGGTGTTCCAGGTTCCCCAGGGCATCAGCGCGGATCTCATCGCGACGCTCGAGCGCTTCACGCGAGAGGAGCTCGATCAGTTCGCGCTCGCGTCGCAGCACAAGGCCGAGGCCGCGCAGAAGAACGGCTGGTTCAAGAAGAGCCTCTTCGCGGTGAAGGACCCTGCGACGGGCAACGTGGCGCTCGAGGTCGACGAGTTCCCGCGGCACGGCGCCACGATCGAAGGGCTTTCGGGCCTTCAACCGTCGTTCGGGATGATGGGCGACATGAAGGTCGGCCCGAACGGCGAGTCGTTCGACGAGATCGCGCTCGGGAAGTACCCGCAGGCCGGCAAGATCCAGCACCTGCACACGGCCGGCAACTCGAGCGGCATCGTGGATGGCGCCGCGGTCGTGCTCCTCGCATCGGGCGATTTCGTGAAGGCCAACGGGCTCAAGCCGCGCGCGCGCATCCGCGCGATGGCGACGCACGGCGCCGAGCCGCTCATCATGTTGACGGCGCCGACGCCGGCCTCGAAGAAGGCGCTGACGCGCGCGGGCATGACGCCGAAGGACATCGATCTCTGGGAGATCAACGAGGCCTTCGCGACCGTTCCGCTGCAGACGATCCGCAACCTCGAGATCGACCCCGCGAGGGTCAACGTCAACGGCGGCGCGATCGCGCTCGGCCACCCGCTCGGCGCGACCGGTGCAGTGCTGCTCGGCACGGCCCTCGACGAGCTCGAGCGGCGCGGTCAGGCGACGGCCCTCATCACGCTTTGCATCGGCGGCGGGATGGGCATCGCCACGATCATCGAGCGAATCTGATTCAGCGGGTCGTCTTCGCGCGTACGAACTCGCCGATGCGCGCGATGGCGGCGCGCCCTTCGGGGAGCATCGCCGCGAAGATGTGCCAGACGTGGAAGAGGTCGGGCCAGACCTCGAGCTCGACCTCGACGCCGACGGCACGCGCCTTCTCGGCGACGAGGCGGGTGTCGTCGAGGAGGATCTCCACGTCGCCGACCTGCATCAGGAGCGGGGGTAGGCCGACGAGGTCCGCGTAGAGGGGCGAGACGTGCGGAGAGCGCGGGTCTGCGGAGCCGATCGCGACGGCGGCGGCGGAGTCGAGCAGGTGTGCCGGCAACATCGGATCGAGCGCGCGACGGGTCGTGCGCGACTCGCCCGTGTTCGCCAGATCGGTCCAAGCGGAGATCGTGAACGCGACGTCCGCGCAGAGCCCGCGATCGCGCGCCGCGAGCAACGTGAGCAACGTGAGGCCGCCACCGGCCGAGTCGCCGCCGACGGCGACGTGCGTGGCGTCCGAGCGCACGCTCGGCTCCGGACCATCGAGCGACGGGCCATGCGTGCGCACGAAGCGGAGCGCGGCGAGCGCGTCGTCCACCGCAGCGGGCAGCGGGTGCTCGGGCGCGAGACGGTAGTCGACGAGCAGAACGGAGAAGCCGGTCGCCTTGCCGATGCGCCCGGCGAGCCCGCGGTGCGATCGACGCGACCCCGCGACGTACGCGCCGCCGTGCAGGTACAGAAGCCGTCGGCGCGGATCGGCGCCCGGCACCACGATCCACTCTGCCGGAACGCCTTCGGCCGACACGTCGATGCGCCGCACGCTCGGAGGCAGCTCGGCCGGGAAGGCCTCGAGCATCTCGCGCAGACGCGGGACGTCGCGTTCGGCGTCGATCGACGCGGGAAGATCCTTGGGCATCGAAGCGCGAAGAACGTGCAGGACCTGTGTGAGCTCCGGTGACGCCATCGCCGTTCGTTCTAGCAGCCGCGCTCGCTCCGGGCTTTGCAGAACCTTTACGGGCTGTCTCGTTCCACGGGCGTAGACCGAGTCGTGGAAGGAGAGACGAGATGAGCATCGAGAGCGTCGGGATGAAGGCAGAGCGATCGAGGTCTCGCGCGTGGCGTGGCGCGTTCCACGTGGCGTTGTTCGCGACGGTGCTCGCGCTCGCGGGGTTCGACTGGTTCGTCTCGCCGCTCGGCGCGGACGACGCCAACACGGTGCGCAACGCGATCGACGCGCCGCGTCCGACGGCGGTGGCACCGGCGCGCGACCTCACGTCGTCGAGCACGGAAGGCGTTCGGCTCGGCGACATCGAGTGCCGCGTCGTGCGCACCGGCGACGTCTATCGCCTGCAGGCGCACAACACCGGTCGGACGCGGGCGTCGCTCCGCATGCGCGTCGAGCGTGTCGAGATGGTCGGCGAGCTCTACGCGCGGATGGGTCCGATGCCGCAGGTCGTCGCGAGCGACGTCGTCACGCTGGCGCTCGCGCCCGGGGGACGCTCTTCGCACGCGTTGTCGGCGAACGGCAGAGCCGGCCAGCCCGCGGCGCCGCCCGTCGCGGTGGGCAACGCGACGCCGGTCGCGCCGATCGCGCCGGCGGGCGTGGGATTCCGCGCGGTGGACTTCCGCCTGCACGTGGACGGTCAGCCCGCCGAGACGGCGCGCATCCTCCGCTTCGCCGAGCGCGCAGGCCGAGCTGCGATCGTGGCGCCCCCTCCCACCGTGCCGAACGGATGACCCGATCCCTCGCGAGCGCGGCGCATCGAAGGCTCGCGCCCATCGCGCGCGCGCTCGGCCCATCGCTCGGTCTCCTGGTCGTCATCCAGCTCGGCGTCGTGGCCGCGCGGGCGGTGCTGCGGCCCGCGCCGACCGTCGCACGCCCGGTCGTGGCCAAGCTCATGCCCGCCGCACGGGGTGCGATCACGGAGCTCGCCATCCAGTTCCATGCGCCCGGATCGGCCGAGATCCTCGGCGTCTACCACCAGCTCTTCCGCGCGCTCCATCGCGACACGCACGTGCGCGTCGTCGTCGGGACCGACGAGGACCGGGCGACGTTCGAGGCGGTGCGACGGGTCTGGTACCCGGACGGCGATGGGCCGCGCGTGCGCTACGTGGCCGCAGGACGCGCCATCACGTCGTGGATCCACGATCGGTTCGCGGTGCTCGAAGGCGAGTCGGACGTCGGTGCGCCCACGACCGTCCTCGCGCCACCCGTGGCGCACACCGGTCCCGCCGAGCGCGTCGCGGACTGGTTCGTGCCCTGGGATCTGAAGCGCGACGCCGGAGAGAGCATGCGCGTACGCATGGCGCCGTTCGCGTTCGACGGCGGTGATCTCGTCGCCGACGAGCGATTCGCGTTCGTGACGACGCGTCTGCTTCGGCGCGCGCGTGTCCGGAGCGGCGACGAGGCCGCGTTCGTCCGCGTCGTGGAGCAGACCGTGGGAAGACCCGTGGTGCTGCTGGGCGACGAGCGACGACCGGTTCCCGACCATCACGTCGGCATGCTGATCCTGCCGATGGGGAATCGGACGGTGCTCGTCGGCGACGCGGCTCTCGCGATTCGGGCGCTGCGCGACGGTGGGATTCTCACCGATCGCGAGGACGAGACGCCCGTGATTCCCGACGTCGGTGGCCGACCGCTCGCGCTCGATCTTCGTCCGGAGCGAATACGCGAGATCGCCAACGTCGCGACTCTTCTCGAGGAGCGCGACTTCACCGTCGTACGCGTCCCGATGTTGCCGTCGGCCGAGGGTCCCTACGTCTACGTCAGCTACACCAACGCGATGGTCGAGCGCCGGGCCGGAGTGGTGCGCGTCACGATGCCGACCTACGGGATCGAGCCGCTCGATCGGCTCGCGACGACGGTCGTCTCGTCGTTGGGCGCGCGTGTCTATCCCGTGCGCGTCGAGCGCATCTTCCGCATGGGCGGCTCGCTCGGGTGTCTCGTCGCGCCGCTCGTGCGCAGTTGCGAAGGCAGCGGTCCTCGTGGGACAAGCGAGTGCGCCCATGGCTTCGGCACCTTCCGACGAGCACCCAGCTGGTCGTCCCCCGGGCGCCCCCCTGAGGGGGGCGGCGGTCATGCCGGCGAATGGCCGAGGCCGCGGTCCAACGAGCGCAGCGACCTCGTCGGAGACGCAACGGCTCCGCTCGGCCGAGGGCCCGACGACGGCCTCGCTCCAGAAGGTGCCCGAGGCGGTGCCGGTGCTCGTCGTGGCCTCGAGCTTCGCGTTCGCCTATCGACTCGAAGCGGCGGCTGGGCCCGTGGACGTCGTCAGCGACACGGTCGACGACATCCGCCGGCTGCGCGGCGCGATCCGCGACATGCGTCCGCGCGTCGTGGTGGTCGACGCGATCGATGCGGCCATGCTCGAGGCCACCGAGCTCGCCGAGGAGATCGCGTTGCCCGGCATCGTGTGCGTCGTGTGGGGACGCGAGATGGCCTACGGCAAGCGCGTGCTGGACGCGCTGGCTGCGCTCGACGCACGCGGAGTGTCCATCGCGCGTAAAGACGGGATCGAGCCGATCGTCGACCTCGTGCGCTCTCTCCGCGCTTGAGCTCGGCCGGTTTCCCGCCGCCTATCGCGCTCCGCCGTGGCGCGCGTCGAGCTCGGCGGCCGGATCCGTCATGTAGTACTCGACGAGCAGCGCGTAGAGCTCCGGGCTCCTCGTGCGCAGCTGCTTCGGCTTCTCGAAGAAAGCCTCCGTCGCGACGGCGAAGAACTCGGCCTCGTTCGTCGCGCCGTAGCTGCGCAGCACCTGCTTGCGCTTGGCCGCGCGGAGCCCGAGGTACGCCTCGCTCATCACGTTGGCCCACGGCGCGTACGCGGCGAACCGGTGGAGCTCCGGCGTTCCGTCGAAGCGGCCGTCTTCGATGTCGAGCACGTGCGCGAGCTCGTGCATCGCCGTGTTGTGCCCGTCGCGCTCGTTGGAGAAGCCCGCGCGCACGGCGTCCCACGAGAGCACGACGGTGCCGAAGGTGTGCGCCTCGCCGAAGACGACCTTGTCGTCGTCGCCGGGATGTCTGTAGTGCGAGGGATAGACCACGATCTCCGTGAGACGCTCGTAGTGCTCGCCGGGGATGTTCGCGACGAGGCGCGCCGCCGCGGCGGAGATGACGACCTTCATGGTCTCGTCGAGCTCGAGCCCGCCGGCGCCCACGAACTCCTTGGTGCGTGCGAAGACCTTCAGCTTCTCCTCGAAGCGCTCGCGGAGCTCGTCACCCATACCTTCGTAGAACGGCACGTGCTCGCGCAGGATGAGGCGCCACTCCTCGGGAAACGGACCGTCGGCGGCCGCGCGTCGCTTGAACCAATCGATGATTCCGAGCACCACGGCTTCTCGACACCCGAACCGGTTGGATACCATGCCTCCGGTGTCGCGTACGGAGGATCTTCGCGCCCTGCTCACCGTCGATCGCGCCGAGAACCGCGGACGCAGGATCCTCGATCTGCTGGCCGACTCGACGGCGCACGAGCTCGATCACGCGCTCGAGACCGTGGGGGCCATCGAGCTGCTCGCACGCGTCGAAGACCGGTTGCGCGGACCCAAGCTGCGCATGGAGCTGCTCCGCCTCCTCGGAAAGGACCGCCTGCCGGACCTGGGTGTCGCTGCGCGCGCGGCGTTCGTCCGCGCGCTGCAGATCGGTCGGACGAGCACGGTCAAGGAGCAGACGATCCGCGACGTGCTGCTCGGCACCCACGGCGACGACCTGACGGCGCTCAAGAACGTGCTCGACACCGAGGGCGGGCACCGCGATCTGCAGCGGCTCGTGTTCCGCGACGTGGACGACCCCGCTCTGCGCGCCGAGATCCTCGCGCACTTCCGAGCGGAGGCGAGGCACGTCACACGACGCGAGCTCAAGATCCTGAGCGACGTCGACGACACGTTCTACGCGAACTGGAAGGACGCGCGATTCCCTCCCAAGACGGTCTATCCCGGCGTGCTCGCGCTCTATCGCGAGCTCGACCGAGGACCGGAGATCGAGCCGGGCCGAGAAGGGGATCTCGCGTTCGTCACCGCGCGGCCCGACGACCACATGGGGATCATCGAGCGCAGAACGCTGGCGAGCCTGCGCAAACGAGGCATCGGCAAGGCCACCGTGCTCTCGGGCTCCTTCCGCAAGATCTTCGGCAACACGAGCATCGCGGAGAAGAAGCTGCAGAACTTCACGCAGTACGAGCAGCTCTTCCCCGAGTACGACTTCGTGTTCGTCGGCGACAGCGGGCAAGGCGACGTGGGCTTCGGCACCTCCCTGCTCGAGCAGCACCCCGACCGCGTGCGCGCCGTGCTCATCCACGACGTCGTCGACACGCCGCAGTTCGTGCGCTCCGAGCAGCGACGCCGCCACGTTCATTTCTTCGACACCTACGTCGGCGCGGCGCTCGCCGCGGCCGCCGAACGACTGATCGAGCCCGCCGGCGTCGAGCGGATCGCGCGTGCGGCGATGGAGGACTTCGCCAAGATCCGATGGAAGAGCACCGCGCAACGGGACGCGCGGTGGGCCGAGCTCATGCGCGACGTCGCGGCCGCCGGAATCGCCGTGACCTGACCACGAGGGGCGGCACGAACGCGAGCGCGAGCGCGAGGAACGAGGCGCGCCCCCCCGAGCCGTGACGCGCGACGGCGCAGCTGCCGCTCGACGACGGATCGATCGTGGGTGGCGATGCGCCCGCTTCGGTCCGCGCGGCGTCGGGCGCCATCGAGCCGTCGACCGGGCCCGGCCCGGCATCGAGCGCGGGCGCTCCGCCGTCCTGCCCCGAGTCGCAGACGCCGCCCTCGTCGGTCGCCCCGTCGCAGTCGTCGTCGAGCGCGTTGCAGCGCTCGGCGCGCGACACGCAGGTTCCGCCGGCGAGCCGGATGGTCGCGTAACGCGAGCGCGCGAGCCACCCTGCTTCGTCGCTCCACGCGGGCCCGAACACCCGCGTCGAGAAAGCCGCTCCGTCGGAGAGCCAACACGAGAGCGCGTCCGCGTCGCGCGCGCAAAGGTCGGCGCGTCGATCACCCGAGACGTCGGCGAAGCGCAAGGTGCGGTAGCGACCGATCTCGTCCCAGCCCGCGGCGTCGGTGAGCGGCGGTCCGACGATCTCGCGAGTGAACCCGTCATCGCGGTAGAGCCAGCAGCGCACGCCGTCGGATCCTCGAGCGCAGGCGTCGCGCCGGCCGTCGCCGTCCACGTCGGCGAGCCGGATCGTGGCGTAGCGCGAGGGCGCGTCCCAACCAGCATCGTCGGACCAGGCGGGTCCCGCGACGATGCGTCCGAACCCCACGCCGCTCGACAGATGACACTCGAAGCGCGTGGCGGTGCGTCCGCAGAGATCCGCACGTCCGTCTCCGTCCACGTCCTCGGCACGGATCGTCGACCAGCGCGATGGCTGGGCCCAGCCGTCGGCGTCGCTCCACGGCGGCCCCTCGATCGCGCGCCACGGTCGCCCGCCACCCACCGCGAGCCAGCACGCCATGCCGCCGCCGTGGCGCGCGCACACGTCGGCCGCACCGTCGCCGTCGAGGTCGGCCATCCGAATCGTCCCGTAGCGGCTCGGTTCGTCCCAACCTTCGGCGTCGGACAACGGCGGGCCCGCGATGGCAGCGCCGAACGCGTCGCCGAGCGAGGGATGACACTCGTAGCGCGCGCGTGTGCGGACGCAGACGTCGTCGAGCCCGTCTCCCGTGACGTCCGCCACGCGGAACGTCGAGGCTTGCTCGTGCGTCGCGTCCGGCGAGAGCTCCGGCCCGACGATCGGATCGGCGAAGCTCGAGCCGTTCGATGGCCAGCAGAGGATGCGCGCGCCATCGATCGCGCAGAGGTCCGCCGCACCGTCGCCGTCGATGTCGCCCATCCGGAGCGACGTGAATCTCGCCTCCGCGGCCCATCCGGCGGCGTCCGAGAGCGGTGGACCCGGCACCTCGACGCCGAAGCCGTCGCCTCGTGCGAGCACGCACCGCACACCGTCGCCGTCGCGCGCGCACACGTCCGCGAGCCCATCACCATCGAGGTCCGTCGAACGATCTTCGTCGAGCAAGGACGCTGCAAGGAGCGCATCGTCCACGGCGTGATTGCACGAGTACGGCGCGCCGAGCCCCGTCGCGAAGACGCCGAGGTGGTTGGCCACGCGTCGCTCGTCGCCGTCGGACGGAACGTTCACGACGCCCACGTCGCGGAGCCACATCGTCGTCGAGCCGCCGCCGTCCAGGTTGATGGCGTCGTGTGCGCCGAGCTCGACCATCGCGGCCCCGAGCTCGAGGCACGTCATGCCCGCGCTCTGCGCGGACCGCCCGTCGACCGCGACGAGGAAGGCCGTTCGGAGATCGCGCGAGAGCCCCACTGCGGTGCGCGGATGACGCACGTCGCAGAACGAGCGCGAGTAGGACTCCACCGCGACGCCTTCGTGCGCGACGTAGGAAGGCACGCCGCCGATCGCCTCGGTGATCCACTCGGGCGCGGGCTCGAGCAGCTCGTCCTCGGGCGACACGAGCGAGCGCCCTTCGCCGAACGCGACGAGACCCCACGACGACGAGTCCGCCGTGCCGGGCCAGCGGAACCCGTCGCCCACCGCGAGCCCGCGCGTCTGGAAGGTGCCGTCGAAGAAGTCCCCGTTGATGGCGACCTCGACGCCCGTCTCCTCGGCGAACGAAGACACGACGCGCCCACCTTCCGAGGGCGTTGTCGCGCGCACGCGAACGCCCGACTCGCACAGATCGACGACGGCAGCGAACAGGCGCCACGGCACGTCGGTCGTTCGCTCGAGGTAGCGCACGCCGGGATACGGCGCGCTCCAGACGTCGTCCGCGCGCACGCTCGCTCCGCTCGACGACCATACGACGAGGATGCACGACGCGACGAGCGCGACCCTGCGAAGGTGCACGCGACCGAGCGTGCCTCAACTACGCCGCGCGCGCACACGACGCGCCGGGCGCACGGTCAGTCGCAGGTCGTCGGCCCGCCGCCCTCGACGGGTGTCCACGTGGGCACGATGACGCGTGAGTCGCTCCCGGTCGTGCCGCGTCGATCGCGCAGCACCGCGCGAATCTCGAGCGGACGATCGGCCGCACACGCCGGGCTCACGACGACGAACGGGTAGCCGAGGTACGCGAACGCATCGCCGTCGGGCACCATGTTCACGTCGATCTTGCTGGTGTCCCAGCCCGACTCGGGCTCGTCCGCGGGACGCATGTAGAGCTCGAGACGCACGCGATCCGGATCGAGATCGGCGGCGCGCACGCTGGTCCACACGTGCCAGCCTCCCTGCGCGCCGTGGATCATCCGCACCTCTTGGCCGTCGACGAGCGGCTCGAAGCGCCACTCGCCGGTGCCGAGCTCGATCGCGATCTCGCCGGGAGGCGGCTCCTCTCGCGCGCACCCCGCTACGAGAGCGGCGGCGAGGGCCCCCGACGCGATTCGCACGCGAGCGCGCCGCACGCTCACCCCTCACCCCGACCCTCTCCCCGTCCGGGGAGAGGGAACGATGGCGTCGATTCGCGCGCGAGCGAGGTCATGCCGACGAGCTCGCGGGATCAGCTGCGACGACGACGCGAGCGAACGAGCGCCAAGGCCGCGAGCGCCAGCACACCGAGACCCATGGAGCCCGCACCCGTGTTGCCGGCCGCCGAGCAGCCACCACCGTCCGAGCTCGTGTCGCGCGGGGGCGGCGCGCCCGGCAGCTCCATCGACGGCCGCCCGCCGGGCAGGTCGATGGGGAGCCCCGGCACACGCAACGTGTAGAAGTCGACCGGCACCGGCTCGCGCGGCGCGACGCAGCGCGTCTGCCTCACGCCGCTCGCGTCGATCGATCCGACCGCGACCATGCCGATCGCGCAGATGCACGTCGGCGTCATGTTCATCGCCACGCACTCGCTGCCTTCGCCGCAGCTCACACCCACGCACGCGTCGGGCAGCGGGTCGGCACCGGGCACCTCGCGGTCACCCGGGTTGAGGAACGACATGCGCGTGTCCACGCAGCTGACGGCCGGCCGACCCGAAGGGTCGAACGTCGTGCGCGCAGTCGTGCCGGGCACGCACGCGCAGCCCGCGACGTCCGGCGTTCCGGCGCCGCCCATGACCTCGCCGGCCACCACGCGGCAGAGACCGCCTGCGCCGCAAGTCGCGAAGTCGCACGGAGTGACGGCCGAGTCCTCGCCACCCACCGGACCGCCGGGGCTCTCGCAGAGGTCACGGCCATCGACGTACCGCGGCAGTCGCCGAACGTTCGAGACGTCCGCCCCGCCCGTGCGACGGAAGACGGGATCGAGCGTCATCTCTTCCGGCGCGAGACGCGTGTAGAGGCGCGTGATGTACGGGTTGCCCTCGAGCAGCGGGAGCAGTGCTTCCTGCGCGGCCTGCGACTCCTCGTCGGGTGGCGTCGTGCTGCGCGCGAGCTCCGCATAGGGCGCGGTGGGCCCGGCCATCTCGGTCACCCAGCCACGGCCGCCAGCCTCGTCGACACCACGCGCGACCAAGGCCGTCCAGTTGGTCTCCTGCGGCCACGTGTACGGACGCCACACGATCTGGTTGTCGTCGATGGTCACGTCCGGCCAGTTCGCGCCGCCGTAGCGCATGTCACCGAGCAAGAAGACGGTGATGCCCATCTCGGGTTCGGCCGCGATCGCCGTCATGCGGATGGGGATCGACGCGGCCTCGCCGGGCAGCGTGAAGCGGAAGGGTTGGATCGAGTCCACGTCCTCGCCCGGCTGAAGGCGCAGCGCGAGGAACTTCTTGCCCTCGGACGTGTAGACGCGGATGTACGGCTCCATCGGCGTCGTGACGCGGAAGCCGTTGTCTCGCAGCCAGGAGACGAGCGCCGCGGGATCCTCGGACTCGACGACGGCGACGTCGAACGGGCCGACCTCTTCGCGGATGTGGACGGTGACCTCGCCTTCGTCGGAACGCGGTCCCATCCCACCCGCGCTCGGCGGTCCCGCCGACGCATCGGCGTCCCACAGAAAGCAGTCGTCCGGCATCTGGAACTGAGGGCCCGTGTTGGCGTCGAGCGCCACGAGCGCGCGCTGCGGGAACACGTCGAGCGAACCGGCCTCGGGCACCGCACCGAGCGGCAGCACCCACGCGAAGTCGGCCGCGGTCCCCTGGTAGGCGATCTGCACGATCATGTCGACGGACCCGTTCGGGTTCATCGCGAACACGATGCGCTCGGCCTGTTGGTCGACGGGCTGGCGCCCACAGAAGAAGCCGCCACACGCGGCCGCTCTCTCCGGCGCCATCAACACGGTCGCTACGAGCATCGTCGCGCTGGCGAGACCGACGGCCGCGCCTCCCGACAGGAGAAGCCTTCTCATGCGCACACCTCCAGTGGCGATGAATGGCAACCATGATGCCACGCGGGAAAATCAGATCGATCATCGATCGCGATCGCGCGCGTCCGCCCGATCTGCGCCGCTCGGTGCCACGCCGACCCGACCGTAGGCTGCTGCAGGCGTCGAAACCGACGCGGTCGCGGCCGCGCGCGCGCACGCAGAACGACGAAGGGCCGGGCACCTGCCCGGCCCTCCGAGGACCCGCCGTCTCGGCGTGTGCCGCTACCGCCGACGGCGCGACACGAACGCGAGACCCACGAGCGCGAACAGCACCAGAGCGAACGATCCCGCGCCCGCGTCGCCCGCCGCGGAGCAGCTTCCGCCGTCCGAAGACGTATCGCGCGGAGGCGGCGCGTTGGGCAGCTCCATCGACGGGCGACCGCCGGGCAGCTCGATGGGCAAGCTCGGCACGCGGAGCGTGTAGAAGTCGACCGGCACGGGCTCGCGCGGCGCGACGCACCGAGTCTGCCGGATGCCGCTCGAATCGACGGTGCCGATCGCGACCATGCCGATCGCGCAGATGCAGGTGGGCGTCATGTTCATCGCGACGCACTCGCTGCCTTCACCGCAGTCGATGCCGACGCATGCATCGGGCAGCGGATCGGCGCCCGGTACCTCTCGGTCACCGGGGTTCAGGAACGACATGCGCGTGTCCACGCAGCTCACCGCCGGACGACCCGACGGATCGAAGGTCGTGCGCGCCGTGGTGCCGGGCACGCAGGCGCAGCCCGCGTAGTCGGGGGTGCCCGCGCCGCCCATCGCCTCGCCATCGACGACGCGACAGAGACCCCCCGCCCCGCAGGTCGCGAAGTCGCACGGCGTGACGGCGTCCTCGCCCGCGCCGGGCCCACCCGGGCTCTCGCACAGGTCGCGACCATCGACGTAACGCGGCAAGCGGCGGACGTTCGACACGTCGGCGCCGCCGGTGCGACGGAACACGGGGTCGAGGCTCATCTCTTCGGGTGCGAGACGCGTGTAGAGACGCGTGATGTACGGGTTGCCCTCGAGCAGCGGGAGCAACGCTTCCTGCGCGGCCTGCGACTCCTCGTCCGGAGGCGTCGTGCTCCGCGCGAGCTCTGCGAACGGCGCGGTCGGGCCCGCCATCTCGGTCACCCATCCGCGACCTCCGGCCTCGTCCACGCCGCGCGCGACGAGCGCCGTCCAGTTCGTCTCCTGCGGCCACGTGTACGGACGCCACACGATCTGGTCGTCGTCGATGGTCACGTCGGGCCAGTTCGCGCCGCCGTATCGCATGTCGCCGAGCAGGAAGACCGTGATGCCCATCTCGGGCTCGGCGGCGAGCGCCGTCATGCGGATCGGGATGGACGCAGCCTCGCCGGGTAACGTGAAGCGGAACGGCTGGATGTCGCTCACGTCCTCGCCGGGCTGCAGCCGCAGCGCGAGGAACTTCTTGCCCTCCGACGTGTACACGCGGATGTACGGCTCCATCGGAGTCGTCACGCGGAACCCGTTGTCGCGCAGCCACGACACGAGCGCGGCAGGATCCTCCGACTCCACCACCGCGACGTCGAACGGGCCGACCTCTTCGCGCACGTGCAC
>JADZFZ010000854.1 GCA_020854145.1 Deltaproteobacteria bacterium | reverse complement strand
CGTCGAGACGAGCAGATCCCACGTGCCCGCCGGCACCGTCACCGTGTAGAGCGCCTCGGGCCCGCCCATCGTGGAGCCGCAGCTGCCGGTGAAGAGCGCGCTCGGGCCCGCGGCGAGCATCCCCATCGCGCTCGTGGTCGCGGGAGTCCCGGTCAACGTGAGAGCCGTCGCCGCCGCGCACGCCGCCGTCGCCTCCGGCGAGGCCTGGCACGTGCCCGCCGTGCACAGGAGCGGTGCACGGCAGACGCGCACGGCGTCGCACGCCTCGCCGAACGCCGCGAGCGTCACGACCGTCGCGTCGACGGTCAGCGGCGCGCTCTCGAGCCCCGTGGCGTCCGTCAGGACGATGCGTGCACGCGCGGCCATCCGTCCTTCGAGGCGCGTCGCGAGGAACGCATCCGTGATCGTCGTCGTGAACGACGTCATGCCGGCGAGGCCCGGATCGAGACCGAAGATCGAGTCGTCGCCCGCATCGACCATCGAGTCGCCGTTCGTGTCGATGGCTGCGCCCATCGCGTTCAACCACGTCACGCGAGCTCCCGTGGCGTCGCCGTTGGGGTCGCCGCCGGTGAGCATGATCGTGGACACCTCGGGGTTCACGCTCACCGTCGCCGCCGTCAGCGTCGGCGGCTCGATCTCGTCGCCGAGCGTCAGATCGAGCCGGCCCATGCCCGTCGGCATCCGATCGGGGGTACCGCCGGCGAGCCCGAAGCCCGTGACCACGAGGTGGACCGTCTCGCCGCCCACCGCCGCGAAGGCGCCGGTGCTGCGCGGATCGTTGGCCCCCGTCATCGGATCGACCGTGTCGTCGAAGCACGTGGCCGTCGGGAAGGGCCCGCCGTCGGGTGCGACCGAGCACTCGGTGCGGCGCACCTCGACCAGCGTGTCCCACGTCGGGGTCGTCGCGTCGTTCACCAGGGTGAGCTGCACCAGCCTCGCCGTGGTGCCGGGGATCTCCACTGCCACGACGACCTGCGCGGGACGCATCGCGGGCATCCCGCCGCACCCGGGGCCGAGCGCGAGCGGCCCGGCCTCGCCATAGCGCGTGTCGACGTTCACCGACACCGTCTCGCCCACGACGAGCGTCACCTCGAGCGGGTCCGCGCACCCCGGCAGCGGGCATCGCTCGTCCCTGTCCGCGGGGATCCACGCGCAGTCCGCGTTGCAGAGCGCGTCGATCTCGGTGCCGCCGCAGTCGATACGGCCCACGTCGCCCGCCTGGCAGACGCCGTGCTCGCCTTCGCAGTCCGAGTACTCCCACACGCGCGCGGATGTGCAGAAGCGCGTCTGCGATCCGCACATGCCGCAGACGATGTCCTCGCTCGTGCCCGGCGACGTGCAGGGCTCCTCGGTACCCATGTCCTCGGGCCCGGCGTCCTCGGGCCCGGTGTCCCCGGGCTCCGTGTCCCCTCCCATGTCGCGCGTCCCCACGTCCTCCGGCGGCGGCCCCATGTCGCGCATCGGCGGCGGCACCGGCACCGAAGTGTCGGTTCCCGCGTCGCCGAGCGGGCGGACGTCGTCGTCACCACACGCCGACAGCGCGATCACCGCTGGCAGCAAGCCAAGCCAAAGCCAACGCATCGAGCTGCTCCTTCGCGCGAGACGTCCCTTCGCGCCCGAAGGTCGTCATCTCACGCTACGTCATCTTATCGGGCGAGAACGCTCTTGTAGAGTTCCTCGACCGTCGCCGCGCGCGCTCGTGCGTCGTAGCGGGTGGCGACCAGCTCTTTCGCGCGGGCCACGCGCGCCGCGGCCTCGTTGCGGTCCGACAGCGCATGAACGAGCGCGTTGGCCAGCGATTCCGGTTGCTCGGGCGGCACGATCCAGGCGCTCTCGCCGTCGGCGACCACCTCGGCGACTCCTCCGACGCGCGTGGAGACGACCGGCGTTCCGAACAACATCGCTTCGAGCAACACGTTCGGCAGCTGCTCGCTCCGCGACGGGATGCAGAGCACGTCGCTGGCCTCGTAATACGACGCGGCCTGTTTCTCGTGCCCCGTGAACACGACGCTCCCGGCGAGGTCGTCCTGCTTCGCGCGCTCTTCGCACCGCTGTCGCTCCGGGCCGTCGCCCACGATCCACGCGCGCGCGTTCGGCACGCGCCGCCTGACGAGCGCGAAGGACTCGAGAAAGACGTCGGGGGCCTTCTCGTGGCTCAGGCGACCGATGACGGACACGACGGGCGCGTCCGCGGGCATCCCCCATCGCGCGCGCAGCACGTCGCGCCCTGCGAGCTCGCCGAAGTCGCTGCGGTCGACCGCGTTCGGGATGACCGCGATCCGCTCGGGCGACACGCCCTTGGCGAGCACCTTCTCGCGCCCGTCGGCGACCACGGTCACGACGCGGTCCGCACGCTTGAGCGTCACCGCGTCGACGGCGTGATAACGCTTCACCTTCTCGTCCTCCGCGGTCCATCCGTGATGGAACGCGATCCAGCGCACCTTCGGACGGAGCAGGACGTCACGCAGCGATCGACGCGCGGCGAGCCCGAGCACGTGCGGCTTGTACCCGTGGGTCTGCACGATGCGGGCGCCGTGGCGCATCACGAATCGCGCGTACTGCGCGAAGAGCGTCGGATCGAACGAGAACGACTCGCGCAACACGTCGACCGGGAGACCGGCCTTCTCCACGGCGCGCTGCATGTCCGACGTCGCCTCGCCCCGGTTGGCGAAGAGCACGAAACGCGGCTCGACGTTCGACGACGTGTACCGATAGAGCTGCAGCAGGCCCTTCGCGGGCCCGCTCACGAAGCGCGTGTCGATGGTGACCAGGACGGGGATGCGCTCGGCCATGTCATGCCGATGCGATGCGAGCCGACCCGGGCGCGGGCTCGGCGAACGCGCGGTCGATCGCGGCGCGCGCGACATCGACCATCCGGCCGTAGCCGGCGGCGGTCAGGTGCAGCCCGTCGGTGGACAGCTCGGGACCGAGGAAGCCGCGGTCGGTGCCCAGCGCCGCCTCGTAGTCCGCCACCGTGTAGCCGCGCCGCGCGGCGCTCAGGCGCACCCAGCCGTTGAACGCGCGGATGGCGACCATCGAGCCCGGGCTCTCGCGGTCGTACGCCGCGGTGATCGGAACGGTCGTCGCGAGGATGGGCCGGATCCCGCGCGACGACGCGAGCTCGGCCATCCACGCGACGTGCTCCTTCACGAGGCCCGCATCCGGAGCGCCTTGGCCGAAGTTGACCGCGCACGCCTTGAGCACGACCGCGCCCGGCTCGAGCGCGAGCACGTCGGCTCGGAACCGCAGCAGCTGCTGCCACACGAGCTCGCCCGAGACGCCTCGGTTGACGGCGCTCGGTCCGACGCGCGACGCGTCCATCTCCTCGGTGATCGACGCGCCGAGCAGCACGACGCGCATCGGGTCCGGGCTCGCCGCGAGCCGCGCGTTGTCCTCCGCGAATCGCGCCAGGTCGGTGGGTCGCGTCCGCAAGCGGTCGTGCCGCTCCGACACGCGCCGGACCTCGTCGCGCTCGCGCTTCCACAACAGCGCCGCCGCGGGGTTCGACGCGAGCACCGCTCCCTTGACCGCCTTGCGGACCAAGCCTCCGACGCTCACCGAGCCCTCCTTCGCGATTCGGCGCGCGATTGTTCGCGCGCGGGGCCGGTACTATAACGGCCAAAGCCCGAGCGCCATCCCGCGTCGAAGGCCTCAGCCCACCATGCCCCCGCCCGCGCCCGAGCCCAAAGTCGACGTCCGCACGCTCATCGGCAACTACCTCTCGTACGTTCGCCGAGGGCTCCGCTACTGGTACGTCATCCCCGCCGTCTTCGTCGTCGTCGCCAGCGCGGCCGCGTACTACGCGCTCTCGCGACCGCTCGTCTATCGATCGACGGCGACCGTGAACTTCCGCTACTCGCGCGCGATGTTCCAGGGCGAGGACAATCCCATGCAGGGCATGGAGCTGCGCGACGTGCTCGTCGGCGTCTTTCGCAGCCGGACCTTCCACGAGTCCATCGTCGACGAGAACAACCTCTACGACTGGATGAAGCCGCCGAAGTTCACCCGCGACGACCGCATCGCGGAGATGATGTCCGCGACGAACTGGGAGATCACGTCGCCCGATACGTTCACGGTGACCTGGGACGGAGAGAGCCCCGCGCTCTCCCAACAGATCCTCCAGAAGGTGCTCGACAAGTTCGTCGCGACACGTCAGTCGCGACGTGCGGTCGAGGCGCAGGGCGCGCTACGCGCGGTGGAGCGCGAGCGCGAGCACGTCTATGCGGTCATGGACGGCGCCGAGGATCGGTACGAGCGCTTCGTCGGCTTCAATCGCGCGGGCGTTCAAGCCCTCGAGTCGCGCCGTCGCGGAATGGGCCTTCCGGGCGAGTCGCCGGCGGCAGCCGCGGCGCGCATCGCCTCGCAGAACGCGTCGGCGAGCACCACCGTCACCGAGCCAGCGCGTCCCAACGAGCCCTACCGCGTCCGCCAGGCGCGGCGGCGGGTGCGGGATCTCGAGCAGCGCATCGCGCAGCTCAGCGCCCCGCAGCAACAGGCTGCTCCTCGGCCCCAGGCGCAGGAGACGGAAGCGTCGCGCGCGATCCGCGAGCAGCTGGACGAGCAACGCGGCCGCCTCCGCAGCTTGCTCGGCCAGTACACCGAGGAGCACCCCGACGTGCGCTCGGCCCGGCGCCGCGTGCAGGAGCTCGAGGCGCAATACCGCGCGGCACAACGCCCCACCACGCCGACGCCCGTCGCGTCCGGGATGAGCCCCGCCGAGCGAGCCGCGCAGCTCCGGGTGGCGCAGGACGAGCTCGATCGCGCGCGCTCCGCGCTCAACGCCGCCATCCGAGAGGAGCGCAACAATCCCAGCGAGCCCGAGGGCCCAGACGGCGGCGCGCGCGTCGCGCGTCCGGTGCCGACGCCGGCGGGTGGGGTCGCGGTCGACGACGTCGATGGAGGCGCCGCTGCAGCGACGCGTCCGCCTCCCGTGCTCGCGCGTTCGCCCGACGAAGACATGGTGCGCCGATTCGACGACACCGTGGAGCTCGAGAACGCCTACGACCGGCTTCGCGCCGCGATCGACACGCAACGCGATCGGCTGCAGCACCTCGGCACCCGCGAGCTCGAGCTCCGCGCCACGGTGCAGGCGGAGAGCGACCAGCAGCGCGAGCTCATCACCGTGCTCGATCCGCCGAACCGCCCCGGCCGCCATTTCTGGCCCAATCGCCCCAAGATCCTGGGCGCCGGGGCCGCAGCGGGGTTCGCCATCGGGTTGATGGGCGCCCTCTTGCTCGGGCTGCTCGACTCGCGGCTCTACGATTCCGGTGACCTCCGCCGGTGGGGCGACCTGCCGGAGCTGCCCGCGGTGCCCGACCTCACGCCGCTCATGAAGTCGGCGCCCCGCGACGTCGTCACCGGCCCTGCTCCGGCCGCCAAGGCGCGAACCGGCTGACCCCCGCAGCGGCGTTGCCCTCGCGGTCGAGTCGGGCCACTATCCGCGCCGCGCAGCGCCGCGCGCGCCCGCGCTCGCACCCAGGGGAGCTTCGTCCATGACCACGTCTCGCGCCGTCGACCACCGCAGCACGCCCCTCTCTTCGGGGCGCGTCGCATCGCTCGTCGTCGGTCTCGCGCTCGTCGCTGCGTGCGGCGGTCCCTCGTTGCCGCCGCGCACGTTCTACGACGCGCTCGAGCGACAATCGGGACGCGACTATCTCGTCGGTCCGGGGGACGTGCTGCGCGTGAACGTGTTCGGCGACGAGAGGCTCTCGACGCGTGTGACCGTGCAGCCCGACGGCCGCGTCACGCTGCCGCTCGTCGGTGAGCTGAGCGTCGCGCGTCGCACCGTCGCGCAGGTCAACACCGACGTCTCGACCGCGTACTCGCGGTTCCTGCGCGAAGGCGGTCAAGTGACCGTGACCGTCGAGGAGATCCACAGCTACAGCGTGTTCGTCACCGGTCGCGTCAACCGCCCCGGCGAGTACACGCCCGACCGCCCCGTCACCGTCATGCAGGCGCTCACCCTCGCGGGCTCACCGACGCGCTTCGCAGACGAGTCGCGGATCATCATCTTGCGTGGCACGGGCTCGAACCAGCAGCGCATCCCGTTCAGCGTTCCCGCAGTGATCGAGGACGGCCAGGACTGGATCAACGTCACGCTCGTCTCGGGCGACACCGTCTACGTGCCCTGAAGCTGTGACGACGACCGTTCGGCCGAGCGGCCGAAGCACGTGCTGGCGCCCCTCGACGCTCTCGGGGCGAACGATTGGGTGTCGCTCGTCAGGCACCGATCTGACGCGTCGGCGATGGTGGCGCGATGACGGAGCGACTGGGCGAGATGGGCGAGATCAGCGCTTTCTCTTGGCCTTCTTGCCCTGACGTCCGTTCATCACGACGCCGAGGATCTTGTCCTTCCGGATGCGCTCGGTGACCTGCTGCAGCTCCTCGGTCGTCGTGCGTCCGGCCTGGGCCACGATCAGGAAGTG
>JADZFZ010000853.1 GCA_020854145.1 Deltaproteobacteria bacterium | reverse complement strand
GAATTCGGCGTCGCATGGATCCCCCCGAGCTACTGGGCCTCGGACCTTGGTTGATCGAGAGCGAGGATGGCGTCGCGAAGGCGCAGCGAGACGCGACCGAGACGCGCGGCGTCGTCGATCTTCTTGCCCTCGGCGTCGGTGACGTAGAAGACGTCGGCGGCTCGAGCGCCTTCGGTGTTGATCTTGGACAGCGCGATGGAGAGCCCTTCGTCCGCGAGCGTGCGCGCGATGGTGTAGAGGAGCCCGGGCCGGTCGCGCGTGAAGACGTCCACCACGGTGAACGCATCGGACGCGGCGTTCTCGACGCGGATCTCCGTCGGCACGTTGGGATCGCGGCGGCGCGGTAGCGTGCTCGCACGGAGCTTGGGCTCGAGGAGCTGTGCCGCGGAGACCGCGCCCGTCACGACGGCATCGAGGTCGCGCGCGAGCTTGGGAAGGACGTCGTCGGTGATGGGACCCCCCGCGCGGCGACGAACGTGGAAGAGGTCGAAGACCTCGACCGTGCCGTCCTCGCGGCGGCGCGAGTGGATCTGCGCATCGACGACCTCGAGCCGGTGCGCGGCGACCACCGCGGCGAGGTCCGCGAGGAGGCCCGGGCGATCGTCGGTGACCACGACGAGCTCCACGGACTCGGGCGTGAGGTGCGCGCCGAGCGCGGCGTGAACGGGCTTGGAGCCGCGGTCTCGCGCGATGGCAGCGTGGATGCGGATGGCGTCGATGGGGTTGCCGAGCACGTAGCGGTCGGACATCTGACGCACGAACGCGTAGAGGCGATCCACGTCGGGCTCGGCTGCCATGACGTGGCGCACCTCGGCGCGCACGAGATCGGCTCGGTCGCGGTCGAACCCGACTCCGCCCTGCTCGAAGAAGCGCTCGGCAGCGTAGTGGAGGTCGTCGAGCATCCGCGCCTTCCACGTGGTCATCGCGTTGGGGTTCGTGGTCGAGAGATCCGCGATGGTCAGCAGATAGAGGTCGCGCAATCGGTGGGCGCTGCCGACGCGCTCACAGAGCTCGACGAGCGTCGCGGTGTCGGCGATGTCACGGCGAGTAGCCGTGTGATAGAGGCTCAAATGCTCGAGCACGAGCCATTCGACGTGCGAGACGTCGGGTTCACTCAATCCGAGCCGCGTGGCGACCTGGCGGGCGATGACCGCGCCTTTGCGCGCGTGGTCTTTGCCCTGCGCCTTGCCGATGTCGTGGAGCAGGAGCCCGAGGTACAGCGGGATCGGCCGGATGATCTCGGCGGCGAGGCGCGACGGCAACGGAAGCTCCGCCACGAGGTCGCCGCGATGGATCGCGCGCAGGCGATCGACGGCGGCGATGCTGTGAACGTCGACGGTGTACACGTGATAGACGTCGTGCTGCACGCGACCGGTGACGGGGCCGAACTCGGGCACGAGCGCCAGGAGAAGGCCGACGTCGTGGAGCTCCGTGAGGATCGAGCCCTTGGGGACGGGCGCGGGCGCGGGTCGGCACAGCAGCCGCAAGAACGTCTCGGCTGCCTCGGTCGAGCCGCGCAGGCGGGCGCACCAGAGCGGATCGGCCGCCAGACGGGTGATCGCGTCGCGCGCGTATCCGTACGGCGGTGCGTCTCGCGCCGCAGCTTGCGCGTAGAGACGCAGCGCCATCGCGGGCTCGGCATCGAGGCGAGCCGAGTCGGCGAAGGTGACGTGGTCGTCGAACTTCAGGATGCCGCCGTCGAGCGCTTCCTCGCGCGCGCGACCACGTCGCTTCCGCGGGTACGCGCGCTCGACGAGCATGTCGCTGACGCGGGCGATCGTGCGCGCATGGCCGAAGTAGGTGCGGTTGAACTGCTCGACGCCGAGCTCGCCGCCCTCGTGGTCTTCGAAGCCCAGCGACCGTGCAATCTCCTCTTGGTCTTCGAACGTCAGCCGATCCTGCCGACGGCCGGCGCGGCGGTGGAGGTGGTTGCGCACGCGCCAGAGGAAGTCGCGCGCCGCGACGAGCTCGGACGACTCTCGAGCGGAGAGCGCTCCCGTGCGGACGAGATCCTCGAGCGAGCACGAATGCCAGCGCGCGCGGGCGGCCCACAGCGCGACGTCGACGTCGCGAAGGCCACCGCGACCTTGTTTGATCTCGGGCTCGAGCAGATAGAGCGAGCCCCCGAATCGCTCGTGCCTCTCGGCGCTGTCTGCGCGCAGCCGGTCGAGGAAGCCCCGCAAGTCCGGGTCGAAGACCTCGCGCCAACCGCGGGTCACGAGCTCGCCGAGGAGGGTCGCGTCGCCCGCGATGAGACGCACGTCGAGGAGCGTCGTGGCGGTGCGGAGGTCCGAGCGTGCGAGGCGCAGCGTCTCGGTGATGCCGCGCGTGGCGTGGCCGACGGCCGTGCCGGCATCCCACAACGGGTAGAGCAGGGCCTCGGCCATCGAGCGGACGCGCGGATCGGCCTCGTCCTCGCAGAGGAAGAGGAGGTCGATGTCGGAGCGAAGCCCGACTTGCTCGCGGCCGTATCCGCCGACGGCCACCACCGCGAGTCGGGGCAGACCGACGCGGCTGCCACGCCACGTGCCCTCGAGCGCGCACCACAACGAGCGCAACATGCCGTCGGTGACGCGCGCGTGCTCCGCGACGATCTCGAGGCCGCCTGCGCCTTCCGCGACGCGCCGTTCGAGGTCGCGACGGTGGCGTCCGACGTACTCCTTGCAGACGCTTGCGAGGGTGGGTGCGAGAGATACGAGCGCGGGCGGCGTCTCGACCGCGACGGAAGACATGGCGCGGCAGTATGGCGGCGGGGCCGTGCGCGGTCCACGAGACCCGGCGACTTCGGCGTGCGCTACGGGCGCGCGGACGGGACCCCTGCGTCCGGAGGCGCCCTCCGCCCCTCGTGCACCGCCGCGCGGGGCATGCTCGCTCGTCGAGGAGAAGTGGCAGCCGAGCGGATTGGCAGTG
>JADZFZ010000852.1 GCA_020854145.1 Deltaproteobacteria bacterium | reverse complement strand
CGCATCGAGTCTTCGAGCAGCGCCTCCATCTCCTGCGCGCTGACGCCGTTCTCGATGCGGAGCAGCGCGCTGCCGATTCGCTCGGTCTGGTCGCGCGCCTCCTCGCGCATGCTGTGCGCGAGCTCGGCGAAGCTGCCGTCGAGGTCGCTCATCCGCGCTCCTCCACGCGGAGCGTTCGGTCTTCGACCAGGCCGACGGCGTCGATCACGACGGTGCCGTCCTCGAGCACTCCGAGCGTGTGGCGCTGCACGATGGGTGGGAATCCCGGCATCGCGGAGGCCATCGCGTCGTGCGACGTATCGACGACGTCCACCAGATCGTCGGCGGCGAGGCCGCACACGGCGGTCGCGCTCGACGTCAGCGCGATCCACCGCGGAGGCGGCGCGTCGCCGGAGACCGGCCCGAAGAGGCGGGGCAGATCGACGATGGCCACGACACGTCCGCGCCGCGCGGTGACTCCCAGGTAGACCTCGGGGATACCTGGGATGTGCGCGATGCTTCCCATCGCTCCGACGTCGGACAACGCGCCGAGCGGGATGGCGTAACGACGCCCGCAGCGCTCCAGGATCAGGCAAGACAGCGCTTCGGGCGGACGCTCGGCGCGCATGGGATCGCGCGCGATACGCGCCGTCCTCTCGGCCAGGATGCGCTCGCCGACGTCGCGGTTGGCATCGCCCCCCGCGATGGCGCGCTCCAGCGCCAGGACCGATGCGTGCAACCGATCGAACACCTGGCTCATCGGCTACCTCGCGACCCCGTCGACCGGCTCGTCGAAGAGTCGCAGCAGTCGTCCCACCGTCATCCCTTTCCATCCGTCGACGGGCTCGTCGACGGGTCGCGCGCCGGCCAGCGCGACCAGGCGCGTGCCGAACCGTCTCGCGAGGTCACCGTCGCCGAGGCGTCTGGCGACCATGGTGGAGCCCGCGTGCGCGACCAGCAACGCAGGATCGAGGTAGAGCGCGCGCCGAAACGCGTCGAGCGCCGCGCGCAGCTCGCCGAGCTCGCTGAGCAGCAGCCCGTGCAGCGCATGGGCACGCGGCGCCTCGCCGTCCGTCGAGAGGATCTCCTCGACGCGCGCCACCGCACCACGGAGGTCGCCGTCGTTCGCGAGAGCCACCACGTCGCCGAGGTCGTCGAGGTCGTCCACGCCGATCGGGTGCGTCGCCGCGTCCGTGCTCCGCCCCTCACCCTGCCTCTCCCCCAGCTGCCGCGAGAGGGGACGCGCCGGCCCCTCAGCCTGCCTCTCCCCGCGCTGCGGGGAGAGGCCACGTGCATCGATGGGTGGAGGCGACGAGCTCGCGGCGAGGCTCCCTCTCCGCGCATGGGGAGAGGGTCGGGGTGAGAGGCGAGCGACTGGCTCGCCTTCGTCGCGGGCAGGGGTCGAGCTGGCCGTGCTCGACGGACGGCGATACGCCACCGTGTCGCCAATCGTGCGCGCCTGGCATCCGGGCACCGACGGCTCCGCGAGGTCGGCGGCTCCGAAGAAGAGCGTCCCTCGCTGAGCCGTGCACTCGACGAGCTTCTCGATCACCGTCCTGCGCGCGCCTCGATCGAAGTAGTAGAGGACGTTCTGGCAGACGATCACGTCCATCCCGAACACGCCGAGGCCCGGCGCGGGAAGGGAATCGATCGCGAGGTTGCAGTAGTGGAACCGCACGAGGCGTCGCACCGCCGGCGCCACGCGGAAGGTCGATCCGCGATTCTCGAAGTGACGCGCCACTCTCGACGCGTCGACGTCGCGGAGCGACCAGCTGCCGTACTCGCCGACCTCGGCCTTGCGGAGGAACGTCGTGTTGAGATCGATGCCGATCACGCTGGTGTCCCAACGCTCGAGATCGGGCAGCGTCTCGGAGAGCAACATCGCCAGGCTGTACGCCTCCTCGCCCGACGCACATCCGGCCGACAGCATGCGCAGCCGGAGCGATCCCTCGCGCCGCCTCTCTGCGACGAGCTCCGGGAGCACCACGTCGCGAAGCGCCGCGAAGACCGGGCCTCTGAAGAAATAGGTCTCTCCGACGGTCAGCTCGCGCGTGAGCATCTCGAGCTCTCCGGAGTCGGGGGAGCTCGCCGAGACGCGGTCCACGTACTGCTCGGCCGGCAGGGCCAGGGCAGCCAGCCTCTGCGCGGCGACCGTCGCGATCGCGCCGAGGTTCCGTTCGGAGACGAGCAACCTCGTACGCGTGCGCACGACGTCGACCAACCGATCGAGCAGCGCGCCGTCGAGCCGCTCAGGCCCCGACATGGACGATGTCCTCGGGCGCTACGACGAGCACGAGGTCTTCGTCGATGCGCACGACGCCGGGCCCACCGCGGCCGCCCGCCAGCGCGCCGGGCGACTCCACGGCCTCGGGCGCGACGTCACGAACGTCGATCACCTCGTCGACCGCGAGGCCCACGTGCCGCGCGCCCGCCTGGACGATGACGAGGTGCTGGTGGGGCGTGAGGCTGGTGTTGCCGGACACACGCGCGCGTACGTCCATCACGGGCACGACACGCCCACGCACGTTCACGACGCCCAGCACCTCGGGCGGGAGGTTCGGGACTTCGCTCAACCGGACGCGCGGGACGATCTCGACGACGTGCTCCGCGCGCATCGCGCAGGGGCGTCCGCCCATGTGCACGAGCACGAGCGAGACCGGCGGGCTCATCCGGGCTCGGCGTCGGTCGCGCGAGCCCCCTGTGCCAGCTCGCTCAGCCGGTGAAGCGCACGCTCGGCCTGCTCCACCGAGAGCTTGGTCTCCTGCGTCGCGCGGTTGATCTGCTTCATCGCGCCCGCGATCTGCTCGAGGCCGATGCTCTGCTGCTTCATCGCGGCCGTGATCTGCCGCGAAGCGCGCGTCGTCTGCGTGATCACGTAGACGAGCTGACCGAGACGCTCGCCGATGCGGCGCACCTTGGTCGCGCCTTCGGTCGCGGCCTTGGAGCCTTCCTCGGTGACGAGCGCCGCGCTGTGGCTCGCCTTCTGGATCTCCGAGAGGATGGTCCGCACCTGTCGCGTCGCCTGCTTGGACTGCTCGGCGAGCGTCCGGATCTCGAGCGCGACGACTGCGAAACCGCGACCGTGCTCGCCGGCCTTCGCAGCCTCGATGGCGGCGTTGAGGGCGAGCAGCTTCGACTGCTCCGCGATCTCGTTGACGCTCGCGATGATCTCGCCGATCTGCTGGGTGCGCTCGGTCAGGTCGAGGATCTTCGCCGCGATGAGCGCGACCTGCTGGCGCAGCCGATCGATCTCGTCGATGGCGGCGAGCACGTCGCGCTGGCCGTCCTGCGAGATCTGCTCGGACTGGTCGGCGATCTGGATGATGCCTTCGGCCTTCTCGACGTTCTGGACCGCGACCTCGTTGAGCTCCTGCACGGTCGTGGTGATGTCGTTGACGCTCGCCGCCTGCTCCGACGCGCTGGCCGACTGCTCGCGCGTCGTCACGAGGATCTCCGCGGTTGCCGCCGCGACCTGCTGGCCGATGGTACGCAGCCGGCTGAGCACCTCACCGTGCGCGGCGGCTTTGCGCAGCGAGTCGACGATCGAGCCCATCGCGGCGCGCAACGCTCCGCCGCGCGCATCGTCCTTCGCCGCAGCGGGCAGCGCGGCGTCGAGGTCGCCCGCCGCGATGCGCGTCGCGGCGTCGATCAGCCGGTCGACGATCTCGTCGGCGTTGCGCCGGCTGGCGGACCGTCGCTGCGCTTTCGCGCCGCCGTCGAGCGCACCCCCGTCGGAGGCGCGACGTGAGGTGGGTGCCGTGGTGGTCAATCGGGTAGCAGCGCGAGGACGGTGGTGGAGTTGTGCCAGCCGGTCTGCTGGCTGGGCGTCATCGCGATCTCGCCGTACGTCTCCCAGCCGACGACCGGGACGTCCCTTCCGATGACGGATCGGAACGCGTCCACCTGCTTCTGGTAGTCGTTGCTCAGGAAGATTCGTCGGCAGATGCAGTCGAAGGACAGCGCCGCCGCGGGGCGCGCGCCGCCGAGGTTGACCATCGCGCTGCGGGCGGCGATCTCCGCCGCCGCGACCAGGCCTTCCTTCGTGCCTTTCATGAAGGTGATCGACGAGCCGGTCGGAACCTCCGACGCCAGCACGAGCGAGCCGTCGTCCGCGACGCTCAGCGGAGCGCGGATCTTGTACTCGCCACCCGGAGTCAACATCCCGATCTCGTGCGTGATCATGAAGGCATCGCGCGTCTCTTTGGTGAACGACTCGCCCAAGCTCCGCGCGAAGGCCTCGTAAGCCTGCACCGCGGGCTTGCCGTCGATCTCGTGGAGCACGTTGCCCTTGGCCTTCGACACGATCATGCTGCCGCAGCCCGCGTTCAGACCGTGGCGCACGCCGAGGCCGATCGGCGATTTCGAGAACGCGTACGCGATGGCCAACGCATCCGTGTGGTGGCCGCCGTCGAAGAGCACGTCGGTCCGCGAGAACTTCGCAGCGTCGGCCGCCGCTCCGCCCACGACCTGCGCGAGCATCCCGGTCCCCGCGTGGATCGCCTCGACGAGATCCTCGCCTCGCCCCGCGAGCCCATCGACGCACACGATGCACGTGGCGTGACCGAATCCCTCGGCGCGCGCTGCGCGGTGCGCAGCTGCGAAGCCCGACAACGCCGTCTCGACCGCCTGCTGCTGGCCCGCTTTGACGCCCGTTCCCAGCGCCGTGCGGAACTTGATCGTGTCGCTCTTGACGACCATGACCGCGACCGAGTCCGCGCCCCAACGATCCTGCGTGAACTGCCCCGCCGTCGAGCTGCCGACGAGCGGCGCGCTGCCGGTCACCGATCGAATCCCGGCCAGGAGCTTCGAGAAGTCGTACGTCGTGGACGCGAATGCGAACACGATGTCGGCTCCGTCCGCCCCCGCCGCCCGAAGGGCTTGTCCCGCGGCCTCCGCGCCCGCCGCGTGTGCGTCCTTCGCGTCCGAGTACCCAGCTCCCGCCTTGGTCGTCATTCCCGGCCCTCCCTGCGAAATGGAGACGGTAGAGGCATCGTCGCGTCGTGGTCAACCGGGCCAGCATTCCCCCCCCGCCGGGTGCTCAGCGGAGCACCGCGAGAAGGGCGTCGCGGTTCGGGTTGCCCTGCGGCGCGATGGCCGCGAGCGCGTCGACGACCACGTCGAGCTGGTTGGTGCGCACGACCGGGCGATCGAAGACCGCCGCGGGCACGCGCGTCAGCCACGACACGAGCCTCGGCACGGCGGCGCGCGCTCGGTCGCCGTACATCGCGAGCACACGCGTGAGCCATATCGCTGGCCGCGGGCACTCCTCGAGCCGCGAGCACAGGGCTTCGACGGTCACCTGGGAGAGCACGGGGCCCACGCGGACCAGGCTCTCGGCGGCGAGCTCGAGCTCCCCGCCGCGCGTCGTGCGCACGATGCGCGCGAGCGCCTCGCCCGCGTCGGTCCGTCCGACGAGGTGGCCGAGCGCGCGCACGGCGGTGAATCGCGTGTCGGCGGACGCCGCCCGCGTCGCCATCACGTGGACCGCGCGCGGCTGCGCGGCGAGGAATGCGCGAATCGCCGCCGCGAGCGCCTGCGCGGGCTCGCCATCGGCGACCCATCCGTTGCCGAGCGCGCGCAACGTCTCGTCCGCGGCGAAGACGACCGAGGTGTCCTCGTCGAGGAGCGAGCCGAGCACCTGCACCAAGGCACCCGTGTGCTCGCGCCGGTCGGCACGCAGGCCGCGAGCCAACGCGCGCAGCGCGGCCTCGCGCGCGCTCGGATCCGGATCGGAGAGGACGGTCACCACCTGAGCGAGCCCCGCGTCGCCGAGCCCCGCCGCAACCTTCATCGCACGCGCACGTACGCGCGGCGGCGCGGGCGCTCCGTCCGAGCCGAGCATCGCTGCGAGGCGAGGCAACGCGACCGACGCGTGCGCGCCCCAGCGCAGCAACGTGGTGACCGCCTCGTCCGCCACCGCGTACACGAAGGGCGGCCCTGCAAGACCGCTCGGCACCATCTCGAGGCCTGCGTCGCCGAGCCGCTCGACCACCGCGGCCACGAGATGCTCGGATGGCTCGGGCACCTCCGCGAGCGCACGAATCGCCGAGCGGCGCTCGCCCGCGTCTGGCGACACCAGCGCCTCCATGCGACTCCCAATCTCGTCGGCCAGCGTCGTCAGGGCACGCAGTGACCAGTCATCGCGTCACAACGGAAGCCCCCGCCTCCGATCATCCGGCAGAACGCGTCGCCTCCGAAGAAGTTGCAGCGCGGAGCGCACACCGAGAACGTCTCCGTGTAACAGACCTGCGTGATGTTGCCGACTCCCACGCAGTCCGCGTCGGAGAAGCAGCGACACGTGAACACGTCGAGGAACCCGTCACCGTCGTTGTCGATGCCGTCGCAACACTCGGACATCGTCGCGAGCGGCGTGCAATCGTCGTCCGAGCAGTCCGTGCGGCCGTCGCAGTCGCCGTCGCGCCCGTCCGAGCACGCGCTCGGGCCGATCTCGTTCGAGGTGCACATCCCCGAGTCGGTCCCGCCTTCGACGCCACCGTCGGTCCCGCCGTCGGGCCGGCACAGCGGCGATCCGAAGCACTCCGGGTCGAGGCAATCGACCAGGCCGTCGCCGTCGTCGTCCGCCAGGTTGGCGCACATCTCGGGCACCACGATCGGCATCACGATGACGTTGAGCGAGTACGACCCGCTCGACCCCGTGCCGAAGCCGTCCACGAACACGTAGTACGAGCCCGGCCTCGCCATGAACGAGACGCGCGACTGCAGACCGCCTTCGTCGTCGTTGCACGCGATCTCGGTCCCGGTCAGGCAGTCCGCGCGCCGCACGTGGAGCACCGTGTCGTAGCTGCTGCCGAACGTGTCGATGACCACGTTGGACGGCGTCGTGATCGTCAGCACGTGGACGATGTCGGGGCTCGCCGCGCCGCCGCCGCAGGTCGCGGGGAAGTCGTCCCGAGCGCGCGTCGTGTCGCCGGTGATGGAGCCGGCCGCGATCGGGATGGGATCGGCGCACGTGTCGCCGGGCACCGGGCCGGTGCAGAGCGGATCCATCGCGCAGCTCGGATCGGCGCAGTCGATCGTTCCGTCGCAGTCGTTGTCGCCCCCGTCGCCGCAGATCTCCGGCGCGGGCACGCAGCAGAACGGGCTGCCGGTGCAGTCGGGATCGCTGCAGTCCGCTCGGCCGTCGCAGTCGTCGTCGAAACCGTTGGTGCACTCTTCGGGGAAGCAGCCCCCGCAGAACGGCTCGGCGTCGCACTGCGGGTCGTCGCAGTCGATGAGCCCGTCGCAGTCCTCGTCGAAGCCGGTGTTGCACGACTCCGGGAAGCACACGAAGCACTGCGGGTTGCCCATGCAGTCGGAGTCGGCGCAGTCGAGCGCGCCGTCGCAGTCGTTGTCGCGGCCGTCGCGGCAGCCCGCCTCGAACATCTGACAGCCGGGCTCGCACGCGGGATCGCCCAGGCAATCGGCGTCGGAGCAGCCGGCGGCACCGTCGCAGTCGGCGTCGATGCTGCCTCCGCAGAGCTCGAACGGCAGGCACACGCGACAGATGAGCTCGTCGACGCACTCCTCGTCGTCGCAGTCGAGCGCGCCGTCGCAGTCGTTGTCGGTCCCGTCGCGGCAGATCTCCACCGGGCCGCACACGATGCACGCCGGGTCGCGCGCGCAGTCGGAGTCGTTGCAGTCCGCGAGCATGTCGCAGTCGTTGTCGCCGCCGTCGCGGCAGAGCTCCGGCCGGCAGCCGATGCAGCGCATGTGCATGGCGCAATCGGGGTCGCTGCAGTCCGTGAGCGCGTCGCAGTCGTCCTCCACGTTGTTGTCGCAGTCCTCGACCGGCAGACACACGCGGCACGACGGATCCATCGCGCAGTCGGCGTCCGCACAGTCGATGAGACCGTCGCAGTCGTCGTCGCCGCCGCCCGTGCAGACCTCGGGGAAGCAGCCGCCGCAACGCGGGTCGAGCAGGCAGTCCGCGTCGCCGCAGTCGATCTGGAAGTCGCAGTCTTCGTCGCGGCCGCCGTCGCAGACCTCGGGCGTGGGCATGCAGACGAGACACGCGGGATCGGCGACGCAATCGGTGTCGTCGCAGTCGACGCGCTCGTCGCAGTCCTCGTCCGCGTTGCCGGTGCAGACCTCGGGCACGCAGCCGACGCACTCCATCGTCGCCGTGCAGTCGGAGTCGCTGCAGTCCGCATCGCCGTCGCAGTCGTCGTCGGCATCGTTGCGGCAGACCTCCGGGCGCGGCAGGCAGCAGATCGGGGACGTGATGCACTCCGCGTCGGTGCAGTCGATGCGGCCGTCGCAATCGTCGTCGCGGCCCCCGGTGCAGAGCTCCGGCGACGGCACGCAGCAGAGCGGGCTGCTCTCGCAGTCGCGGTCTGCGCAGTCGGGCAGCATGTCGCAGTCGTTGTCGCGTCCGTCGCCGCACACCTCGGGCACGCACGGCTCGCCGCAGATCGGGTCGATGCGGCAGTCGCCGTCGTCGCAATCGGTGCGGCCGTCGCAGTCGTTGTCGCGGCCGTCGCGGCACGCCTCGGGCAACGTCGGCGAGACGGTCGGGTCCATGTCGTTGCAGTCCGTCCCGCCACATCGCGCGTCGCCGGCGGTGTCGCCGTCGCCGTCGCGCGGGCGGGTCCGGCACGAGCGCGATGCCTCGTCGCACAGGTCGAGCGTGCAGGTGTTGAGGTCGTCGCACACGACCGGCGAGCCGCGCACGCAGCCCACGCGCGGGTCGCACGAGTCGAGCCCGTCGCAGAACACGCCGTTGTCGCAGAGCGCGTCGTTCGGCGTGGAGCTGCAGGAGCGCGCCGCCTCGGAGCACGTGTCGACCGTGCACGCGATGCCGTCGTCGCACGTCACGGGCAGGCCCGCGCGGCACATGCCCTCGATGCACGTCTCGGCACCGTTGCAGAAGAAGCCGTCGTCGCAGTCGGTCCCCACCATGCACGGTCGGCGGACGCAGCCGGCCATCGGATCGCAGAGCTCGAGCGGGTCGCACATCGTGTTGTCGGGCACGAAGACGCAACCGCGCGAGGCCTCGTCGCACACGTCGCGCGTGCACGCGTGAGGGTCCGCGCACGCAGGCGCCGGGCCTCGCTCGCACGAGCAGCCGTCGCAGATCTCGGAGCCGTTGCAGAAGAGCCCATCGTCGCAGTCGGTATCCGCGACGCAGTCACAGGGTCCGAGATCGCCGACGTCGGCCTCGGGCCGCGCATCGGAGATCCGCCCATCGATCGGACCGCCGTCGCCGCTCGGCGGGGGCTCGCCCTCGAGCACGCTGCGCCCACATCCGGCGGCCACGGCGACGAGCGCCCAGAGGACGACGCAGAGCCATGGCCGCATCAGCGCGGCGATCGGCACGGGACAACGACGCATGGGGGCGGTCTCCAGGATCGGAAGCCAGGATCGGCAGGGCACGACCCGCGCTGAAACCTCGGCGAAAGTCGTGGGCGCGAGATGCTACATGACCCCTCGATGGCTCGCCAGCGACGGACGATGCTCGCGCGGTGGTACGGGGCCACGTGCGCCCTCGTCCAGCTCACGCTCGGTGCTCCGCCCGCGCTTGCGGGCGGGTTCACGGGGACCGCGGTGGCCTTCGCCGACGACTCGGGCACGAGACGTTCGTTGCACGACGCCGGGCCGGCATTCCCGCGACGCCCAACCGTCACCCCGACCCTCTTCGGGGAGGGGGAGCCTGCTCCCGAGCCTCCGGACGCGGCGACGCCGGACGCGAGCGACGAGCCGCGTCCCGCCCCGCCGGACGATCCGCCCGAGCCGTCCCGCTACGACGTCGAAGGCTGCTACGCGGAGCTCACGCGCGCCGGCGTCGCCTACGAACGCGTGCCGCCCGAGGTCGCCCCCCGCGTGCTCGGCCCGCTGTGGCTGCGCGGCCCGCTCGGTGGCGTGGTCGTCGAGAGCACGACCTCGACCCGCGTCCACGACATCGTGGCCTGTCCTCTGGCAATTGCGCTTCTGTCGGTTTCCGACATCTTGCGCACCGAGGGCGT
>JADZFZ010000851.1 GCA_020854145.1 Deltaproteobacteria bacterium | reverse complement strand
TCACGCGCGTGTGGAGCTCCGTCGCGAGCCCCGCGTCCTCGACGACGACGACGTCCTCGGAGTTGAGCGCGAGGCTCCGCGGGTCGAGGTTGTAGGAGCCGATGATGGCGACCTCGGAGTCGAAGACGGCCAGCTTCGCGTGGAGCGTCCCCTCGCGCGCGCGGTAGACGGCGATCCCCGCGGCCATCAGCTCGCGATACGAGACGCGCCCCGCGTCGTTGATGAGCGGGATGTCGTTCGTCTCCTTGCTGTTGGTGATGATCGTGATCGCGACCCCGCGGCGCGCCGCCGCCAAGAGCGCGGCCTTCAGCTCCGGCGTCGGGATGAAGTAGGCGTTGGCGATGACGATGCTGCGGCGCGCGCTGCCGATGCGCTCGCGATAGACGCGGTCGATCCAGCGCTCGCCGAGGCGCGGACGGCTCCGCACGAACGACACGGCCACGTTCTGGCGAAGGGGGCTCTCGACGCGCCTCCGCTCGAGCACGCTCGCATCCCACGCGCGCCGCTGCGCAGGGCGCGCCCACGCGCGGTCGCGTCCCATCGACGACGTGACGGCGCCGCGCAAGCGCGGGTGCACCGTCCGCCACGCCTCCCAGTAGACGTCCGACTCGAGGGCACGCGGTCGGCGGCGCTGGGTCGAGCGAAAGCCGGCGAAGTTCTCGCGGAACGCGCGCTCGACGTCGCCCACGATCGGGCCTTCGAGGTAGACGTCCTGACCGCGCCAGATCAGCGTCGGATCCGTCGAGAACCGCGCGTACTCGTCCGCGATGTTCATGCCGCCGACGATGGCGACCCTGCCGTCCACGACGAAGTACTTCTCGTGGTAGCGCTTGTTGCCCGCGGCCCAGTCCGCCGTGTCGATCTCGTTGACCCACTGCAGGTAGAGCGGCTCGTAACCCTGGACCTCGATGCCCGCGTCCATCAGCTCGAAGTAGAGCATCTGCGCGTCGTAGTCCTGGATGTTCGCGAAGGCGTCGACGATGACTCGCACGTCGAGATCGGGGCGCGCGCGCTTGCGGCGGATGAGGCGGTCGGCCGTCTCGAGCCCGACGGCGTCGGCCTTGAAGATGAGCGTCTGGATGAAGATGGAGCGCTCGGCGGAGTCGATGAGCCGCATGCGCTCGAGGAAGGACGCTTCACCGTTGGTCAGCAGCTTCGCCCGGTTGCCGGTGCGGCGCGGCGGCGGCGGCGCGGCTTTCTCCGCGGGATGCTCGTCGTCGTCCGCGCGCGCGATGTGCCGTGCTTCGCGCGCGACCGACGTGCCGACGCGCTCGGCCTGCGCGCGACCGCGGTCGATCTCTCGTTGGACGCGTTGGACCTCGGGGGCATCGCAGCTGCCCGCGCAGCCGACGAGCACGAGCGTCATGGGAAGCGACGCGATTGCGCGGAGCCTCATCGCCGCCGAGTTCTAGCAGGCGCGCTGTGCTCCGATCGCGGCGATCTGCCAGACTGCGCACGGGCTCGCCGTCGCGCGCTCGGTCCGACGTCGGGTGTCGGCTGCAACAAAGCTGCACACGTCGCCGCCGCTTTCGTCGATGCTCGTCACAGAGGTCGTCCGATGGGTACGCAGCTCCGAAGCTCCACCAAGCTCCTCTTCGTCGTCGCGATGGCGCTCGGGCTCGGGCTCGCGTGGCCCGCCTCGCGCGCCGGCGCGGTCCCCCTCATCGACGGGTACGGAGGCGCCGCCGGCTACGGCACCGACTTCCTCCCGCCGAACGACGACGGATCCTCGTCCGCCATCGATCTGACCGGTTCCTTCCCGGGCGGCCTGCTCTTCTTCGGCGGGCCGTACACGACGATGTACGTGAACACGAACGGCAACATCACGTTCAACGGACCGCTGCCGACGTACACGCCCAACCCGTTCCCCGTCGCGAGCCAGCCGATGATCGCGCCCTACTGGGGCGACGTGGACATCCGCGGCAGCGGGTTCCCGGCGCGCAACGGCGTGTGGTGGGTGCTGTTGCCCGGTCGGATCGTCATCACGTGGAACCACGTCGGCTACTACAGCATCCACGACGACAAGGAGATGGACTTCCAGATGATCCTCACCAACAGCATCGACTGCGGTGAGGGCGATTTCGACGTCGAGTTCCGTTACAACGTCTGCGGCTGGACGACGGGCGACGCGAGCGGCGGATCGGGCGGCTTCGGCGGCACACCGGCGCAGGCCGGGTTCGACGCCGGCAACCTCATGGACTTCGTCGAGCTGCCCGGGTCGCGCACGATGTCGATCCTCGATCTGTGCACGACCTCCAACGTCGGTGAGCCGGGCATCTGGCGATTCAGCGTACGCAACGGCACCGTGAGCTGCCCGGGCACGGGAGAGCCCTGCGACACCGGCGAGCTCGGGGTCTGTGCGGCGGGCCTCACCCAGTGCATCGCCGGCGGCGTCGAGTGCCTCGGCGTCGGCACCGCGTCGGCCGAGAGGTGCGACGGGCTCGACAACGACTGCAACGGCGCGACCGACGACGGCATGCTCTGCACGGAGCACGAGGTCTGCGCGAACGGCCAGTGCGTGCCCGCGTGCTTCGAGGGCGGCTGCTTCGCGGGCGACACGTGCACGGCCGAAGGCTTCTGCGTCGAGACGGCGTGCATCGACGTGACGTGCCCGCCCGGCGAGCGATGCGTCGGCGGCTCGTGCGTCGCCGCGTGCACGGACGTCGTGTGCCCCCACGGACGCGTGTGCCTCGCGGGCCGCTGCGTGGACGTGTGCGACGTCGTGACGTGCGGAGACGGATCCATCTGCGTGGACGGCGCGTGCGTACGGCGATGCCCGTGCAGCCCGTGCCCCGAGGGATCGATCTGCGCGGCCGACGGCAGCTGCATCCCGCTCGG
>JADZFZ010000850.1 GCA_020854145.1 Deltaproteobacteria bacterium | reverse complement strand
TAGTTCTGCGAACCGGAAGTCCGTTCCGCGACGAGGGCCCAAGGTTCCTGGCGTCGGCCGATCGGATCCGGCGTGGACTGGACTCCGGCCCGGCGGATCCGGCTTCACGCCAACGCACGGCGGAAGCTGGAGGAGATGGTTCGCGCCAGCAAGACGGGGCAGCTGATTGCCCTGCGCGCACGGATCATTCTCCTGCTCGGCGATGGCTTCGGCACGACGGGCGTTGCTCGTCGTGTCCGATGCAGCGCACGGGTTGTTCGCAAGTGGCAGCGGCGGTGGCTGGAGAATCCGCGCCCGCGCGGGCTGCATGACGCGGACCGGGCGGGCCGACCCGGACGCGTTCCAGTGACGGTACGCCTCGAATTGGTGCGGCTCGCGTGCGAGCGGCCGGACGATCAGAAGGCCCCGTTCCGCGACGTCTGGACGTACGCCGCGCTCGCCGACGCGGTGGCGAGGAGCACCGGATTCCGGCTGAGCGTCTCCGAGGTCGGGCGCATCCTGCGGTTCGAGCTGCTGCGTCCCCATCACGTCAAGCAGTGGCTGCACAGCTCCGATCCGGACTTCGCCTCGAAGGCGGAGCGGGTGAGCGACATCTACCTCAACCCTCCGAAGAATGCGGTCGTCGTGTGCGTCGACGAGAAACCGATGCAGGCGCTCGAGCGCATCCACCGCACGCACGTGGGTGAGCGCGCGCGCGTGCGCTACGAGTTCGAGTACAAGCGCCACGGCACCTGCGCGTTGCTGGCCGCGTTCGACACGCGCACCGGTCACGTCGTCGGTCACGTCGTGCGCCGCCGCACCGCTGCCGCACTGCTTGCCTTCATGCGCGAGATCGCGCGACGGAACCCGAGGCGTCCGGTCTACGTGGTCTGGGACAACCTCAACATCCACTACGACGGCAAGGACAACAGGTGGACCGAGTTCAATGCCCGTCACGGCCGCCGGTTCCACTTCATCTACACGCCCAAGCACGCGTCGTGGCTCAATCAGATCGAGATCTGGTTCTCCATCCTGCAGCGCCGCATCCTGCGCTACGGCAGCTTCGAAAGTCTCGAGAATCTCCGCGAACGAGTGCTCGCGTTCATCCGGTGGTGGAACGAGGAGGACGCGCACCCGTTCCGGTGGACGTGGCGCACCGATAGGGCACAGGATCCGCGTCGTCGGAAGGACGAGCTGCAGCAGGCGGCGTAGTCTTCTCCGACGCTCGCTCATGCCCAAGTTCCCCGCCGACGACCTCGACGTCGACGAAGTCGAGACGCTCCTCAAGGAGCACCGCCTCAAGCACGTCCGCGTGCGAAAGCGCGGCGACACCCTCACGCTGGTCGAAGGCCCTGCCCCCGACCCTGTCCCGATGGCGCGGCTACGCCGCATCACAAGCCAGTACTGGACGCTCGACATGCCCGCCCATACAGGGAGGTGGGAACGGGTCCCGGTACGCGACACGCTCCCTCAGCTTGTGCAGTACCTGATCCGCGAGTTCGGCTGGACGCTCGCTTCCCGAGCCCCGCGTCGTCGCGCGGAACGAACTTCCGATCCGAAGAACTAGGGCTCGAGGTCTTCCTCGCTCGGAGGCGACGACTCGTCCAGCGTGTCCAGCAGCGCCACCAGCTCCGCGCGCAGGACGCGGAGGTCGGACAGCAGCGCCTCGCGATCGTCGATGGGGCTCGCCGCCTGCGGCTCGGGCTCCGGGAGCGGCTCGCGGCCGAGCCGCTGCAATCGTCGACGCGCGCCCTCGACGGTGAACCGCTCTTCGTGGAGCAGGCGCTTGATGAGCAGGATGAGCTCGACGTCGCGGCGCTGGTAGTACCGATGGCCGCCGCGCGTCTTGCGGGGCCGGATGGAGCGAAACTCCTGCTCCCAGTACCGGATGACGTGCGGCTCCACGCCCGCGAGCTTCGCGACCTCGCCGATCTTGAAGAACAGCCTGTCGGGCAACGTGGCCACAGCCTCGAGCCGTCAGTCTTCGTCGTCGTCTGCGAGGTCCTGGCCCGGGTTGAGCGCACCCTTGAGGACGAGGCTCGGCTTGAAGGTGAGCACGCGTCGCTCGGAGATGACGATCGCTGCGCCCGTCTTCGGGTTGCGGCCCGGACGCTGATGCTTGTCGCGCGGCACGAAGTTGCCGAAGCCACTGATCTTGATCTTCTCGCCGCGGGCGAGCGTGTCCTTCATCGTCTCGAAGACGGCCTCGACCATCTCGGCTGCCTCTTTCTTCGACAGCCCACCGAGCCGCTTGTAGACCGCTTCCACGATCTCGGCCTTCGTCATGCGCGCCTCGGCAGAGAGGACAACACACGTCGGCATCCGATTCAACAGGCGCGTCGCCGACGTCTGTCGCAGGTCACGCGCGAAGCAACCCACCGAGCCGTGCGCCGACCTGCTCGACGACGCGCCGATGTGCGACGTCTACCTCCGCGTCCGTCAGCGTGCGGTCCGATGCGCGGAAAACGAGGCGGAAGGCGAGACTCTTCTTGCCGTCGGGGACGGGAGCGCCTCGGTACAGATCGAACAGCTCCACGCGCTCGAGGAGCTCGCCGGCCTCCGCGCTCACGAGCTGCTCGACGTCGCGAGCCCGCACCCGCTCGTCCACGACGAAAGCGGCATCGCGCGTGACGGGCGGGAATCGAGGCAGCGCGTGGACCTTCGGATCGGCGACCACCGCCGCGCGGGCGACGAGGCGTTCGACGTCGAGCTCGCCGACGACGGGTGCCGCGACGAGCCCGAACGCCTCCACGATGTCGGGGTGCAGCTCGCCGAAGGCACCGAGCGCCTCGCCATCCACGACGATGCGCGCGCCACGGCGCGGATGGAGCCAGGGCGCGTCGCTCTCGAGCCCGGCGTCGCGCACGGCCTCGACCGACGTGCGGAGCAGCGCGCGAAGGATCGACTCGAGCACACCCTTGCCATCGTGGAAGTCGACCGGAGGCGTCCGCGTGAGCCAGCCGTCGCGAGCGCCGCTCAGCGCGAACGCGAACCGCCTCGGCTGCTCGGGCATCACGCGGTCCGCGTCGCTCTCCCAGGCGGCGAGCGGAGCGCCCTCGGCGCGCGGGAGAAACACGCGGCCGACCTCGAAGAGGCGCACGCGTTCGACGCCCTGGCGCGCCGCGAGGCGGAGCGCCTGCGCGAGCGAAGGCAGCAGCGACGGTCGGAGCACCGCACGCTCGTCGGAGACGGGATTGAGGATCGCGACGGGCGCGACCCCGAGCCGCATCGTCTCGACGTCGCGCTTCGAGACGAGCGCGTGGTGCATCGCTTCGTCGAGCCCGGCAGCGACGGCGAGCTCGCGGAGCCGCCTCACCGCACGCTGCTCGGGTCGCGCACGCCCGCTCGGCACGAGAGGCGGAAGGACGAACGGCACCGTGTTGACGCCGCGAATGCGGATGATCTCCTCGACGAGGTCGTCCTCGATCGCGAGGTCGACGCGGCGCACCGGCGTCGTGACGTTCCACGTCGCGCCCGCGACGTCGCGCTCCACCTCGCACCCGAGCGCGCCGAGGATTCGCTCCACGTCGGCGGGCGCGACCGCAGTGCCGATCACGCGCTCGGCCCGGGCGCGGCGCAGAGGGATCACGCGCGGACGCGGCGCATCGGCGGCCAGGACGTCGAGATTGCCGGGAACGGCGGCGCCGCCGCAGAGGCGAGTCATCAGGGCGGCCGCGTGGGCGAGGACGTCGGGCACCTGCGCCGCGTCGACGCCGCGCTCGAAGCGGTGCGACGCCTCCGTGTGGATGCCCAGCCGGCGCGACGTTCGGCGCACCGAGCGCGGGTCGAAGTACGCGCACTCGATGAGCACGCGCGTGGTCGCGTCGGTCACCTCGCTGTGGAGGCCGCCCATCACGCCGGCGAGCGCGACCGGACCCTTCGCATCGCAGATGAGCAGGTCGTCGGCGCACAACGAGCGCTCGATCCCATCGAGCGTCTTCATCGTCTCGCCTTCGCGCGCCAGTCGCACGACGATGGTCTGGTCCGCGAGCGCGTCGAGGTCGAAGCCGTGAATCGGGTGCCCGTACTCGAGCAGCACGAGATTGGTGACGTCGACGACGTTGCTGATCGATCGGATGCCGAGATTGTGCAGCCGATAGCGCAGCCAGAACGGCGAACGCGCCACGCTCACGTTCACGACGGCGGCGGCGCCGTAGCGCGGGCATCGCGCGGGCGACTCGACGATCACCTTCGCAATCGAATCGATGTCTTTCGCGCCGTCGAGGAGCACCGAATCGGCCAGGCGCTTGTCCCGCTGGAGGAATTGAATCAGCTCGCCCGGACCGGGGACGATCTCCGGTCGTTTGGTTGCGACTCGAGCGGGTGACTCGGGCTCCGCGGCGGCGAATGGCACCCCGAAGGCGACGGCGACCTCGCGTGCGAGCCCGATGTGCCCCAGCGTGTCCGGACGGTTGGCCGCAATCGACAGATCGACGATCCAATCGTGCAGGTCGAGCGCCTCGTCGATGGCTTGTCCGGGTCGCGCCTCGACGTCGAGCACCCACAATCCCGACGCGTCCGCGCCGACACCGAGCTCGACCTCCGAGCACAGCATGCCCGCCGATTCCACGCCGCCGATCGCGCGCCTCTCGACGGTGCCCCCTGGCAGCGTGGCGCCGGCACGCGCCATCGCGACGAGCGCGCCGTGCTCGGGCACGTTGGGCGCGCCGCAGACGACGTCGTGTTTCCCGTGCCCGTCCTCGACGCGGACGACCTTCAGATTCTCCCGCTTCGGATGAGGCCGCGACTCGACGACCCTGGCGACGACGACACCGTCGAGGCCTTCGCCTTTCGCCTGCAGCCCTTCCACCTCGAAGCCCACGGACACGAGCTTCTCCGCCACGTCCATGGGCGGAGCATC
>JADZFZ010000849.1 GCA_020854145.1 Deltaproteobacteria bacterium | reverse complement strand
CGGGGTTCGGGCAGAAGACGAAGATGTCCTCGCTGACGACGCTCGCGGCGCAGCTCGGGCACGTGGTCGGCGGCTCGAAGGCGACGGTCCCGGCGGGGCGCTGCGCGTGCTCGACGCCCACGATCTGCGGGATGATCTCGCCCGCCTTCTCGACCAGCACGACGTCGCCCGCGCGCACGTCCTTTCGCCGCAGCTCGACGAAGTTGTGGAGCGATGCGCGCGAGACGGTCGTGCCCGCGAGGAGCACGGGCTCGAGCTCGGCCACCGGCGTCAGCTTGCCCGACTTGCCGACCGACACGACGATCTCGCGCACCTTGGTTGCGCGTCGCTCGGGCGGGAACTTGTAGGCGATGCCCCAGTGCGGGTGGTGCGAAGTGCCCTCGAGCTGCGCGTAGCGCGAGAGCTCGTCGAGCTTGAGCACCATGCCGTCGATGTCGAAGGGCAACGTCGCGCGTCGCTCGCCGTAGCGGACGCAGTAGTCGAAGGCGGCGCGCGGCGTGGTCGCGACGAAGACCTCGTCGAGGTACACGGGCGCGCCGATGTCCGCGAGCCACGCGAGCACCTCGTGCTGGGTGCCCGGCAGCGCGACGCCTTCGGCCCAAGGGACCTGGTAGAGGAACGCGAGGATCCCCGCGTCGCCGAGGCCCGTCGGGTCCTTGCGCTTCATCATGCCGGCGCAGCCGTTGCGAGGGTTCGCGATCGGCTCTTCGCCCGCGCCGATCAGCGCGGCGTTGTGACGCTCGAACGCGTCGCGTGGCCAGTAGAGCTCGCCCCGCGCTTCGAAGGAGCCGTTGCCTGCGTGTCGCACGGTCGTCGGGATGGCGCCCGCGGCGCGCACCTGTCGCGTGATGTCGTCGCCTTTGCGTCCGTCGCCGCGCGTGACGGCGCGCTTGAGCTTGCCGTGCTCGTAGAGGACCGAGACCGAGATGCCGTCCACCTTGGGCTCGACGACGAGCGGCAACGAAGTGTCCGACGGGAGCTCGAGGTCGGCGACGCGCCGGTCGTGCCACGCGACGAGCTGGTCGAGCAGGGGAGTCGGCGTGCCGTCGGAGTCGCGCTTCGCGGGCGACATCTTCTCGAGCGACAACATCGGGACGCGATGCTCGACCGTGACGAAGCCCTCGGTGTGATCGGCGCCCGGTTTCGCGTCCACGCGCTCGTCGGTTGCGACGCCCAGCTCGTCGGCGAGCTCCGCATAGCGGTCGACCAGATCGTCGAACGCGGCGTCGGGGATCTCGGGCACGCCGCGGCGATAGAGGTCCTCGTGATGGCGGATCTGCGCAGCGAGCGCATCGAGCTCTCGGCGCGCGGCCACATCGGGAGAATCGGCGCTCGGGGGCATGGCGGCAGACGGTACCGGAGGCGCCCGCGCGTCGCCACGCGCGCCGCACGCCGAGCTCCGCGCGATCCATCGCCGCACGCCGAGCTCCGCGCGATCCATCGACGCGCGTCCCCTCTCCCCACAGCGCGGGGAGAGGCAGGGTGAGGGGCGGGCCGAAATTTCACGGCGTTGCGTCGAGGCATCGCCGCTGTCGCGCCGAGCTCTCGTGGCTTTCGCGTGCTCCTCGCGTGGTGCCGCGTGGAACGCCGCATGCGTAGTCGCGGGAGCATGAAGCACCTCCTCATCGCGTCGCTGTGGCTCCTGCTCCCGACGACCGCCGCGCGCGCGGACGACGCTTGGTGGTCGACCGCGCCGGAGATCGAGCGACCCATGGTGCGCGTGGTGGATCACGCGCCCGAGGCGCTGCCGGAGCCCGACGCGCCGCGCCCCGTCTCGTTGGGCCTCCGTGCTGCCGTGGGGTTGGGAGGCGCGACGGACGGGATGGCCTACGGAGCGTCCACGAGCATCGACCTCTGGGTCGCCGGCCCGTTCGGGCTCGGTGCGCGCGTGGCAGGCATGTTCGCGGCCGAGCTCTTCGGCGACTCGTCCTCGCTCGTGGTCGCCGAGCCGCTCGTGCTGCTGAAGCTCGGGGGTGCGAGCACGTATCTCCGTCTCGGCGTGGGAGTCGGTGTCGGCAGCTCGTACACGCACGAGTATCTCGATCTGGAGACGTCGTGCTGGCTCGGAGAGTGCGGGCCCGAGGTCGAGCGTGAGCGGTTGGCGGTGGTCGGATCCTTCGAGGCGGCGATGTTGTGGCACCCCGGACCGGTCGAGCTGGGCCCGACCTTCTCGATCGACGTGGCCGACGGACGGGCCTATTTCCTGATGGGCTTCACGATCGGCGGCGCCGTGCGAGAGCAACCCTGAACGATCGCGGCGTCGCTCTGGTATAGAAGCGCCCCATGGAACGGGCCATCTCGGAGCAACGTCGAAGCGGGCTGGTGTACGGGTTGCTCGTGGGCGCGGCGGCCGTGATGGCCCATGGGTGCTGCTCGGCCGCGGCGGGTGCGTCGGGTGCCCCGGCCGCGACGTCGACTCCACCGACGAGCAACGCTCCCGCGGGCTCGGAGGCGTCCGTCGGCGCGGCGGCGCTCGCGGGCCGTTGGTGCGGCGACGTCGTGCAGCAGGGTTACCCGCCGTACCCGATGGTGATGGAGCTCGCCGCCGCGCAATCGCCGGGCGCCGTGTGCGGAACGTCCGAGTACGCGTCGCTCGGGTGCGCGGGCACGCTCACGTGCGTGCAGCCGGAGGGCGGCCTCGCGCGATTCCGCGAGAACCTCACCGCGGGTCGCGACCGGTGCGTCGAGGGGGGCGTGTTCACGGTCCGCCTCGAAGGCGATCGATTGCACTGGGACTACCGCCGGCCCGACGGCGCGCTCGACGCCACGGCGACCCTGACGCGTTGCCGGTGACGCAGCCCGCGATCCGCTACGAAGACGTCTTCGCGAGCCACGTCGCCGAGGAGACGTTCGACGTCGCGCGGATCGAAGGCGAGCTGCCCACCGCCCTCGACGGCACGCTGCTGCGCAACGGTCCCGGCCACCTCACAATCGGCGACGACGCGCTCCACTACTTCGACGGGCTCGGGATGGTGGCCTCGCTCACGCTGCACGGAGGCGCCGCGCGCTTCGCGAACCGACACGTCCGCTCGAAGCTCTACGAAGCCGAGATGCGCGCGGGGCGACAGCTCGCGCGACGCTTCTTCACCAACCGTCCCGGCGGCGGCGTGCTCGACGTGACCTTCGGCGATACGGCGCAGCACGACGTGATCGCGTTCGGCGACGAGCTCGTCGCGACGGGTGACTCGAAGCACCACCGGCTGCGGCGCGACACGCTCGAGACCCTCGGCGAGGACCGATGGGGCGGGCTCGTCGGCGAGCGCGACCTGATGGGCCCGATGCCCCGTGTGGACGCGGCGACGGGGACGCTGCTCGGCTTCGTCGTGAAGCTCGGCATGCTCAGGCGCGACGAGATCGTGTTCGTCGAGCTCGACCGCGCGCGCCGCGTGATCCGGACGGCGAGCACACGGCTGGCGCGGAGCTACGCCGTCGTGCACGACCTCGCGTTCACCGATCGATGGTTCGTGACGTCGGAGATGCCCGGCAGCGTCTCGCCGTGGGCGGTCGCGCGCGGCAAGGTGCCCGCGTTCTACGCGACGCGCTGGGACGGCGGGCCCGCGCTCATCACGATGGTCGCGCGCGACGGCTCCGGCGAGGTCGTGCGCGTGGAGGGCCCGAAGGACGTCGCGCTCGTGCTCCACATCGCCAACGCGTTCGACGACGGAGATCGCGTGGTGCTCGACGTGTGCGCGTACGACCGCGTGTTCGACGTCGCGTTCCTCTATCCGCCGGGCATGCGCGAGCGCGTGCGGCCCGATGCGACGGGCAGCCCCAACCCGACCCTTCAGCGCTGGGTCGTCGACGTCGCGAAGCGCTCGATCGTGGACGTCGCCGTGTTCCCCGACGCGCGCGGCGATCTGCCGGTCGTGCCCGCGGCGCGCCGCGGTCGTGCGTGCCGCTACGTCTATCTGACGACGCCGGACGAGCCCGACGGGGAGATCCCCGATCCCAACGCGCTCGTGTATCTACGCCGGCTGACGAAGGCCGACTGCGGGACCGGACGTGTCGCGACGTGGACCGCCCCGCGCGGCCAGCTCGTCTCGCAACCGGGCTTCGCGCCGCGCCCGGGCGCGACCGACGAGGACGACGGTTGGCTGCTGTCGTGGGTGCTCGATCTCGTCGCGGGCGAGACGCACGTCGCAGTGCTCGATGCGCGCAGGATCGCCGACGGTCCCGTGGCGCGCGTGCACCTCGGCACGCGGCTGCCCATGCCCAGCCACGCGAGCTTCGCCGGCTGAGGGTCGCGGGCTCGGGAGGAGTCCCGCTCCCCCGATTGGGGGAGCGGTCGGGGTGAGGCGCGACCGGGCTCGCCGAATCCGCGGACGCTCGGCAGACTGGGCGCATGGGATGGCGCTCGATGCGGCTGGTGGCTCTGGTGCTCGTTTCCGCGTGCGGCGGCTCGGGTGGCGATGGGGATCGCGATGGCGCGACGCCGTCGACGGACGCGGCGACCGACGGGCGGCCCCCGTCGCTCGACGCGCGTGCGGAGGACGACGCGTCGCGCGATGCCGCTGGGCCCGACGACGATGCGGGCTCGCCGCCCGCCGATGGGAGCCTCGAGACGGACGCACGCGCATCGGACGCGTCTGAGGACGCGAGCGTGTCGTGCTCGCCACCGGATCGCGATGGAGACGGGCACGCAGCCGTCGCGTGCGGCGGCGACGACTGCGACGACGGCGATGCCGACGTCCATCCCGGGGCTGCCGATCAGGGCTTCGATGCACGCGTCCTCGACGGCATCCCCGGGTACGAAGGCCAGGAGATCGCCGCGGAGCTCGACGCGGCGGGAGGGCTCCACGTCGCCTATCACTGGCGCTCCGAGGATCGCGACCGCGAGGCGCTACGGTATCTGCTGCTGTCGGCGGCCGACGAGGTCGTCGTGCGCGAGGACGCGCACCGCTCGTCGGACACGCTCATGAGCCGCGTCGGGCGCGACGCATCGATCGCGATCGACGCCGCCGGCGACCCGTGGGTGTCGTTCATCGATCAGTGGTCGACCGGGAGGGTCTTCTTCTTCGTGGGGCCGCGGCGCGCGGGCACGTGGACCTTCGAGAGCCCCGAGGGAGGCGAGCAGCACACGACGCTCGCGCTCTCGGCCGATGGGGCCGCGCACGTCGCCGTCTCGGGCGTGCGGTACCTGACCGACGCGGGCGGCGCGTGGTCGAACGAGAGCGTCGCGGCCGGGCGAAACCCGCGCATCGCGGTCGCGCCCGATGGCACGGTGCACGTCGTCTACGCCGACGCGGGAGGCGTGCACCACGCACGGCGCGGTGCGAGCGGATGGACGACGGATGTGCTCGAGGCCTTCGCGGTGGCACCCACGCCGCACCCGGGCGTCGTGATGCGCGTGGGCGCGAGCGGAGCGATCCACGTCGCGTACTCGAACGGCACCGAGCTCGTTCACGCGGCGCTCGCGCCGTCGGGCACGTGGTCGCGCGAGACGGTCGCGATCAACCCCAGCGTTCCGCAGTCGGTCCTCGAGCTCGCCGACGGCCGCGTCGGGATCGCGTTCATCGAGTGGCTGGAGTCGGGCGGCAACACGATCCG
>JADZFZ010000848.1 GCA_020854145.1 Deltaproteobacteria bacterium | reverse complement strand
TTGGCGACGGGGTCCTCCGGCTCCGGCGAAGGGGGCGCACCGTCGTCCCGAGGGGCCTCGACCTCGGCGGCTTCGGGGGCAGCACCTTCGAGCTCGGCGAGCTCCTCGTCGCGCGTGCGGAGGATCTCGGCGAGGCGCTCCGCGTACACGGGCAGCGGGCGCTCCTGACCGTAGACCTCGTGTGCGACGAACAGGTGCTCGATGTCGGCGAGCGTCTCGGACGCGACGGGCTGCGCACCGCGCCACACGCAGAAGACCAGCATCGCGTCGGCGTCGACCGTGATCGTGTCGAGGTGGAGCGGCACCTCCTCGAAGCGCGAGAGGCCGCGCGCCACGTGCGACAAGAACGCGCGCGGACGCGTGCCGGGCAGGCGCGAGCGCATCACGGGGCGCGACGGATGGAGGTTCTTGAGCTCGATCTCCTCGTCGCCCGACCAGAACCCTTCGATGCGCAGATCGCGCGGAGCGGCGTGGAAATAGGCGTAGTCGAAGTCGGCCGGCAGGTAGGGCCACCGGTCGCGCATGTACGCGCGATCGTAGGTGCCGAGGCGGCTGTCCTTCGCGCGCCACTCGGCCGGCAGCGGGAACATCCCGGCGGGACGCGGACGCGCGCCGCGCCCATCGACCAGGTCGGTCGGATCCTCGAGGTTGGGCAGCGGTCGTACCGCACCCGCCGGCGTCTCGACGTCCACGAGACCGCGACCGAACGGGTTCCGATCGTGGCCGCGACCTCCGAACGATCGCTCCCAGCGCAGTGGCATCGACTCGAACGGCTTGGGAGTCGGCACACCCGCCGCGAGACGTCCGCTCCACTCGCGGTCGCCGAACACGGCGATCTCGCGGTGCGCGCGTCCCACGCGAAAGCCGACGGCCGAGATCGTGGCGCGCCCACCGGGCGGATGACACGTGCCCGCGAGGATGCACTCGCCGTGCGGCTTCATCGGGACGATGTCGGACGGGTAGCGCAGGCTCTGCGTCTCGTCTTCCTCGTGGGGAAGGTCTCCCGTGCAGAGCTGCTGCTCTTCGGCGAGCGCGCAGATCCCGTCGGGGACGAAGGTGAATGTGGCTTTCACCGTCACGACGAGCCGCGTCTCGGGAGGCGTGAACTGCCAGGTGATGAACCCGACGCTCAGCGGCGTGTCTCGCGTGACCTGCATCCGTGAAGAGCGGTTGTTTCACGGATGTTGGCCCGAGGCCAGCACCAACACGCGCGCAAGAGCGGAAGTCGCAACACGCCCGAGCGTCCGCTCGATTGGATCAGAGCTGGCGTGCCCAACGCCGCGTGCCGCGTCTCGTGTCGATACGGACGACGTGCGCGACGGCGGTCTCGCCCGCGCGCTGCTCCACGACGAGCACCAGATCCGATCCCACCACGTAGGCCGCCGCCAGATCGTCGCCGGCATCGCTCGACACCCGCGCCTCGACGACCGCGAGGGACCAGCGCTCGGCGCCGTCGTGCAGCCGCACCGCCGAGAGCTTCAGGCGTCCTGCGCTCCCGAGCCGATCGTGGTGGCGCACGAGGACGCTCCCGGGCTCTGCGAGCTCGAGCGCACGCGGGCCGTCGGGCCCACCCACGCACGCGAGGGATGCGGCGAGAAAGGTCGGCCCCTCGCGCGTCGGCGTCGCGCCGTCGGCCGCGCCGGCGTGCTCGATCCGCTGGCGCTCGGGGCCCGGGGTCAACCGGACCGATCGACCGGGCTCGGGAAACGTCGCGCGATCCGACCACTGGAGCGGGCGCAAGAGGCCCGGGTCGCGATCGCCCTCGGACGACGGCGGGCGATCCAGGGGCGCGGCGCGACCGCTCGCGTCGATCGCGAGCCAGCGTCCATCGCGCGACAGCACCGCGAGCCCACGCGCGCCGACCGGTCCGACGCGCGCGGGACCGTCGGCGAGCGACGCGTCCGCACGACGCAACGCGCTCGACGAGACGGCCGTCTCGAGATCGGTCTCGCGGAGCGCGACGGGACCGTCGGCCTCGAGACCCGAGATCCACGTGACGCCGCCCGCGCTGCCGTGCACGGACACGACCGATGGGCTCGCGTAGAGCACGCGCTCGGCTCTCACGGCCCCGTCGTCGAGCCCGACGACGCGCACGCGCAGGTGCTCGCGCCCGCCTCGGCCTCGCCCGCGCATCGCGTCGACGACGACGAGCGCCGGCGCGCTCGGAGCGCCGATCGCGTGCGAGGTGTGGATGCGCCATCGGGGTGCGCCGAGGATGGACGCGAGCTTCGCGCTCTGCGCCGCGGGCAAGAGGAACGCGATGTAGACGAGCGCTCCGACGAACGACGCCAGGACGACGGCGGCCACGACGTACGCCGTCATGGGCCGACCTCGCCGGCGCGTCGTGTCGTTGGCCTCGACCACCATGGAGCCGCGTTCACCCGTGCCTCGCCGCGAGGTTACTCCGCCAAGCCCCGTGACGTGGCCTGCCCGCAACGGGTACCCTCCATCCATGATGCACGGGCGTGAGAACGTGCTCCGCGCCGTCGGGGTCGTCGTCGTGCTGACGACCGTGTGCGCGGCGATCGGCGGCTCCACTGCGCGCGGGCAGTACCCGCCGGGGCAGTACCCGCCGGGACAGTACCCGCCGGGGCAACCGTACGGGCCCGGCGGGACGGTGTACGTGGTCCCCGCAGGGCCACCTCAGGCTCGTGCACGCGTGGTGAGGCGGCCGACGCCCGCGCTCTGGATCACCGGGATCAGCCTCCTCGGTGCGGGCTATCTCGCGTTCCTGCCGGTCACCAGCACCGAGCTCGCAGCGGTGGTCCCCGTCGCGGGGCCCTGGATCGTGACGGCGCAGATGGACTGCGAGGACAGCGACGTCGAGGGCCTCTGCGCGTTCGCCCGCGTGCTGGTGGTCTTCGACGGTCTCTTGCAACTGACCGGCGCGGTGCTGCTGACGATCGGGCTCATCGGGCGCGACGTCACCGTGTACGACGTCGCACGCGCCGAGCCGCCCGCGTTGCGCGTGACGCCCTGGGCCATGGGCGAAGCCGCGGGGCTCGCCGTCTCGGGCACGTTGTGAGGCAGTGCTAGGTTCCCCGCACCGTGGGACCGACCGACCTCGCGACTCCCGATGCCCGTGAACGACCGACGCGCGACGCGCGCGAGCACGATCATCCCGCCGGCGATCGGCATGGCGACGTGACGCGGGCGGCGGTGCCATCGCAGGGGTCCGGAGACGAGCCGACGTTGAGCGCGTGGGGCCGACGCCCGATGCCCGGCCGCGAGATCGTCGCCGAGGACATCGTCGGCGCCACGCGCGGCGCGGTGCTCAGCCGCGGGCTCGGGCGCTCGTACGGAGACTCATCGTTGCCCGCGCGCGCGACCGACAAGGTGGTCTGCACCCGCCTCGCGAATCGCGTGCTGTCGTTCGAGCGCGAGACCGGCGTGCTCCGTGCCGAAGCAGGCTTCGACCTCGTCGAGCTCAATCGACTCTTCATGCCGATGGGATGGTTCTCGCCGGTCACTCCGGGGACGAAGCACGTGACGCTCGGTGGGATGGTCGCGAGCGACGTCCACGGCAAGAACCACCACCGCGAAGGATGCTTCGGCGCGCACGTGCGTGCGATGCGCATCCGCTTGGCCGACGACGAGATCGTCGAGTGCAGCCCGACGAAGGACGCCGATCTCTTCTGGGCGACGGTCGGCGGCATGGGCCTGCTCGGTCACATCCTCGAGGTCGAGGTCGGCCTGCACCGCATCCCGAGCCGATGGGTGTGGATGGAGAGCGAGCGCGTCGAAGACCTCGATGCGTTCCTCGACGCGCTCGGACGCGCCGCGCCGGTGTGGCCGATGACGATGGGCTGGATCGACTGCCTGCACCGCGGTCGCGCGATGGGGCGCGGCATCCTGATGGCGGGCCGCTGGGCGAGCGCGGACGAAGCGCGCTCTCGGCCGCCGCGCGACCCGAGGAAGCTCGTGTTCCCCGTCGAGCTGCCCGACTGGGCGCTCAACCCTCTGACGGCGCGGGCGTTCAACACCGCGTACTACTGGCGTCACGTCCGACGGAAGGTCGAGACGCTCGTCGCGCCCGATCCGTTCTTCTACCCGCTCGACGCGATCCTCGAGTGGAACCGCGCGTACGGGCCGCGGGGCTTCACGCAGTACCAGTGCGTGCTGCCGCGAGCGGCCGGACCCGAGGCCGTGCGCGACTTCATGCACCTGCTGACGAAGCTCGGCGCGGCGTCGCCGCTCTGCGTGATCAAGGACTGCGGGCCCGAGGGCCGAGGCCTCCTGTCGTTCCCGCTCGAGGGCACGTCCATCGCCGTGGACATGGCCGTCTCGGCGGACACGCAGCACATCGTGGACGAGCTCAACGCGCTCGTGATCGCGGCGGGCGGGCGGATCTACCTGACGAAGGACGGCTTCACGCGTCCGGAGCACTTCCGCGCGATGGAGCCGCGATTGCCTCGTTTCATGGCCGCGCGCGACAAGTGGGACCCGCACCGCCGCCTGAGGAGCGCGCAGTCCGTGCGCATCCTCGGAGACCGCGCGTGAAGGCCGTCGTCCTCGGCGGCACGACCGGGATGGGTCGCGCCATCGCACGGCTGCTGGTCGAGCGCGGCGACCTCGTCTTCCTGCTCGGTCGCGACGCGGAAGAGCTCGAGCGGAGCGCGGCCGATCTGTCGGCGCGCCATCCGAAGCGCGCCGTCATCGGCTCGGCCGTGTGCGACCTCGAGCGTCCCGAAGGCTTCGGCGCCGCCCTCGACGCAGCCGATCGCGCGCTCGGCGAGTTCGACGCCGTCGTGGTCACGGCCGCGATGTTCGCGACGCAGGACGCGCTCGAGGCCGACGTCGAGCTCGCGCGGCGTCTGGTGACGGTCAACTACGCGAACACGGTCGTCTTCTGCGAGCACGTGCGCAAGCGCCTGCTCGCGCGCGGCGGCGGGAGGCTCGTGGTCTTCTCGTCCGTCGCGGGCGATCGCGGTCGCAAGCCGGTCGCGATCTACGGCTCCAGCAAAGCCGGCCTCTCGGCGTACCTCGAGGCGCTCGATCACAAGTTCCACGCGGACGGGCTCTCGGTGCTCTGCGTGAAGCCCGGGTTCGTCAAGACGTCCATGACGGCCGGGCTGAAGCCGCCGCCCTTCGCGGGCGAGCCCGAGCAAGTCGCGCGCGAGGTCGTGCGCGCGATGGATCGGCGCAAGCCTCTGCTCTACACGCCGAAGGCGTGGGCGCCCGTGATGCTCGGGATCCGATCGCTGCCGCGCTTCGTCATGCGGCGCATCGGCTTCTGAACGCGCCGTCGATCGCGGGGGCCGGGTAGGGAGCGTCGTGGCCGCCGTCGTCGAGGCCGAGCGCGACGCGAAGGCCGCGCGCCGCGCCGCTCGGCTCAGGTGCCGGCGGGGCAACACGCCGCAGCGCCGAGCCCGTCCGCGCAGCACGAGTCACCCGGAGCGCAGCAGAGGACACCCCGGCAACAGGTTCCGCCGCCCGGGCAACCCGTACAGCTGCACGACGCCTCGGCGGAGGGCGCGCACACCCCACCGCAGCAGACCGCGTCGGCGCCGCAGCTCGCTCCGTCGCGGCTCGACCACTCGTCCGGCTTGGCCGGGTCGCACGCCTCGCACGGGTTGGTCGGGTTGACGTCGCCGTTGCGGTAGCACGCGCCGTCGAGCACACAGAATCCCTCGGTAGGCCTGTGCGCGCAGAGGCCGTCGGCGCCGCACGAGTCGAGCGTGCAGCCGTGCATGTCCACGCAATCGCCGTCGAAGGCGCAGGTCTGCTCGTCGGCGCAGCCCACGCGTGCGGTCCACGAAGTCGCGCTGACGACCGGGTCGCAGCGGAGACACGGGTTGCGCGGGTTACGATCGCCAGCGGACCAGCACATGCCGTCGAGCGCGCAGCCGCTCGTGACGCTCACGATGCACACGCCCTCGATGCAGCGGTGCGACGTGCAGGGGAGCTCGTCGTCGCCGCACGCGTCCGTGCACGTCGGGGGAATCGAGGCGCACGCGTCGCCGCGCGAGCACGCGTCGCCTCCGTCGCCGTGCGCGTCGTCGCGGGAGGCGTCGACGACCCCCACGTCGCCGACGCCGGCTGCATCGCCGTCGTCGCCTCCGTCGAGCGGCGGCGGCGTGGTCGTGCTGCCATCGTGTCCGACGCCACCATCGGGGGGCGCCTCGACGAACACGAGATCGCCGAACCCGGTGAGCAGCCCGCAGCCGGCCCCGAGCCCTCCGGCTGCGCACGCGAGCACCAGCGACCGCGCGGCACGCGCCCGATCCGTCCTGGCGATCACGGTCGCAACCCCGTCGCGTGCAGCGTGAAGCCCGACCCGGGGCGGCTTCGCGGATCCGGCCGGCGCGTCAGGATGACGCCCGTCTCGGAGCTCGCGTCGTAGCCGCACGAGCCCGTCCCGAAGTCCTGATCCGTCGCCTCGATTCGCTGGTGCACGACGAGCGCGCCGCACGCGCGCCGGAGCTCCGGCGGGTCCAGAGACACGAGCTCGAGCACACGGCAGCCGAGATGGATCTCCGCGCCCGTGATGGGATCCGAGTGGCTCGGGTTCATGATCACCAGGAGGCGGCCATCGACGCCACGCGCGATCTCGGTCTGCATCAGCTTGGCGTCGCCGAGCTCGGCCGCCAGCGACGCGTCGGCGAGCACGCCGAGATAGCGCCAGGCCAGCGACGTCACATCGGGGGTCGCGTCGGCGCGGAAGACCACCACGACGTGTCGCTCGTCGGCGGGCTCGTCGCCCTCGTACACCTGGCACTGCGTGGCGAGGTAGAGGACACCGTCCTCGTAGTGGAGCGCGGGCTCGTTCCACAGGGCGCACGTGCGGAGCGACGGGTCCAGACCGTTGAGATCGACGTCGACGACGCCGGGGTGCGCGAAGGTCGAGCCGAGCCGCTGCGCCGGACCGGCCGCGAGCTCGGTCGGGCGGGACGCGTAGCTCACCGCCAGCGCGAAGGAGCGCGGGTCGGGTCGGTACGAAGACCCCGGCGGAGCCCAGTACTCGAGGCGCACCCCGTACCAACCCGAGGTGTCGGCCGCGACGAAGTTGAGCACCTCGTACGAGGCATACCCGGGCGCGACGCCACGCGGCGCCGGGCTGGGCGCGGGTGCGGCGGCGAAGAGCTGCGAGACGACCGTCCACGTCCGGCCGTCGTCGTCGCTCCGCGCGAGATGGAGCGATGGAGCGAGCGCCGTCTCGCCGCTCGCGAGCTCCGCGACGCGAGGGAACGAGTAGCCGAGCCAGAGTCGCCCTGCGTGTGTGGGGTCCGCGCGTACGACGGGGTCGCCGAAGCCGTGGAAGACCCCGGTCGCCTCGGGCGTCTCGCCCTCGATCGTGAGCGCTGGGCACGCACCGACGACGCAGTCGCGGGTCTCGGTCGGAGGGCACGCTCCCGCGTCGGAGTCGGCGTCGGACGGGGGCCCGGCATCTCGCTCGGGTCGCGCGTCGGGGGAAGCATCGACCGCGGCGTCGCCGCCGGAGGCCTCCGGACCGAAGCCCGTGTCGTCCGGCACGTCGGCGGCGTCGTCTCCGCATCCGAGAACGACGGCGAGCCACGCGAGCAGGATCGTGAGCCGGCGGTGCATTCGACGAGCTTGACGTCCCCACGTTGCGATCAGCTTGCGGACCTCGCGCCGCGCAACGTGACGACGAGGCCACCCTCCGGGACCGCCGCATCGGCTTCGATCGTCCACGCGTACAGGCGCGCGACGCGACGCGTGACCGCGAGGCCGACGCCCGTGCCTTCGGGCCGCCGGTGCGCGCCGACGTGCCCGCGCGTGCCTCCGGCTGCGAGCGACTCGAAGGTCTCTCCCTGCGCGAGCCCGGGTCCATCGTCCTCCACGCGAACGGTCCACCCTTCGGGCGTCAGATCGAGCACCACACCCACGAACTCGCGCGCGTACTGCACGGCGTTGAGGACCACGTTGCCGATGGCCTGCTGCGCGGCCGTCGCATCGAGCACCACCGGCACCTCGATCTCGGGCGCCGCCCACTCCACCGTCACGCCGCGCGCGGCGGCCAGCGTGCGGTGGCGCGTCACGACCTGCTCGAGGATCGCGCGAAGATCCTGCCGCGCGCCCGCGCCGAGCATCCCCGCGCGCTCGCGCGCCGTCACGCCGAGGTCCGCCACGATGGCGCCCGCGTAGTGCGCCTCTCCGATGGCGCGCCGAACGACGTCGGGCGACGCCGGTTGGCCACGATCCGATGCCGCCTTCATCGTCGCGAGCTCGCCCTGCAGCACGGTGAGCGGGATGGCGAGATCGTGTGCGCTCGACGCGAGGTGCTCCTCGAGCGCCGCCTCGCGCGCCTTGCGGGCCGACAGCTCGCGATCGGCATGCCTCAGCGCGACGTCGACCACGTCGGCCAGGACGTCGATCTCGTCGCGCGACTCATCCGTGGGAGGGTGGCCCGCCGCGGCGGCACGTCGCGCGACGGCCCCCGCGAGACGTCGGAGCCGGCGGACGATCGGACCCACCGCAACCGCGACGGCGAGCGCCACGATCGAGGCGACGACCGCGACGCGGACGATCGTCACGCCGACCACGCGCACCGGACCGCGCGGGATGGCGCCGCCGTAGCTCAGCTGCACGAGCGCGCACGGTCCGTCCGACCACGGCATCGCGACCACGGCCACGCCACGCGTCAGATCCCAGCCGGCCGCTGCAACGCCGGGACGCGCACGACGCGCGAGCTCGCGATCGAGCGGGGCGGCGCGCGGGTTGGCGCTGCGACCATCCGCGGCGTAGGCGTGGAGCACGGCGTCGTCCCGGACCGCGAGCCCGAACGTCGAAGCGTCCCGCTCGCACGCGGCGCGTGCCGGGAGCATCCGCTCCATCACGCTCGCGCCGAGCTCGAGCTCGCTCGCGCGCCACTCGCGTCGCAGCTGCACGATCAGGAGCACGACCAGGATGGGCGCGAGCAGCGCCGCGGTCCGCAGAGCGAGCCGGCCCCGCAGCCGCCTCACCAGGACTCCCGCACGCGGTAGCCGACCCTGCGCACCGTCTCGATGGCGTGCTGTGCGCTGCCGAGCTTCCGACGCAGTCGCGAGACGTGTGCGTCGAGGTGACGCTCGTCTGCGTCGGCGTCCAGCGCCAGCTCGGCGAGGCGGCGCCGGGACACGACTGCGCCGGGACGGCGCGCGAGCGCCACCAGCAAGGCGTGCTCGCCGGGCGTCAGCGCGACCAGGGACTCGCCCACGTGCACCTCGTGTCGCTCCAGGTCGATGGCGATGTCGCCGACACGCAGGGTATTGCTGCGCAGCAGCTGGGGTCGGCGGAGCCGGGCCCGTACGCGCGCCAACAGCTCGTCGGGCCAGAACGGCTTGGTGAGGTAGTCGTCGGCACCGAGATCGAGGCCGCGCACGCGGCTCGTGGGATCCGAGCGTGCCGTCAGCACGAGGACTGGTACGTCGGCCTGGCTTCGCAAGTGACGCAGCACGTCCCAGCCGTCGATGTCCGGTAGGCCGAGGTCGAGGATCACCAGCGCATAACGTTCCGTACGCGCCGCGATCGCGTCGCGTCCCATGCGCACCCAGCGTACGACCAAGCCCTCTTCGGCGAGCCCGGCGCGCACCTGCTCGCCGAGGGCGGCGTCGTCCTCGACGAGGAGCACGCGGAGGATGGGTGACGTGTTCAACGGACCTCGCGACGCGATCGTACAGCTCCGCGAGCATGGAGCCTTCGTCTTGCGGTCACCTTGCCATCGAGCGCACGAGCAGAGACGCGCGCCCGGCCGCTGCCCTCGGGCGCACGCGCCGTCGGGCTATCGGGCGCAACGCATCGCGAAGCTGCGCAGGCTGCCTTGGCTCGAGAGCTCGCTCTCGACGAGCACGCCGCGAACGCCGTCGGGCGTGGAGACGAGGTGGATCGTGGAGACGCCTTCGATCGTCGCGCGCGCGCGGGGGCGCCCTTCGCGGTCGATGCGGACGATGCTCGCGTAGGGTGACTCACGGCGAACGCGGTGGATCGTGGAGCCCGTGGCTCGATCGTGGACGGCGTCCACGATCACGGTCGGGAACGAGACGACGCTCGCCAGCCAGAACGCCCGACCCTCGAACACGAGCGCGCTCGGCGACGGGCTCGCGCTCGGTTCCTGCGGCTCCTCGACGACGACCTGCGCTGCGAGCGCGCGACCGTCGGGACCGAGGCGCAGCCAACCGACGCCGCTGCGCTGCGCACCGCTGGGCAGGACGGAGCCGGTCGCGTCGAGGTGGTACGCGACGCTCACCGCGCTCCCGTCCCACGCCGCGACCGGATCGGCGATCCCGCCGGAGGCGACGACGCGGCGCTCGAGCACCGCGCCATCCAGGCCGATGCGCACCAGCACGAGCTCGCGCTCGGTCCCCACCGTCGCGTAGAGCAGCGCCCAGCCGACGCCCGGCACGTGCACGAGCGCGAGACGTTCGCCGGCCTGTGCACCGGTCACGACGACACCACCGCCGAGGGTCCGGCCGTCTCGATCGACCCGCGCGAACGCGAGGTCGGGGGCGTGCGGGTACGCGCCGTGCCGCCACGCGACGGCGAAGCCGCGATCGGGCGCGGGCGCGATCGACGGGTCGAGATCGAGCGCGGGATCCGCGAGGAGCGGAGCCGCCGTGCCGAGCCTCCCGTCCGCGGTGCCCCGGGCGACCAAGACGTCGGCGTTCCGATCGGTGACGAACACGCCGGCGGCCATGACGGGCGTGCCCGCGATCGACGCGACGGTCGGCCGCGAGACGCGATGCGGCTCGGCTCGAAGGTCCACCGGCGCGCGTCCGGCGGGACCGAGCGAACCGTCGGCCGCGACCGGTGCGCTGGCGAGCGGGTCGTCGTACGCGCTCGGATAGAAGACGCGAAAGCCCGTCCCCTCCGGTACGAGGGACAACCGCGACGGATAGGAGCCGTACGCCGCCAGCGCATTGCCTTCGTCCACGCGGGCCGTGATCGAGTCGCACCGCGCGACGGGCGCGACGCGGGGACGGTCGGGCGACGCCGCGCGCGGTCGGGCAAGACCCGTGCGGGCCCGCGGCTCTCGCGGGGGCGCACCGCCGCATGCGACGACGATCGACACGAGGCCGAGCACGAGCGCGGGGCGCAACACGCACCCATCGGACCGCACGCGGGCGTGGCTCGCAAGTCGGCCGCGTGCGTGCGGCCCGAGGAGGCGTCAACGCTCCGCGCGTTGGACGGCGGTGGCGAAGACGGGCTCGAGGTACGCGCGATCGAGCTCGTCGCTCCAGATGACGAGCGGCGAGCCCGACGAGAGCGCGAGCGTGGTGAAGGCCACGCGGTCGAGCGCGTAGAGCGCGTCTTCGACCACGATCGCGAGCGGCGCGTGCTCGGTCACCTTCGCGCGCAGCCCTGCGAGATCGGTGGCGACCACCAGCACTCCGAGTGGAAGCGCCGCGGACCGGCACTCTCGCAAGAGCTCGCGCGACGGGCTGACCACGAGCACGACGCGGATCGGCTCCTCGCTCGGCGCGGGCGTGGTCGGATCCGGCTCCACGTCGAGGACCTCGAGGTCGAGCTCGACATCGGGCAGCCGCGGCGGACGTGGCAACGACGCCGTCGATCGCGCGCCGAGCTGCGACATCGGAGCCCCGATCGGCTCGATCACCACGGCCGCGGCCGGTGCCGTCGCCGCGAACGAGCCGCTCGCGCGTTTGGCCTGCGCAGCGGCCGTCCGAGGCTCGCCGTAGTGCCGCACGAGCGCCACGTCGAGCTCGTCCGCCGACGTGACGACGAGCCGCACCGTGCCACCCGTCGCCACGACGCAAGCCGCGAGCGCCTCCTCGTCCGTCGGGTCGTCCGTCGCGACGTAGAGCACGTCGGCGTCTCCGTGACGTCGCTTGAGGTGCACGGGCAACGCGCGGCTCGTGTGCGCGACGTCCGCCGGCAGGAGCGCCGCGACCTCCTCGGGAACCTGCAGGTTGACGACCGAGACCCACGGGATGCAGAGCTGGTACGAGAGCGTCTGCGACAGGCGCGCGGACGTGAGGTGCCCGGCTTCCACGAGCAACGCGCCCAGCCGTTTGCGCTCGCTCCGCTGACGGATGAGCGCAGCCTCGAGCTGGCCGCGCGTGACGAGCCCCGCCTCGACGAGGATGTCGCCGAGCCGCTTGCGCGCGAGCGTCGTCGTGCCGGCGGAAGTGCTCGCGACGCGGCCGGTGGCCGCGTCCTCGGGTCGCGATCGGGAGCTCACGGAGTCCACGCGGGTGGCGGACGGGGCGCGCTCGGCGCAGGAGGCGACGGCGTCGGTGCAGGCGCGGTGCCGGGAGCCGTCGATCCGGGCGGAGGCGTCCCCGGTGTCGGCCCCGTGGGCGCAGGGACGCTCGTGGTCGGAGCCGCCGGTGCGCTCGGCGTGCTCGCGCGTCCTTGCGCGACCCACTCCGCGTACCAGTCCGCGTCGCGCACGCCGACCACCTCGAAGCGCACGCACGGAGGCACGCGATCCTCGTGGCACTCGACGACGCGGTCGACGACCTCGCGTCCCGTGCTCTCGCGGTGCACGAACCACGCGGCCCGATCGGTCGCGGCCGCCGCGACGTAGACCGACGACGGAGGTGCGCAGCCCACGAGGCCGAGCACGACGAGGACCGAGCACGTGATCGAACGCGGTTGCACGGCGCGGACGATCGCCGAGCGAGCGCGGTGGGTCAAGGCCGGGCTGGTTGGCGAGGGCTGCGCGTCCCGACGGCTGGTGACTCGTGGCGCCGCTCCGGCGCGCGCCGCGCTCCAGGCGCCGCGGGCGATGCGCCATCGCACGCGCGATCCCCTCGTCGCGTCGATGGCCCACGCTCTGCACAGACGCTTCGCATGCGTCGTGGGTCGTGGATCGGGGTGGGCCTTCTCGTCGGTTGCTCGGTGTCGCGTGCGGCGCCGTCGTCGGAGTCGGAGCCTCGTGCGTCCGCCGCGGGCTCGCCTCCCGCAGCGCACGCCGTCGCGCCGGCGCGGGCCGAGCCGCCCTGCACACCGGGAACGAGTCGATGGTGCCAGGGACGCGAGCACGGCGGCTTCGGGATCGCGACGTGCGCCGACGATGGCCGATGGTCTGCGTGCGCCGAGAGCGTCTCCGGTCCCGACGGCCCGAGCGATCGACCGAGCACGGCGTGCGCGTGCCGCTACCCGTCCTTCGACGCGCGTTGCTGCGAGGACCAAGCGGACCGCGACGGCGACGGACGGCAGGACTGCCTCGTGCCCGGCGATCACGAGCCGCCCTCGTGTCAGACCGACGGCTCGCTCGGCGCGTACTGCGACGCCGACTCGGAGTGCGGCGGTGCCGGCAGCGGGCACGACGCAGCGCTCTGCCTGCTCGCCGACGACGGTGCGCAGGTCTACAGCTTCTGCTCGCGCGCCTGCAGCGACGCCGCTCCGTGCCCGGAGGGCTGGGCCTGCGTGTCGGTCGCGGCCTCGGGTCGGCCGACGACCTCGCAGTGCTTCCCGTCGACGGCGCGGCCCACGGGGGTGCTGCCCGTCACGCGCTGATGCGCTACGAAGGCGCGCGTGCACGAGCACTGGTCGCTCGATCCGACGATCGCGTTCCTCAACCACGGCTCCTACGGGGCGTGCCCGCACGTCGTGCTCGAGGCGCAAGCGCGTCTGCGCGCCGAGCTCGAGCGCGAGCCCGTCCGGTTCTTCCAGGAGCGGCTCGAGCCGCTCCTCGACGAGGCACGCGCGGCGCTGGGAACCTTCCTGGGCGCACGTCCCGACGATCTCGCCTTCGTCCCGAACGCGACGACGGGCGTCAACACCGTGCTCGCCTCGGTCGCGCGCGATCTCGCGCCGGGCGACGAGCTGCTCACGACCGACCACGAGTACGCCGCGTGCGCGAACGCGCTCGCACGATGGGCGGAGCGCGCGGGCGCGCGCGTCGTCGTGGCGCACGTGCCGTTCCCTTCGCGCGGCGACGACGAGGTGCTCGACGCCATCCTCCGCTGCGTCACGCCGCGGACGCGCCTCGCGCTCGTCGATCACGTCACCAGCCCGACTGCGCTCGTCTTGCCGATCGCGCGCATCGTGGCCGAGCTCGCGGCGCGCGGCGTCGAGGTGCTCGTCGACGGTGCGCACGCGCCCGGCATGGTCGCGCTCGACGTCCAGGCCCTCGGCGCCGCGTATTACACGGGCAACTGCCACAAGTGGCTCTGCGCCCCGAAGGGCGCGGCGTTCCTGTGGGTACGCGCCGATCGCCAAGCGCGTCTCGAGCCGCTCGTCACGAGCCACGGTCGGAGCGCGCGGCGTTGCGATCGATCGCGCTTTCGCCTGGAGGCGGACTGGACCGGGACGTCGGACCCGACGCCGTATCTGAGCGTGCCCGAGGCCATCGGGTTCGTCGGCTCGCTCCTGCCGGGCGGGTGGGACGAAGTGCGCAAACGCAACCGCGCCACGGCGGTGCGCGTGCGTGCGTCGCTCACCGAGACGCTCGGCACCGAGCCCGCGTGCCCCGAGTCGATGCTCGGATCGATGGCGTCGATCCTCCTGCCGCACGACCTCGCGGGCGACCCACCCTCGCGCGGCGAGGCCTGTTTTGAGTTCCATCAAGCCCTGTTCGACCGCTTCGCGATCGAGGTGCCCGTGCACCCGAGCCCCGACGGCACGCGCTCCGTGCTCCGGATCTCGGCGCATCTGCACAATCGAGCGTCGGACTACGCTCGGCTCGCCGAGGCGCTCGTGGGCATGAGAAGTCGCGCGCCCGCGGCGTGACAACGCAGAGACACGCCGTCATACTGCGCGCGGATTTCGACGGCTCCACGCGCTTTCGTCCGTGCGCCACCGCGTCCGTGGGCCGCCGCCAGGGGGGCCGAACGCGACCGACCGGACGGAGGTCGGCGAGACGCCGCCGTGGTCTCGAACGACGGAGCCGAGGTCTGCCGATTGGTTGGGTGGACCGGCGCCGTGACGACTGTCCCCGCGCGAGGGGCAGCGTTCGAGGCGAGGAGATGACAGCGATGGATCATGTCGAGAGCACCACATCGAAGGTGACGGGAAAGCTGCCGACGGAGGAGATCGACTCGGTCGTCATCCGGTTCGCCGGCGACAGCGGCGACGGCATGCAGCTGACGGGAACGCAGTTCACGCAGGCGACGGCGCTGCAGGGCAACGACCTGGCGACGTTCCCGGATTTTCCCGCGGAGATCCGCGCGCCGGCCGGCACGACGTTCGGCGTATCGGCGTTCCAGATCCAGTTCGCGTCCTTCGACGTGCTCACCCCCGGCGATGCGCCCGACGCGCTCGTCGCCATGAACCCGGCCGCGTTGCGCGTCCACCTGAAGGACCTTCCGCGCGGCGGCCTGCTGATCGTCAACAGCGGCGCGTTCACGCCGGGCAACCTGAAGAAGGCAGGCTACGAGACCAACCCGATCGAAGACGGCTCGCTCGACGGCTACCGTCTCGTGTCGGTCGACATCAGCAAAGCGACGCTCGCGGCCACGCAGCCCTTCGGCCTCTCGCAGAAGGAGGCGTTGCGCTGCAAGAACATGTGGACGCTCGGCCTGGCCTTCTGGCTCTACGACCGCGACCGACAATCGACGATCGACGGCCTGCGCAAGCAGTTCGCGAAGCGGCCCGAGATCGCGGATGCGAACATCGCCGCGCTCAACGCGGGCCACGCATACGGCGAGACGATCGAGCTGCCGAGCGGGATGAGCCGGCTCATCGTGCCGAAGGCGAAGTACGAGCCCGGCCTCTACCGCAACACGACGGGCAACGAAGCCACGGCGTGGGGCCTCATCGCGGGCTGCCAGTCCGCCGGCATCCCGATGATGCTCGGCAGCTACCCGATCACGCCGGCGTCCGACATCCTGCACTACCTCTCGGCGCTCAAGCACTTCGGCGTCGTGACGTTCCAGGCCGAGGACGAGATCGCCGCCATCTGCGCCGCGATCGGCGCGAGCTTCAGCGGCAGCCTCGGCGTCACGACGACGAGCGGCCCGGGCATGGCCCTCAAGACCGAGGCGATGGGCCTCGCGGTCGTGACCGAGCTTCCGCTCGTCATCGTCGACATCCAGCGTGGCGGCCCCTCGACCGGCCTGCCCACGAAGACCGAGCAGTCGGACCTGTTGCAGGCGGTGGTCGGGCGCAACGCCGACACGCCGCTCGCCGTGCTCGCCGCCGCGACCCCGGGCGACTGCTTCACGCTCGCCATCGAGGCCGTCCGCATCGCGACGAAGTACATGACGCCCGTCATCCTGTTGACCGACGGCTACCTCGCGAACGGCGCCGAGCCGTGGCGCATCCCCGAAGCGAGCGCGCTGCCCAAGTTCCCGGTCCATCTCCGGACCGAGGCAGCCGGCTTCCACCCGTTCCTGCGCGATCCCGACACGCTCGGCCGCGCATGGGCCGTCCCCGGGACGCCCGAGCTGCTGCACCGCATCGGCGGCCTCGAGAAGGACTACGACAGCGGCAACATCTCGTACGACGCCGCCAACCACCACAAGATGACCAAGACGCGCGCCGCGAAGATCGCGGGCATCGCGCGCGACATCCCGCTGCAGACGGTGCACGAGGGCGAAGACTCCGGCGACATGCTCGTCGTGAGCTGGGGCTCCACGTACGGCGCGGTGCTGCAGGGCGTGCGCAACGCGCGGCGGCGCGGCCTCAAGGTCTCGCACGCGCACGTGCGCTACATGTCGCCGTTCCCGCGCAACCTCGGCGAGGTCCTGTCCCGCTTCAAGAAGATCCTCGTGCCCGAGATGAACAACGGACAGCTCGTGAAGCTCCTGCGCGCCGAGTACCTGGCGCCCGCCGAGGGCTTCAACAAGATCTCGGGGCAGCCGTTCCGAGTGTCCGAGATCGAGTCGAAGATTCGCGAGACGTTGGAGGCGTGAGATGTCGGAGCAACTCGTAACCCTGAGCCGCAAAGACTTCGTCTCGGACCAAGAGGTCCGTTGGTGCCCCGGCTGTGGCGACTACGCCATCCTCGCGGCCGTCCAGAAGGTGATGCCCGAGTTCCAGGTGCCGCGCGAGAAGACGGTGTTCGTCTCGGGCATCGGCTGCTCGAGCCGCTTCCCGTACTACATGAACACGTACGGGTTCCACACGATCCACGGGCGCGCGCCCGCGGTCGCGACGGGCATCAAGCTCGCGAACCCCGAGCTCGACGTGTGGGTCGCGACGGGCGACGGCGACGGTCTCTCGATCGGCGGCAACCACCTGATGCACGCGCTGCGTCGCAACGTCGACCTGAAGATCCTCCTCTTCAACAACCGCATCTACGGGCTCACCAAGGGCCAGTACTCGCCGACGTCCGTGCTCGGTCAGAAGACGAAGAGCACGCCCTTCGGCGTCGTCGATCACCCCATGTCGCCGGTCGCCTTCGCGCTCGGCGCGAACGCGCGCTTCGTCGCACGCACCATCGACGTGCTCACGACCAAGCACATGCCCGACATGCTGCGCCGCACGCACGATCACAAGGGCGCCTCGTTCCTCGAGATCTTCCAGAACTGCAACGTCTTCAACGACGGCGCCTTCGACTACTTCGTCGAGAAGGACGTCGCGGCGGATCGCCAGCTCTTCCTCGAGCACGGCAAGCCGATGGTCTTCGGCGCCAAGCGCGACAAGGGCCTGCGTCTGAAGCCCGGCAAGCTCGAGCTCGAGGTCGTCCAGCTCGGCGACAACGGCGTCACGGAGGCCGACGTGCTCGTGCACGACGAGACCAACCTCCCGCTCGCGTTCCTCCTCGGTCAGCTCGAGCCGCCGGAGTTCCCCATCGCGCTCGGCGTCCTCTACTGCAACCCGGCGCCGACCTACGAGCGCATGGTGCACGACCAGGTGAACGCGACGCGCGAGAAGCTCGGAGCGGGCGATCTCGACAAGCTCTTCCGCGCCGGAAACACCTGGAAAGTAGGCTGATCAGCCTTCGCGGGAGCCTTCGTCCATGCGGCGCATGCCTTCGAGCAGCAGCATCTCGGCGCTCGACTGGATCGTGCGCGTCGATGCGCGCGCCTCGGGATCGAGCTCGAAGGCGCCCTGCGTGAGGCCGAGCATCGAGTAGAAGGCCTCCTCGCCGCGCTTGCCGCCGAAGGTCGCGTCCCAGATCTGGCCTTCCTGGAAGGCGATCTCGCCGTTCTTGCCGTCGGCGTCGAGGCGCAAGGCGCCCGACTTCCGGCCGTGGTGGAGCACCTGCACGATGTCCGGCAGGCTCATCTCGGACAGCGATCCGGTCACGCCCTTGCCGCGGCGTGACTGTCGCTGCGCGTCGAGCAGGCGCTGGACCTTGACCGCGATGACCTGGCTCGCGGTCGGCTTGACGAGGTAGTCGCTCGCGCCGAGCTCCATCGCGCGCGACACGTCCTCGGGGTCGGCGTGCCGCGTGTGCACGAGCACCGGCAGGTCCTTCGCGCCCGGCAACGCACGCAAGCGCTGCAGCAGCTCGATGCCGCTCGTGCCCGCGAGATCCATCTCGGCGATGACGACGTCGGCGCCGCCGCGCGACTCGAGCAACGAGAGCGCCGCGTCCGCGCTGCGCGCGATGCTCACGTCGAAGCCGGACTCGAGCAGCCGCAGCTCGAGCACCGTCGTCTCCTCGGCGTCGGGATCGACCAGCAGCACGCGCGGCCGCTCCGCGAGCAGCGCCTGGCGGATGTCGTCGCCGAGCACCGTGTGCTCGAAGAGCGCGACGAGGTTCGCGTCGAAGACGGTGCCCGCGTGCTTGCGCAGCGCCTCGCACGCCTCCTGGTGGCTCAGCACCCGCCGGTACGGGTTGCGCGGGTTCGTCGTCAGATCGGAGAAGGAGTCGCAGATCGCGAGCACCCGCGCCTCGAGCGGGATGTCCTTGCCCTTCAGCCGCGAGGGGAAGCCGTTGCCGTCGACCTGCTCGTACATGTACGCGAGGCCATCGAGACAGCTCGGCGGCATGCGCACCGACTCGAGCAGACGCGCGGGGGTGGTGACGACCTTCTCCGCGGCGACGCGGTGCCCCTGGTACTGGCTCACGTTGAGCGGCGTCAGGTGGTAGTTGCTGGCCTTGCCGAGGTCGTGGAGCAACGCGGCGAGCACGGCACCGTAGGTCTCCGTCGGACCGAGCCCCATGCGCTCGTAGACCTTGCGCACGAGACGCGCCGTATGGGCCGAGTGCGACCGGAGCTCGGCACGCGAGACCTCGAGCAACGACACGAGGACGTTGACGACCTGGAGGAAATCGCCGCTGCCCATCACCGCGTGGCGGGCGCTGCCCGCGGACGAGCCCGCGGGCGGCGTACCCGGAGCGGCCCGCTCGTGCGAGCTGCGACGAGAGCTCACCGGCGAGGTCGGCGGCGAAGGCGGCGTCTGTGGGATGGACGAGGCGCGCAGCCCCGGGATGTCCTCGGCGGGGATGTCGCCTTGGACCGCCGGGCTGGCCGGCGACGGATCGGACGCGATCACCTGCGGAGCCGCCGTGGGCGCAGGCGCAGGGACGGCGAGGTTGGGCGACGACAGACGCCGCGGGACGTCGAGCCCCGACGACCGGTCGATGAAGTCGAGATCCTCGGGCTCGGGCTCGATCACCTTCTTCGCCCGCGAGATCACGAGGAAGGCGCCGCGCACGCCTGCGTAGTGCTTGGCGATCCCGGCCTCGATCGCGGCGGGGCGCGCCACGAGCGGCCGGACCTCTCGCACGCCCGTGCCGAGCTGGATCTCCTTGAGCGACTCGAGATCGTCGGGGTCCGCGGTGACGACGGACAGCACCGACGTCTTGGCGTCGAAGAGCACGGGCAGGATGAGGCGTTGCTCCGCCATGCGCCTGGGCACCATCGCGAGCGTCGCGCGGTCGATGGTCGCGCGCGCGAGCTTCTCGGTGGACACGAACTGGGTCTTGAAGGTCGCGGCGAGGTGCTTGAGCACCTCGGCCTCGCCGAGACCGCCCTCGATCAACGCCTCCTCGAACCGCACACCCGTGCGTTGCGCCGCGTCCATGGCCTCGTCGCAGAGCGACTGGCTCACACGGCCTTCGGCCACGAGACGGCTCGCGATCCGGTTGGGCGGCAGAGTCGATGCGCTGGCCCCCGAGGCCACGCCGGCAGCATACGCGCTCCGATGCGCGGAGCGAAGGCCCGAGCGTGCAGAACGTGCCTCCGGACGCCGACGGAACTAGTCTTGGCTCGTGCGCGTCTTCGCCTCGGCCTCGGCGTTCGTCGTCCTTGCGCTCGGGCTCGGGCCCGGGGCCGCGGGTGCGCGGGCGCAAGCGCGGGAGGACCGGTGGACGACACCCTCGCGCGCCGTCCGTTACCTCGCGCGTGTGACCCGCACGCCCGACGGTGCGCCCCTTCGCGTGCATGCGGCGTTCGTCGACGTCTGCGATCCGGGCGTGTCGCTCCGCGTGTCCTCGCAGGGCGAACGCGGCCGGACGGTGCCCGGTTGGGCGCGACGCGTGGGCGCGTCCGTGGCCATCAACGGCGACTACTTCGACCGCGACACGATGATGCCGCTCGGTCCGGCGCGCGGCAACGGCGCCTGGTGGAGCAACCGCGCGCGCGAGCACCGCGACGCTCTGTTGCTCGCACGGCAAGGCGAAGGCTTGCGCCTGCTCGACGGCACGCTGTCGGATCGCGTCGAGCTCTGGCGTGACGTGCGGCGACGCGTGGACCGCCGCTGGACCGAGGTGCTCGCGGCGCGCGAGCGCATCCTGGTCGAAGGGCGCAGCCGGCTGAGCCCGGCGATCCGAGGGATCGTGGAGCGCCATCCGCGCACCGCGCTGGGCATCGCCGACGGCGGCCGCACCCTCGTGCTCCTCGTCGTGGACGGGCGGTGGTCGGAGTCCGCGGGACTGAACGCGACCGAGCTGTCCGGCTTGCTCCGCGAGCTCGGCGCGACCGACGGCGTGAAGCTCGACGGCGGGGGCTCCTCGACCTTGTTCTTCGCGGCAACGGGCGTGGTCAACCGCCCGAGCGACGGGGCGCCGCGGCGCGTGGCCAACCACCTCGGCGTCGTCGTGCGACCCGACGCACCGACCGGCTTCGCGTCGTGGTGCACGCACGCTGGGCTTCCCAGCCGGCCGTGGCGTTACGCCGACCGCGGCCAAGGGGGCTCCCCCGCCGCATGGGGCTCGCGGCTCGCCCGCGCGCTGCCGCGACCCTGGGCGAGCGGCGGTCTGCTCGCGCGGCTGCTCGTGCCGCCGGCGTTCCTTCGCGCGGCGACGGCTGCAGCACAGTGAGCGCGTGACGGCACGGAGCACGCGTGCGCGAGCGTGGAGCCCGTCGTAGCTTCCGCGGCGATGACGCGCGTCCACAACTTCAACGCCGGTCCCGCTGCCCTGCCGCTCCCCGCGCTCGAGCGCGCCCGCGACGAGCTCGTCGACTTCCAGGGCACGGGCATGTCCATCATGGAGCACAGCCACCGCGGCAAGACGTACGAAGCCGTGCACCACGAGGCCGGAGCCCTGCTGCGCACGCTGCTCGGGATCTCCGACGACTACGCCGTCTTGTTCCTGCAGGGGGGCGCTTCGCAGCAGTTCGCGATGGTGCCGATGAACCTGCTCCGCCCGGATCAGAGCGCCGACTACGTGCTCACCGGCGTGTGGAGCGAGAAGGCCCTGTCCGAGGCGAAGCTCGTCGGCAAGGCGCGGACGGCGGCGACCACCGCGGTGGACGGCCGCTACACCCGCGTGCCGAAGCAGTCCGAGCTCGAGCTCGATCCGGCGGCGGCATACGTGCACCTCACGTCGAACAACACGATCTTCGGAACCCAGTGGCCCGCGTTCCCGAGCACGGGCGAGGTGCCCGCCGTCTGCGACATGTCGAGCGACATCCTCTCGCGGCGCTTCGACGTCTCGCGTTTCGGGCTCATCTACGCGGGCGCGCAGAAGAACCTCGGCCCGAGTGGCCTCGTGGTCGTCATCGTCCGCAAGGACCTCGTCGCCGCCGGGCGCAAGGACATCCCGAAGATCTTCCGCTACGCGACGCATGCGGAGAACGACTCGCTCTACAACACGCCGCCCACCTTTGCGATCTATCTGCTTCGCAACGTGCTCCTGTGGACCGAGTCGCTCGGCGGTCTGGCCGCGATCGAGGAGCAGAACCGCAAGAAGGGCGAGCTGCTCTACGGCGCGATCGATCGCCTCGCGTCGTTCTATCGATGCCCCGTGGAGCGCGAGAGCCGCTCGCTGATGAACGTCGTCTATCGGCTGCCGAGCGAGGAGCTCGAGGCGAAGTTCGTGAGCGAGGCGACGAAGGCGGGGCTCGTCGGGCTCAAGGGTCACCGCTCGGTCGGTGGCATCCGCGCGTCGCTGTACAACGCCGTGAGCCTCGAGGACGTCTCGGCGCTCGTCTCGTTCATGGAGAGCTTCGCCGCCAAGAACGGCTGACAAGAGATGATTCGCTCGGGCGCCTCCAGCCCCCCGCCAGCCAGCACGGACGAGAAGGTCCGCACGCTCCGATCGGGTGGCTGAGTGGCTCCTTCGCGGGCGACGCTGACGCTCGGTGCGTTCGAGCTCGAGGCGCCGATCGCGCGTGGCGGCATGGCCGAGGTGTGGCGCGGGCGTCACGTCGAGGAGGACGTGCCGGTCGCCGTCAAGGTGCTGACCGCCGACGTC
>JADZFZ010000847.1 GCA_020854145.1 Deltaproteobacteria bacterium | reverse complement strand
TGGCGGCCGGACGCGACCAAGGCACCTGCGTGGAGCGCACGGGCGATGGCATCTACTGCACCGAGCTCTTCAGCGAGTCGTACATCGCCGGCATGTGACCGGTCGCAGCGGTCGGGCCGGAGCGCCCCGTCCGGAAGCTCGTCGTACGTGCGCCCCTCGAGCAGGCCGCGTGTCTTGCTCTTCTGCACGCCGCGCCACGATTCGGAGAAGAAGGGCACGCGCTGCCGCCGGCAGGCCGTGCTCGCGGTCCTCGACCGGACGTCCGGGATTGCACACCGGACGTCCGGGACGCACGCGGTCGCGCTCCACGTCATGCACTACAACTTCTGCCGCATTCACCGGACGCTGCGCGTGACGCCCGCGATGGCGTGCGGGCTCGCCGATCACGTGTGGGAGATCAGCGATCTGGTCGCGCTGATCCCCGAGCCGACGGTCGCGGCGTGGGGGTCGAGGCGCGCCGGGTGAACACCAGACGCTCGGCCGAGGCGCGAACGGGAATCGATGCCCCGCCGAACGTCTCGGCGTACTGCCTGTCCCAGAACGACACCTCGCCCTCGCGTGGGGGGGCGGCCGTAGTCCCGCTTGTTGGCTGCGACAACGTCATCCGCACGAGTCCGGACTTGCCGATTCTGGTCATGTGCTTCTCCTAGTGGTCCGCGATCGTGTGCTTCACGCCAACCTCGGCGAGCATTCCCAGTATGGTCTCGACGCTCGGCCCGAGGCCAACGTTCAGGAACTGGTGTTCTTCGCGCCCGTTTACTTTTGGCGCGAAGCCAAGCGCGAGGTGCCGTGTGCTTGACTGGATCGCCCACACGGCGCCCAACCGGTCGAAAATGGGCCCGCCGCTTTGCCCCCTCAGTCCGGGGCTCGACGTCTCGATCATGTGCAACGGGACCTGCCCAGGCTCGTTCGGGCCGATGCGCACGTCGCGCGTCATGATCCCCTCGATCGGGAACCTCGGGATTGGCAGCGCCCCGGGAGGCAGCACGAACTGCTTCGTTGCCTCATCGATCGTCGGGGTGAAGTCATGGAACGGAAAGCCCAGACGGGCGAGGCTGGTCCCCGGGCGAAGTCCCTTCGACGGGTCCTTGAATTCGGGATAGCGAGTCACCGCCGTCGCGTCGAAGCCTTTCAAGCGAAAGAGCGCCAGGTCGACGTCGGGCACAACGATGACGTCTTGGTCCGCAACCGGAGTGCCCTTGACGCCCCACATCACCGCCGCGGCCTTGATGGCCGAGTTGCCGAGTTGCGGGAGCGCTCGGAGCCGCGCCTTCCGCTCTTGTCTGGACAGAGCCTCGTTGGCTAGCAGCGCCTCGCGCTCGGCAGTGACGCGCTGGAACTCCTCGGCGGCGCCTATCAACTTCTCCGCTTCGGCGAACACGTGAGCCGCGGTCAAGCACCAACCGTCGGAGTTCACCACGATGAACGACCCGACCCCCGAGCCGCATTTGCCGACAGCGTTGGCCCACGAGATCACGACCGGGAACGTGAACGACGAGGCGATCTCGTATGCGTCGGCGAACACGCGCGAGACGCTATTCGTCCGCGCCCTTCGCGGCCATCGGCAGGGGTGGCGCGGAGCCGTGCCCGTCCGACGACATGACCTCGCGCTTCTCGACGGGGTGCAGAAGCTTCGTCGCCATCGCGACGGTTCGCGCGTCGATCCGGTCGGTCTTCGCGCTCAGGTTGTCGACCTTCGTCGTGAGGTCGGTGACCTTGCGATCGAGTTCCGCGATCGCGAGAAGCACTGCGTCCAGCTTGGCGTCGCTGCTCATCGGCACTCCTCCCCCGAGACAGGAAACACGAGCGCCGGTTGCGCGTCACCTTTGCGGGCCGTGTGGCGTGCGGCGGCTAGGGCGACCGGAAGCAGCGATTGTACGGATTTGCGGATTGAAGTCGAGGGCCGCGAGGCTTCGGATAGACTCCTCGCCCATGGCACGACCGTTCAAGTTCCCCGACCCCAAAGATCGCTCCCAGAACCAGCCGGCGGTGCTGTGCCCCGCCGATCGGGTGAAGGCCCTGTACGACCAGGACTCCGGCGACGCCGACACCGCGAAGAAAGTCAGCGGGAAGGTCCGGACATGGTTTGAGAAGGAAGCGAAGGCGAACGGCTGGGTTGACGTCCGCTGGTTCAAGGACGTTTCGACCAATCACGGCGCTGGCTGCGTGATCAGCATCGTCACCCTTGCGTTCGGTTCACACGCAGGTGACGACGAAGAGGACGATTGAGATCAAACTGACCCACTACCATTGCACACCGGACGTCCGGGATTGCACACCGGACGTCCGGGATTGCACACCGGACGTCCGGGACGGCGCGGGCTACGAATCGACCTTCTTCAGCCAGCTCGCGAAGCGCTTCGCGCTCTCGAGATCGAGCGTGACGACGACACGCGCGCTCGAGAGGGCGGGCTCGACGCGGGCCGTCACGTCGATCGAGGCGCGTCGCTCGAGCTCGCGCGTGATCGTCTCGGCGAGCTTCTCGGCGCTCGAGAGCACGGCCGGAGCGACGCCGCCAGCGCCCGCGATCCGGCGGCGCGTCGCTCGAAGCGTGCGCACGGAGCTGCCCACGATCTTCGTCCCGCCGACGGATGCGTCGCGTTCGACGAGCCCGTCGACCGTGTCCAGCGCGCGGGTCGCCTTCGTCAGCTGCAGCGCTTCGTAGGCTGCCGAGTAGCTGCCGAGCGCGATTGCGGCGTCGCGGCTCACTCTCGCGTCGATGATCGCCACCATCTGTCGTGCGCCTTCGGGGTCGAAGAGCTTCTCCTTCGCGACGCACGCGTCGAAGCTCGTGTACCCGAGCGCCGCCCAGTGGCGCTTCGCGTCGAGCTCGTGGAAGCAGAGCGCGAGATCGTAGAAGTCCTCGGCGATGCGCGTCTGCAGCCGCCGGATCCGCGCGACGAGAGCACGCGCGTTCTTCGCGCCGATCGCCTTCGCCTTCTCGGCACGCTCCGCGAGCGCGGCGAGCCGAGGGACGGTCTTCGACGACGTGCGAGCGCGAGGCTTCCGAGGTTTCGCCATGCACGAGATGCTCGCACGCTTGGTGGGTCGCGCGGAGGGCGCTCGGTCGCGCGAGCGTGACTACGCCCCCCCTGTCGGTGAGGAACCGTGCCCGCGAGCCCGTCGAGGACGGCGCGCACGAGCGGCACGACCGGGTACGATGGGCTCGTGCGCCGCGCTGCGATCGTCCTCGTCGTCGTCGGCTCGTTCGCGGGCTGCAGCGCCGACGACCGCCACGACGTCGGTCGCGACGCGCGTGCGCCGGGCTCGGGACCGCCGATCGAGGCCGGCCCGCCCGAGACGCCTGATTCGGCTGCGCTCGGCGACTCCGCCACCACGCCGCCCCCACCGCCCGAAGACGCCGGCGTGGCGCCGACGCCCGACGATCTCGACGCGGTGCTCGAGCCGATCCGGGCCGCGTCGGGGCTGCCCGCGCTCG
>JADZFZ010000846.1 GCA_020854145.1 Deltaproteobacteria bacterium | reverse complement strand
GCTCGGCGCGGGCGGCATGGGCGTCGTGTACCTGGCGCACGACGAGCAGCGCGGGCTCGACGTCGCGCTGAAGGTGCTGCCCGAGGGCCTGTCGGCGGCCGACGTCGAGCGGCTCAAGCGCGAGTTCCGGACGCTCGCGGACGTCTCGCACCCGAACCTGGTCGCGCTGCACGAGCTGGTCGTGGACGACGCGCACTGCTTCTTCACGATGGAGCGCATCGACGGCGTCGAGCTCGTCGACTGGATGGCGCAGGCCGCGGACGAGCGAACGTCGTCGCCGTCCCTGTCGCGCTGGACGCCCGGGAGCGGTCCTCTGCGGACGCCGCGGAGCGACGAGACGACGGCGCCGTCCGGTCGCGCCGCGGTCGCCGAGAGCGCGGGCGCGAGCGACGGCGCGTCGTCCGAGCTGCTCCCCCAACGCGCGGACCTCGATCGCCTGCGCTCCGCGTTGCGTCAGCTGGCCGACGCGCTCGTGACGTTGCACGCCGCAGATCGGCTCCACCTCGACCTCAAGCCGTCGAACGTGCTCGTGCGCCGCGACGGCCGCGTGGTCGTGCTCGACTTCGGGATCGCGCGGACCGTGAGCGGCGACGACGACTCGATGGTCACCGACGACCTGTCGATCAGCGGCACGCCTGCGTACATGGCGCCCGAGCAGGCGATGGGAGAGCGGGTGACCGCCGCGGCCGACTGGTACGCGGTGGGCACGATGCTCTTCGCCGCGCTCACGGGTCGGCTGCCGTTCACGGGAGCGATCGCCTCGGTGCTGCTCGCGAAGCAGATGAAGACGGCGCCGCGGCCCTCGACGTTCGTGTCCGGCATCCCCGAGGATCTCGACGATCTCGTCCATCGGCTGCTCGCGCGCGCCCCCGAGACGCGGCCGACGGGGCTCGACGTGCTCGCGTGGTGTGGCCGCGGAGAGACGTCGCCGGGCGTCGTGCCGAGCATGGCGCCACCGTCCGCGCGTGCGCCCTTCGTCGGCAGGACGGAGCTGCTCGCCGCCCTCGATGCCGCGCTCGTCGCCCCACGTGCGGGGCATCCCGTCGTGGTGTGGGTCGGCGGCCGCTCGGGCATGGGGAAGACCGCGCTCGTGCAGCAGTTCCTCGCGCGCGCGCGCAGGCGGTCGTCTGCCCCGGTGGTGCTGACCGGGCGCTGCTACGAGCGCGAGAGCGTCCCGTTCAAGGCCTTCGACGGGATCGCCGACGCGCTCGCGCGTCATCTGTCGCGCCTGGCGCGTGCGGACGTCGCGGCGCTCCTGCCTCCGGACGCGCACGAGCTCGCGAAGGTGTTCCCGGTGATGACGCGCGTCGAGGCGCTGCGCGATCTGCCGCGACGCCGGCGCGACATCCCGGATCCGCACGAGCTGCGAACGCGCGGCTTTCGTGCGCTCAAGCAGACGCTCGCCACGCTCGCCCAACGTGCGCCGCTCGTCGCGGTCGTCGACGACCTGCAGTGGAGCGACGCCGACAGCGTCCTGCTTCTCGCGGAGCTGCTCTGCGCGCCGGGTGCGCCGCAGATGCTGCTCGTCGGCACCTATCGGAGCGACGAGCGCGCGACCAACGCGCTGCTCGCGGAGCTGCTCGACGTGCCGGCTCGATCGGGCGTCGACCTGCGTGCGATCGACGTCGGGCCGCTCGAGCCCGACGAGGCGGCCGATCTCGCGCGACGGCTCGTCGAGCAGACCGCGTCGCTGCACGATGCCGACGTCGCATCGCTCGTACGCGAATCGAACGGCAGCCCGTTGTTCGTGGCGGAGCTCGTTCGTCATGCGACGACCGGTGCCGGGGATGCTCCTGCGGCCGCGTCGCTCGACGAGCTGCTCCTCGGTCGCGTCCGCAACCTGGACGCTCCGAGCCGCGCGTTGCTCGAGCTCGTCGCGCTCGCGGGTGGCCCCGTCGAGCAAGGTGTGGTGCTTCGCGCAGCGGCCGAGCGAGAGCCGGACGATCTCGCGGGTGCGCTCGCCGTGCTGAAGGGCGCGAGCCTCGTGCGCACGCGCGGCGGTCGCCCGACGGATGCGGTCGAGTGCTTCCACGATCGCGTGCGCGAGACGGTCGCCGCGCGCGTCGATCCCGAGCGCCGCGCGCTGCTCTTCGGTCGCCTCGGCGACGCGCTGGAGCGATCCGGTCGCGCCGACCCGGAGCAGCTGGCCGAGACGTATCGCCGCGCCGGAGCGCTCGATCGCGCCGCGCGCCACGTCGAGCGTGCGGCGGATGCGGCCGCGGCGGCGCTGGCGTTCGATCGCGCGGCGCGCCTCTACGCGGAGGCGCTCGAGACGGGCGCGCGCGAGCCCGAAGCGACGCGTTCGCTCCAACGTCGCCTCGGCGATGCGCTGGCGAACGCCGGCCGATCCCGTCGCGCAGCGGAAGCGTACGTCCAGGCGGCAGCCGATCTGCAGACGCCCGACGCGCTCGAGCTGCGGCGGCTCGCGGCCGAGCACTACATGGTCAGCGGGCACCTCGACGAAGGCAGCCGCCTGCTCGATGGGCTGCTCGCCGAGGTGGACCTGCCGCGCATCTCGAGCACGACGCGTGCGGTCGCGTCGATCCTCTGGCGCCGCACGCGAAACGTGCTGCGCGGCTCGGCGTGGCGCGAGCGCTCGGAGCAAGAGGTCGCGGCGGCGGAGCTGCGGCGCATCGACGTGTGCCTCACGGCCGCGCTCGGCTACAGCTCGATCGATCCGATCCGCGGGGCCGCGTACGTGGCGACGTTGCTCGGGCTCGCGCTCGACGCCGGCGAGCCACGACGCGTCGCGACCGCGCTGGCCTTCGACGGCATGATGTCGGCGACGGGAGGACCTCCGGGAGCGGCGCGCGCCGAGGAGCTGCTGGGCTCGGCGGCGGCGCTGTGCGAGCGGATCGACTCGCCGTTCGCGACCGCGTTCACCACGATGATGCGTGGAGTGGCCGCGTGGTGCATGGGACGCTTTCGCGAAGGTGCGACGCTGGCCGAACGCTCCGAGACGCTCCTTCGCGAGACGTGCACCGGTGTCATGTCGCACGTGGACCGCGCGCACGACTTCGTCCTGGTCAACCGCGTCGCGCTCGGCGATCTGCCCGGGGTGCGCGT
>JADZFZ010000845.1 GCA_020854145.1 Deltaproteobacteria bacterium | reverse complement strand
CTTCGGGTCGATCGCCACGCCGGCAGCGTGCCACACGGTCACGGTTGACCCCAGGCGCGGAGCGCGTGTGCACTCGAGCACACAGCGCCCGTTCGTGATCTCGCTTGCTGCGTGAGCGGTTCGAGCGCTCAATCGAGGGAATGCGTCTTGCGGTGACGGGCGCGATGGCGCGATGGCTCGTGATGCTGGTGGCGGCCGCCTTGCCGGCGTGCACGTCGGACGAGGCGGTGACGGGCGCGGAGGAGTCGCTGTCCGCGACCTTTGCCGCAAATCCGACGTCAGGCCCCCTCTCCCCGAATGGGGAGAGGGCTGGGGTGAGGGAGAGCGCGGCCACGGACCTAGTCGTCGTCGCGGAGCGTGACGGACGCCGGCTCCTTTCGGGGCCCCCTTCTGCGGTGGCGGCCCAGTCCGACGAGCGACCGACGTTCGAGATGCGGGTGCAGGACGGTGGGCGCACGATCCCGGCGCCGGGACGTGTGCTCGGCGGTGCGCTGGTCGAGGGCGGCGTCGTGTGGGTCACCCCGGCGTTCGAGCTGATCGACGGGCGGAGCCGCGTGCTCGACCGCGACGTGATCCCCGAGATCGCCGTGACGGCCTGCGGTGGCCGCATCGCGTACCCGCATCGCGCGGGCGAAGGGCAGGGCGTCTACGTGCTCGCGTTGCCCGACGGAGAGCCGCGGCGCGTGACCGACGATCTCGCGACGGCCGATCGACCGCTGTTCCTGCTCGATGGCTCATTGCTGGTGGTCGGCTCGCGGCCCTCGGGCATTGCCGGTCTCTGGCGCGTCGATCCCGAAGGTGCGGGGCAGGCGACACCCCTGACCAATGCCGATCTCCGCACGGGCCGACCGCTCGGACCGACGTTCGTTCCGCCACCCGCGTACCACGCGTCGATGCGCGTCGAGGGCAACGAGCTCGTCTACGACGACGGGCGTCGCGAGCGACGCGTGGTGTTGCCGTGAGCCGCGTCGTCGAGCGTTCGCCCCGAGCCACGTCGGGGGCAGTGGCCGCGTGCCTCGACTTGCTCGGCACGAACGGTTTCGCGATTGGCCTCTTGGCGGCGGTCGTGCTCTCTCCCGCCTTCGCGAGCGCGCAGCCGTTCCGGCATCCGTCTGCGTGCCACGACGGGTGCATGACGGTGACCGCCTATCGCGATCACGGCGGGAACACCGACTGGAACTGCGGCAGCAACACCTACTCTGGCCATCGCGGGACCGACTACGGGACCTACGGAGGCTGGGCCGCGGTCGATGAGGGTCGCGCGGTGGTCGCCGCCGCAGAAGGCACGGTGGTCGAGGCGCACGACGGAGAGTTCGATCGCTGCACGACGGGCGGCTGTGGCGGCGGCGGGGGATGGGGCAACTACGTCGCCGTGCAGCATGCCGACGGGGTCATCACGTATTACGCGCACCAACGGACCGGCTCCATCGCAGTCGCGGTCGGCGATTGGGTGACTTGTGGCCAGCACCTCGGGTTCATCGCGTCGAGCGGCAGCTCGACCGGTCCCCACCTGCACTTCGAGCCGCGCTCCGGCGGTACCGGGTTCGAGCCCTACGGCTTCGGCGGGTGCAGCGATCCCGTGTCTCGATGGATCGACCAAGGGCCCTACGAGGGCCTGCCGGGCACGGTTTGCCCGGTGACCGACCGATTGCCGGAAGGCTGGATCGACGCGGCCGCGTGCGACGGGATTCGCGGCTGGGCGCGTGATCCCGACGACGCGGCCCCGATCGACGTCCACGTCTACATCGACGGCGCCGCAGGAGATCCCGCCGCAGCCGGGTACGCGATCCGTGCCGCGATCGTGCGCGACGACGTCGGCGAGCACGGCTTCTCGCTCGCGGTGCCGCACGGCTTCATGGATGGACGCGATCATGCCGTCTTCGCGTATGGCATCGGCGCCGCGGGAGGGGCCAACGGGCTGCTCTCGGGCAGCCCCGCGACCCTCCGTTGCGATCCACCGTCACCGCCGTTCCCCGACGGCGTCCGCAGGCACGTTCCCGATCCCGCGACGTTCGACGCATGGCGATTCGACGGGCACGACATCGTGCATGTCGACGACACGGCGCTCTCGCGATTCCCCGAGAGCGATCCCTGGCCGGCGATGCCGTCTCTCGTGAGCGCGGGAGACGCCGATCCCGACATCTCGGGAGCCGTCTACGTGCGCGACGTGCGCGGCGGCGTGCCCGGACGCAGACACGTGCCGAGCCCCGAAGCGATGGACCGCTGGCGGCTCGATTGGGGCGCGATCGAGACGGTCGATCGCGCGACGATCGGCGCGCTCGAGCTCGGAGCCGCAATCTCCACGCGACCCTATCTCGTGCAGGGCAGCGGTCCCGCGGTCTACGTGGTCGATGCTCCCCCGCCGGCGCGGGATGCCGGGAGCCCGCCGGGGAGCGACGCCGGGAGCATGGGAGGCGACGCCGCGGGGCCGGGCAATCCAGGTCGTACCGATGGTGGCGCGACGACACCGGGACGCGACGCGGGATCTGGCGGCGGCGGCGACTCGGGCATCGACCGCATGGGCGGTGTCCGACCCGTGACCGGCAGCGGCTGCTCGGCCGTCGGCACGCTCAAGGCGTCGCGCGAATCCGCCGTCCTCGGTTGGGTCGTGACGTGGGTCGTGGGGCTCGTCGGGTTGGGCCGAGCGCTCGCTCGCGCGCGTCGCGCGCACGCGAACGGCCGCGGGCGCGGCGCCTGAATCAGAGACCGGCCGGAGGCGGAGCGCCGTAGGCGCCTGCTCCCGTGCCGGGATCCCGCGGGGTCGTCGGCGGCGGCGGTGCGGGAGCTGCGCTCGGCGGAGGCGCGGATGGCGGCGTCGAAGGGGGCGCGGGCGGAGCGCCGTAGATCTGCGCACCTCCGGGATCGTCCTCTTGGGGTCGTTGGTCCGTCGGCGCCGGTGCGCCGTAGAGGGTGACCTCTCCGCCGCTTCCGCAATCGCTGCCGGCGAGGATCGAGGCACCGAGAAAGACGACGGCGCGGGTGGCGAAGCTCCGCGGAACGAGGCGCGGTGCCGGACGCTCGACACCGAGGGTCGGGCTCCTCGTGTCGCAGAAGGGGCAAACGTCGGCCTCTTCGGCGACGTGACGAGCGCATCCCGTGCAAGGGAGCAACATGGGACGCGAGCGTATCGCGAAACCAGAGCGACGACACGAGGCGCGCGCGGTAGACATGCTCGCGAATGCGCGCCACCGGCCGAGCCGTCGCGACCTCTCCGCGACCGATGTTGACGGCGCTCGCGCGCGCCTCGCGTCCCGGTGCGCTCGGAGAGCCCGCCGAGGTCGGGCGCTTGGCCATCGTCGTCTGGGAGAAGACGCAGGGAGTTCCCGTACGCGTGCTCTCGGAGGGCCCTCCTGCGGAGCTGCACGAGTGGACCTGGCAGCCTGCCTTCTCCGCGGATCCTTTCCTCGCGTTCCAGCGATTGACGGGGCTCGTCATCGACGGGCCGGCGTCGCGCTCGCGCGTGTCGTCGAACGACCTGCAGGCCGATCCGACCCCCTTCGAGCTCGCGGCCGGGGCGTTCGCATCTCCCGCAATCCCGACACGACTCGGCATGTCCGCGCGACAGGGCGGCGATGCCCCGGAGCTCGCGGCCCGCACCCCACGTGACCAGCCTCCCGAAGCGGCCTTCTGCGGCTATCAGATTCTCGACGCTCAGGGCGCCTCGCCTCGGGCGATGCTCGTCATCCCGGCCGCCGGGGAGGTCGACGGCGCGCACGCGGTCGTCGAGGAGCTGATGGTACGTCTGGGGCTGCTCGTCGAGGTCACCGAGACGACGCGTTCGGGCGTGCGGTTCACCTTCGAGGATGGGCGCTACTACGCCGTCTGGGATTCCCTGGAGCGCGCCGCGGAAGATCCCACGATGCCGCTCCGGCAGCCGCGATTCCGCGTGCTCGCGGATGGCTCGGGAGACCCGCTCCTCGAGAAGCTCGTGCGTGTCCTGCTCGCGTCCTCGCGTCTGCCGTCGTGGACGTTGCGCGGCGACGACGCCTTCTATCGATCCGCGACCGTGTGGGCGCCCCCCTCCACGCTCTCGCATCTCTACTGGCCCGATCCCACGACGCTCGAAGGGACCGAGAGCTTCAACGACTGGATGGACTGGCTCGATCGCCTCGTGCCCGCGCGACGCCTGGCCGAGGTCGTCGTCCGCGCCACGGTGGTCGCACCCGGCGGCGCCGCCGAAGATCCGCTCGCGCTGACATGGGAACCGCGGAAAGGGCGCCTCGAAGCCACGTGCGAGCTGTCGGTGGTCTCCGCCGAGCAGGTGGAGCGACTCCTCGGCATGGTGCTGATGGTCCAGGCCGAGGAGCCAACACGCGGTTGACAGGCGACAACGGGAAAGGAAGGCTCGGTCCCGATGACGACCAGCTCCGACGTCCTGCGCCACGAGCCGACCCCGACCCCGACGCTCTCCTCCAGGAGAGGAGAGGGAGCCTCGTCCCGGCTCGCGGACCGCTCGTCAGCGAGCATCTCGACGGCGAGCTCGCCCGAAGAGCAATCGACGACGCACTCGGGCGTGAACGAGCGCCCGAGTGACCAGGCGCGATCTCGAGGCGTCGCCTCCCTCGGGCGCGGCAAGGGCGCGCGCGGGTCGCGTTCGAGGGTCGTCGTCGCAGCGGAGAAGGCGCTGTCGTCCGCGGCGCGCTTCGTCTGGCCGGCCGTGGAGCGGCTCAATCGCCTCGCGCCGGGTGAGTCGTTCCGGCCGCTCTGGGCGCCGGCTCCTCTGCTCGCGAGCGAGAAGAAGACCAAGCCCGTGCTCGGGTGGCCGCGCGAGACCGACTCGTTGTGCCCCGAGTGCGTCAAGGAGGTCCGCCACGAGGTGCTCTCCGGCAGCCGGCCCCTCGACGCGCTCGTCCACGAGAAGCCCGGAGAGATCCGCGCGCGGATCGAGGAGCACGAGGGGCGGGTCCGCATGGTCAAGGACTGTCCAGTCCACGGGCGATTCGAGGACGTGATCGCCATCGACCCGCAGTTCCTGTCGCGCATCGAGAGCCTCTTTCCCGGACGCGACTACGAGTCGCCGAAGTCGAAGCTGCGCAATCACGGTTCGAGCACCATCAAGTACGGGCGCGGCGCGGTGCTCACCGTCGATCTCACCAACCGCTGCAACATGATGTGCGACCCGTGCTTCATGGACGCGAACCAGGTGGGGTTCGTCCACGAGCTCGAGTGGCCCGAGATCCAGCGGATCCTCGACGACGCGATGACGATTCAGCCGCGGCGTCAGCTCTCGGTGCAGTTCTCGGGCGGCGAGCCGACGATGTCGCCGCATTTCCTGGACGCCGTCCGCTACGCCAAGGAGCTCGGCTACTTCTGCATCCAGGCAGCCACCAACGGGATCAGGTTCGCCCAGGATCCGGGGTTCGCCCAGGCCGCGCGCGAGGCGGGGATGCGCCTGGCATATCTGCAGTTCGACGGTGTCGACCACGCGTCCAACGCACATCGCGGTGTGGGCAACCTCTTCGACGTGAAGATCCAGGCCATCGAGAACCTGGCTGCTGCGGGCATCGACGTCGTGCTCGTCGTGACCGTGGTCAACGGGATCAACAACGACCAGATCGGGCCCATCGTCGATTTTGCGATCGAGAACGCCGACAAGGTCACGGTGGTGTCGTTCCAGCCGGTGAGCTTCACGGGGCGTGACGAGGACATCGCGGACGCCGATCGCCATGCCCGCCGCTACACGTTGAGCCATCTCGCGAACGATCTGCGGAAGCAGACCGGGTACACCGATCCGATGCGCGATTGGTTCCCGCTCTCCGCGATGGGCCCGTTCAGCGACCTCGTCGATCAGCTGATGGGGCCAGAGGCGCAGTGGGGCTCGATGAACTGCGGCTGTCACCCCAACTGTGGGATTGGGACCGTCCTGCTGGTGAACAAGCGGACGAAGCAGATGGTGCCTCTCACCGACGTGCTCGACGTGGAAGGCTTGCTGCGCGACCTGCCGCGGATCACGGATGGACGGAGGGGCAGGGCAGGCACCGTCGCGCAGCTCGCGCTCGCGGTGCTCCGGCATTACCGGCCCGAGAAGGCGCCCGCGGGATACGGCATGACCGAGCTCGTCAGGCAGCTCCTCAGCCAGATCGGGGCCACGGGCAAGGAGATCGGCGAGACCACCGGCGATGCCAAGTCGTTCGAGTGGCGCGCGCTCTTCGTGGCCGGGATGTGGTTCCAGGATCTCTGGAACTACGACTTCCGCCGGACCGAGATGTGCGTCATCCCGTATGGCACGCAGATGGGCGAGATCTCCTTCTGCGCGTACAACACCGGAGTCGGCTGGCGGAACGTCATCGAGCAGATGAAGGCCAGCGCATCGGTCGCCGATTGGTATCGCGAGCACGGACGCCACACGATCTACGCGAAGGACGCCGAGGTTCCGCTGCCCGCGACGTCGGTGACCTCGACGTTGCCCGCGAGCGCGCTGGCGCTCGGAGAGGTGGAGCGGGCGAGGCTCGACGTGAAGAAGCGCCGCCGGAAGCTCCCGGTCGTCGCATCTTCATGATCTCGCGCACGGTGCTCGCTGCGGCGGCGGTGCTGCTCGCCGCTTGTCCGGACGAGTCCGCGGGCTCGAGCTCGGGCTCGCCCGGAGCGACGTTCCCCACCGAGGCGAACGCCTTCTTCCCGGCGTCGCTCGGGGATCGCTGGCGCTACCGCGCCCAGGGAGGATCTCCGCGATTGGCTGCCGTCACATCGACGAGCGAAGGCGTGATCGTGATGCACGGAGTCGGCACGCCGACGGTGCGCTACAAGGCGAACGCACGCGAGGTCGCCGTCGTGGACCTGGCCGGACGTACGATGTACCCGCTCTTGCGTGGGCCGCTCCGTCGTGGCGAAGAGTGGAGATACGAGCTGACCGAACGGGACGTGCGCATCCCGTGCAAGGTGCGCGTAGGGCGCGACCGGGCCGATTGGACGTTCCGCGGGACCAAGGTGGCCGGCTGCGTCGAGCTCGCGCGCGAGTGCCGGTATCCGCGGGGTGTCCCGTTCGATCGGGAGACGCGGCACACCGAGCGGGAGATCTGGTGTCCGGCGATCGGTCGCGTGTCCACGGAGGCGAGCTTCGATCCGCCGCCGCCGCGCGGCTTTCTCCCGGCGTTCTCCCGGGAGCGGCTCGCCGCCTTCCGTGTTCGCGGTGCTCCCGTGGTCTCGTCTCTGCCCGTCTTCTCGTGTGACGATCTCATCCTCGTCAGCTCGGATGTCGCCGCCGCGTGCGGAACGAGCCTCGATCCCGTGGAGCCCGAAGCGGGTTTGAGCCACGAGGGGACATGCACGTACGTGTGGGAGGTCCCTGGCGCAGCCCGGATCCGGGTTCGGGTCAGCCGGCTGGCGCGCGACGCGACCACCGAAGATCTGGATCGCGCCCTCGGGGCGATCGCGTCCGGGGCCACGACGCAGAGCGAGACCGGCATCGAGCGCGCGCGACGGATCTCGTCCGATCCCGGGATCTTCGCATTCTCGGAAGGAGCCCACGTCGCGAGCATCGAAGCCGGCAGTCGCGCGTGCTCGCCGGACGGCGCCCGGAAGCTGATCCCGCTCGTTCGATCGCTGTTGCGTTGACTGGATCGGGACTGTATCAATGCCCGCCATGGCGCAAATCGATCTGCAAACCCGTGTTCATGCGATGTTGACGGAGCTCTCCGATCGTCTGCTGAAGGCCTTCAGCGATGCGTTCATGGCCCATGCGATGGGCGCAGAGCGCGCGGCTGCTGCGCCCGCGAAGAGCGGTGGAGATCGCGCAGCGGCCAAGAAGCGGGCGACGAAGGCGGCACCGGCAGCGGCGGCGACCAAGGCAGCCAAGGTGAAGCCCGGCGCGAAGAAGGGGGGTGGCTCGGCCGCCGACGGACGCAGGCTGCCCGCGGAGACGCGCGCGATCGCCGACAGGTTTGCGGCGTACGTGGCAGCCAATCCGGGCCAGAAGATCCGTCAGATCGGTCCAGCGCTCGGCATGAGCACCGCCGATCTCGCACTGCCGGTGATCCGCGCGCTGGAGCTCGGGCTCGTACGAAAAGAGGGCGAAAGGAGCTCGACGGTGTACCTGCCTCCCGGCGCCGCAGCGGCCCAGTCGTCGGGAGCGAAGAAGGCCAGTAGCGGAAAGAAGTAGCTTCCAGGATCGCTTGCCTGTATGACTGCCCCCATGACGAATCTGCAGTCCAAGATCCAAGATCTCCTCGCCGAGTTCAGCCAGCGATTGGTCCACACGTTCGCGGAGACGTTCCAGGACTTCGCGGCGGCGGGGGTCGGGAAGGGCGCCGCCAAGGCCGCTGCGCCTGCCGCCCTCCCAGCGGCTGCGAAAGGCTCGGCGGCCGCCAAGGCTGCGAAAGGCTCGGCGGCCGCCAAGGCTGCGAAGGGCTCGGCGGCTGCGAAGAAGAAGCCGGGACCGAAGCCCGGCGCCAAGAAGACGAAGGCGGAGGCCGCTGCGGCTGCTCCCGCCGCGGCCACGACGGCGGCGGCTGCGTCCGCGCCTGCGGCCGCGAAGGCCCCTGCGGCGAAACCTGCGAAGGCGGCAGCCGCGAAGCCCGCCAAGGCAGCGAAGGCGACCAAGGGAAAGAAGCGGGGATCGGCGGCCGACGGCCGGCGTCTACCCGCCGAGACCGAGGCGGTCGCGCGGAAGTTCGCAGATCACGTCAAGGCGCATCCCGGCCAGCGCATCCGAGAGATCGGCAAGGCGCTCGGGATGAGCACGGACGATCTCGCGCTCCCGGTCATCAAGGCGCTCGGCTGGGGCTGGGTCGTCAAGTCCGGTGAGCGCAGCGCGACCGAGTACCACCCGGCCGACGGCAAGAAGAAGGGCTGAGCTAGCCCCCCAGAGCATGGAGGACGTCCCCCACGACGTCCTCCGTGTCCTCGACTCCCGCCGAGAAGCGGACGAGGCAATCCTTCATCCCGATGGACTCGCGGGTGGCGGAGTCGAGCTCGTAGTAGCTCATCAGCGCAGGTTGCTCGACGAGGCTCTCCACGCCGCCGAGGGACGGGGCGATTCGCGGGATGCGGAGTCGATCGACGAACGCGCTGGTCGCCGCGACGTCGCCGTCGATCTCGAACGTGACGACACCCCCTGCTCCGGAGAGGAGCTTGCGCGCGTCGTCGTGATCGGGATGGCTCTCGAGCGCGGGATACCAGACGCGGCGCACCCGCGGGTGTCGCTCGAGCGCCAGAGCGAGAGCGAGGGCGGTGGCGTTCTGCCGCTCTACGCGGAGCGCGAGAGTCTTGAGGCCGCGCAGGACGAGGAATGCTGCGTGCGGATCGAGCACGCCTCCCAGCACTCCCCGTAGCTCCCGCACCAAGCTCACGAGCGGAGCCGACCCGGAGACCGTTCCCGCCAGCACGTCGTTGTGACCTGCCAGGTACTTCGTGGCGGAGTGCACGACGAGATCGGCCCCGTGGCCCAGAGCGCGGAGGTTGACGGGGGTCGCGAAGGTCACATCGACGACCAGGCGAGCACGCGCGGCCCGGGCGCGCGCGGCGATCCCGGGCAGATCGACGACGCGCAGATAAGGGTTGCTGGGGCACTCGACCACGACGACCCGTGTCGAAGGTCCAATGGCATCGGCGATCGCGCGGGGGTCTTCGACGAGGGTGTGCTCCACCCCGTAGCGGCCCAGCGTGCCGGCGACGAGCTGGCGCGTTCGGCGGTATCCGTCGGCGAGCAGAACGACGTGCCCCCCGCTCTTGAGGAGCGCGAGAAGCGTGGTGCCGATCGCGGCCATGCCCGAGCCGAACGCCGCCGTGTCCTCCGCTCCCTCGAGCGCGCTCACCTTCCGCTCGAGCGCCGCGACCGTGGGATTGCCGTACCTTCCGTACTCCTCGCGCGACGTGCGGCCTTCCTTGAAGTCGACGAGCGCGGCGGTGTCGGCGAACGTGTACGTGGCCGTGAGGGCGACGGGCTCGACGAGCGCGTCGTCGGCCTTCGGCCAGCGTTCGCCGCCATGGACTGCACGTGTGGAGGGGCCTGGCTCGCGCCGAGCGCCCCTCTCCCCATCGTCCGTCACTGAACCCTCATCGCCAGCACGGCACCTCCGACACCTGCCTGGGCCGCAGGCTCGAGCAGGATGCTGGCAATCACGCTGGCAGGTGCCTCGGGATCGCTGGAGAGGAGCGAAGCCAGGTGACCGACCGCCTTGACGCTGAACGCGGACGTCGAGCCCGCGAGCACGAGGTCACCCGGTTCGAGCGGGGCAGTGCTGCTGATGGGCGCGTGCCGCAAGATGCCTCCTTCGGCGTCCTCGCGAGGGGTGAACCTCCGATGTGTGCCGGCGCGATGCACGTACACGCGGCCCGAGCCTGCCTGCATGATGTGGAGGCCCTGCGCGTCGACCATGAGGGCAGTCAGGGTCACGTCGGGGCGCATCTTCTCGATGAGCGCGTCGACGCGGGCAGCGACCTTGCGTCGTGCCGACATGAAGGCTTCCTGGAGAAGCGCTCGGCCGGCCGTCTGCGCGTGCTTCTCGAGACCACGGGAGAATCCCTCGATCGCTGCGTCGTTCACGTACTGCCAGGCGCGTGGGAGGGCCACGGCGGTCGTGAGCGCGAAAGCGCGCGAAGCCGAGAACCGCACCGCCGCGTGACGGGTCATCTCGACGCCGCGCACCCGGGCGCGGGCGACCATGAGGTGAGGCTCGACGCGCATGCGAGCCGCGATTCTACGCGCGTCCGAACCGGAAGTCGGAGAAGCGCACGACGAGCGCGCCTGCGCAGATCCAGCCGGCAGCCGCGGCGGCCACGATGAGCGCGGACGTCCAGGGCTCCACCGCGGGTGTGTACTGGCTGAAGCTGCTCTCGGCATCGAGCAGGCCCGCGACGTTCTGCGCGTGATGGTTCAACGAGATCAAGCGGAACGGGCCAGGCACGATCCCGGCGGCGAACTCCATGAGAAGGAACCAGAGCGCCGTCAGGATGCTCGGGGCCTCGGCGACGAGCGCGCCGAAGAACAGGCCGATGGCGCAGTAGGCGAACGCCACGAGCCCGAGCCCACCGGCGGCGCGCAGCGGGATCTCGATGTGCTCGACGAGCTGGGCGGGGTGCGCGGCGAAACAGCCGACGTGCACCACGAGCACGGCGGCGACGAGGAGCGTGGCCGTCGCGAGCGCGGCCGCGAGGTACTTGCCGATGCAGATCACGGAGCGCGGGACCGGGCGCACGAGGAGATACGTGAGCGTCCGCGAGTCGATCTCGTCGGCGAGCGCACCGGAGGCGAGCAGGATCGGCAGGACGTACACGATGACGAGGAAGAGCCCGTTGTCGAAGATCGCCTTCTCGGTGGCCTCGGGCGCCGCGCCGGTCGCGTAGCGCGCGGCGATGCCGATCGCGGAGACGAGGAGCGTGATGGCCAACGCGAGCTTGAGCTGGCGGCCACGCCACAGGCGCAGCAGGGACAAGCGCAGCAGCGACGCGAGGGCCGCGATGGGGGCAGGGCGGTCCGGTGTCGTCACGAGTTGGCCCCTTTGGGTGCGGTGGTCGGCGACTTCGTCTTGGACGATCCGCGTCGTGGCGGTGGCGCATCGTCGATGGGACGGTACGGCGCGCCGGACGACGATGCGTCGAGGCCCGAGCCCGTGCCGGTCGCGCGGGTGCCGCGCTCGACGAGATAGTGGAAGAGCGCTTCGAGCGACGCGTCGGGAGACGTGAGGCTCCGGACCTTCACGCCGAGCGACAGCGCGAGCTCGGGCACGCGCGTGTAGACGGCGTCCGGCATGTGGGTCTCCACCTCGACGACGGAATCGCCCAGGAAACGGAGCGCGTGGATGCCCTCGACCTCGACGAGCGCGCGGGCGAGATCGCGCGGGCGATCCGTCTCGACGCGGACGTGGTGCGGGTGCTCGGAGAGCACGTCGCGTATCTCGGTGGCCGTGCCCTCGGCGACGAGCTGACCACGTGCGATGAGGAGGATGCTCTCGGTCAGCGCCTCCACCTCGTGCAGCACGTGCGTGGAGAAGAGGACACACGCTCCGGCTTTGGCCTTCTTGCGGACGATGTCGAGGATGAGCGCGCGCGACACCGGATCGGTGCCGGTGAGCGGCTCGTCGAGGATGAGCACGTCGGGATCGTGGATGACGGCCTGAGCGAGCTTCGCGCGCTGGCGCATGCCGCGCGAGTAGCCGCCGACGCGTCGCTCCATCGCGTCCTTGAGCCCGAAGAGGTCGAGCTCGGCGGCGGCCTTGTCGCGCGCGTCCTTGCGCGAGAAACCGGCGAGCTCGGCCATGAAGGTCACGAGCTCGAGCCCGGTCAGCTCGTCGTACATGGCGTCGACCTCGGGACAGAGACCGATGCGCCGCAGGATGTCGGGATTCGCGAAGGGGGCTCCGCCACAGACCTTGATCTCGCCGAGGCTCGGCTGGAGCTGACCGGCGCACATGCGGAGGAACGTCGTCTTGCCGCTGCCGTTCGGGCCGAGCAGGCCGTGCGCGCCGGGCCCGAGCTCGAGCGTCAGACCGTGCACGCCGACGACGGGGCCGTACCACTTGGACAGACGGACGGCGCGAACGGTCGCCTCGGCCTGCGTGCCATCGGCGCTCATCCGATCACCTCGACGCGACGCAGGCGCCACCACGTGAGCGCGATGGATCCCGCGACGATGCCACCCAGGATCGGCGCTGCGTGCATCCAGCCGACCTTGGCGGTCTCGACGCCGGGCGCGCGGAACAAGGCGTCACCCACGTAGCCGAGCAACGCGGGGACCGAGCCGAGGAAGAGCCAGGGGAACCCCTCGGCGTCGCGCCCGCTGCCACGGTCCGCGAGCATCACGACGCCGTCGGTCAACGCCGCGACGAGGTGGGGCAGCACGAAGAACGCCGCCCACGCGGCCATCGTCAGAGCACGGCTCTTCGCGAGCGCGGAGGCCGCGACGCTGAGCGGGCCGACGACGATGCCGATCAGCGCGGAGAACCCCAGCGCCGGGAAGATCAGCCCGACGCGGGACACCGACTCTTCGCGCGTCGGAGCGAGCGTGATGAGCACGACGATCTCGATCACCGCGGGCGCGAAGGTGATGAGCGCGCAGAGGATGGAGACGGGCAACGTGCGGCCGAGGAGGTATTGCTCCGGGGTGACCGGCTTCGAGAAGTAGAACTGGAAGGCGCGGTTGCGCGAGTCGTTCGCGATGACGCCCGAGCCCGCGCCGAGCGACACGAGAAGGACGCAGAACCAGATCTGCCACGTGTACTGGCTGCGGCAGAGACCGACGAGGTCCTGCGTCGATCCCATCTGCGAGATCGCCGCCACGATGCGGCTGAGCACGAACGTGTAGGCCCCGACCACCAGCACGATCGCGATGCTCACGCCGATCGCGAGCTTCACGAGCCAGGAGGCCCACGCGCGCGCCAGGCCGTGGCGCAGGAGGACCCACGTGTTGCGGGAGGCAGGCAGGCGCTCGCCTTCGTAGGGGCGGTATCCGAGGTCGCGAACCGTCATCGGCGCCCGGACGCTAGCAGACCGCCCAGGCGATGGAAGCGCCGTTGCCGCCGGGGGGGCCCGCGTGGTAGCAGGCCGGGAACCGAGCATGGGAGCCGAAGTCCAGTTCTTCGCGCAGACCGACGTGGGGCGCGTTCGTGAGGTCAACGAGGACAGCTACCTCGTCGACCGGCGGCTCAAGCTCTTCATCGTCTGCGATGGCATGGGAGGTCACGCCGCGGGCGAGATCGCGTCGAGCCTCGCCGTACGCGTGATGCGCGAGCAGCTCGCGAAGAACCGCGACCTGTTGGAAGACTTCGACACGCCGAGCGGTTCGACCACGCGCAAGGACGTGTTGTCGCTGCTCGAGTTCTCGGTGCAGAAGGCCTGCTCCGCGGTGCACGCCGAGGGACAGCGGGACCAGAGCAAGCGTGGCATGGGCACGACGTTGTCGGCGCTGCTGATGCTCGGGTCGCGCGGCTTCATCGCGCACGTCGGCGACTCGCGCATCTACCTGATCCGCCAGGGCAGCGTGCACCAGCTCACCGAGGACCACTCGCTCATCAACGAGCTGCTCAAGCGCGGCCGGCTGACCAAAGAGCAGATCGACAAGGTCCAGTACAAGAACGCGGTCACGCGCGCGGTCGGCGTCTACGAGAGCGTGGAGGTCGACACGCTCGACTTCGACGTGCTCGACGGCGACCAGTTCATGCTCTGCACCGACGGCCTGCACGGCTACCTGCAGGACGGCGAGATCCCGACGATCGCGGCGGACACGAAGGACGAGGAGCTCTCGCAGAAGCTCATCGATCTCGCGAACGGCCGCGGCGGCAAGGACAACATCACCGTCGTCGTCATCCGCGTGCCCACGGCCGACGGCGCGGACGTCCGCGCGCGCGACCTGCACCTCAAGCTCGAGGTGCTGCACCGCATGCCGCTGTTCCGCTACCTGACCTACCAGGAGCTGGTCCGCGTCATGAACATCACCGACGTGCGCGGGTTCGGTCCGGGGCAGGTCGTGATGGGCGAAGGCGACGGCGGGGACGAGCTCTACATCGTGCTGACCGGCAGGGTCCGCGTCCACAAGGGTGACGCGACGATCACGACGCTCGGGGCCGGCGAGCACATGGGCGAGATGGCGCTCATCGACAGCGCGCCGCGCTCTGCGAGCGTGACGGCGGAGGAAGAAGCGAACCTGCTCGTCGTGCGACGCAAGGACTTCTTCGATCTCGTACGCAAGGACCACAGCGTCGCGGTGAAGCTCTTGTGGAGCTTCCTCGGCGTGCTCGCGCAGCGGTTGCGCCAGACGTCGCGCGACCTCGGCGAGGCGCGCGATCAGCTCAGCCTGGAAGAGATCTCGTCGGACATGTTGACGGAGTTCGATCGTGCCGAGCTCGATCGCGAGACGAGCGTGGACATGAAGCCCATCCGAAGGATCGGATCGTGAGCGATTGGCCGAGCCCGGGCCCTCGCGCCCCTCACCCTGCCTCGTCCCGCGTCGCGGGGAGTCGATGGATCGCAGCCCGGGATACGAGACGTCGCGCGCTCGTGCTGGTCGCCGGGAGCGCAGCGCTCGTGGGGCTGCTGCTCGCGCAGGGCTGCTCGTGCGGCGAGAAGCCCCGTGAGCGTCGCGAGAGCACGACACCGCCGCGTGGCAAGGTGCGCGCGGAGCGGAGGGAGCCGCCGCCCGGGGAGCGGCGCGTCCTGCCGGAAGCGACCGTGGCTGCGGTCGAAGGTGACGTGACGCTCGATGCGCGCGACCGGCGTCCCCCGCCGACGACGACGGCGTCGCAGACGCCAGCCGTCGAGCCGCAGGGCGAGGGCGAAGGCGAGCGCGAGGGCGAGGGCGAGGGCGACGAGGCCGAGGACGAAGGTGCTCCCGGCGAGCGACCGGGTCCCCGTGAGCCGGCGACCGAAGGTGCCGAGCTCTACATCGGCGACGCCGTGATCACGGGCGACGGTGGGAGCGCGACGATTCGCACGACGGATGGCGCCGAGGTCTTCGTGGGGCCTTCGGCGATGGTGGTGATCGAGCCCTACGGTGCGGGGCAGCTTCTGGTGCCGTACGGGCGCGTGCGTGTCTACCTCCCGCCGACGGGGCCGCGTCGGCGACCAGTCAACGTGGTGACGTACGCGGGCATCACGTCGGTCGCGTCGGGCGATCTGCTCGTGGCCGCGCGCGCCGATGGCGCCGTGCGACTGGAGGTGCTCACGGGCTCGGTGAGCACCGACCTCGCGGAGGGCGCACCGAGCGAGCCCGCGGCGCTCGCGCGCGAGCCCGCGCAGATCACGGCGGGCAAGCGCCTCGACGTCGTTCCGCCGGCGCCCGGGCGAGAGGCGTCCGCGCCCGCCGCGGTGGACGGAGCGGGCGGGCTCGAGCAGGCGTCGACCGCGGCAGACGAGTGGCTCGCACAGGTCGCCGAGGCGCCGACGCGGACGGAGCGCGCCCGTGCGCTGCTGGATCACGCGGTGTCGCAGGGCACGATCCTGTTCGCCGGGATCGAGCGGCGCCGCGAGCAGACCGCGCAGCTGCACGACGCGCACCGGCAGGCCATCGCCAGCAAGCGCGGTCAGACGGAGGCGCAGGCGCGGATCATCGAGAACGCGCGTGCCCTCTACAAGCTCAACGCGCTCGGCAGGGCGGTATGGGGGCGCGTGCGTGCGGCGTTGCTGATGGCCGAGGATGGAACCGTGTCGTCCTACGACGGCGGCGGCCAGGGTGCCGCGTACACGGAGCTGGCGACGCGCGCGACGGGGATCTTCCGACGGTCCCACCGAGGGCCTCCGGGCCGGCGCGGCGGCTTCCCGCAGCTGCCGGTGAAGATCGATCCTTCGAAGATCCGGGTGCCGGGCCCTCGAATCCCGCTGTCCGACCAGAACGAGACGCGCCCCAGGTAGTCGCCCGGGCGTCCCCCTCCGGCGCCAGCGCCTCGAACGCCGACGTTGACGGGCTCGGGTGCGGGCCGATATCGTCGCCCGCGATGCGACGTCGAGCCACGCTCGCCTGGTTGGTCGTTGCCGCACTCGGTTCTCTGCCGGCCGTGGCAGCGGCGCAGCAGAGCCGCGAGGACACCATCGATCTGATGGGTCAGCCTGCGGACTACACGGACGTGATCGACGCGTTCGACGGCTCGGACCCGTTCGACCTCAATCTCGTGATCACGTACGAGCGCACGCTCGCGCGGGGCATCATCGAGCGCGAGGATCCGACCAACATGGACGCGGCTTCGGGGCGCTCGACGGCGCACCTGCTGCGCATCGGACGGTACAACCACGTCCAGAACCGTCTCGTGCTCGGCGTGGACATCGGTGTCTTCCACGACCTCGCCGCCTACATCCGGTTCCCGATCATCCTGAGCGACACGCGCGAGATCACCGCCGACGAGGGGACGGACGCCGCCGCCATCAACTCTCGGTTGATGGACGACTCGGGCACGTTGTTCCAGCTCCCGTTCGTCTCGCCCGAGCGCAGCGGCATCGACTACTTCGCGGTCGGAGCCCGCTGGGGGATCTTCAACCAGTACCGATCGCGCTGGATGCCCAACTGGGTGGTCGGCCTCGAGGGCCGGTTCTCGATCGGCGACATCATGCACGCGTGCGCGCAAGGCGGGCCGTGTGACAACGGCGGGAGCGTCGACTCGGCCGGCATCAGCCGCGGAACGAACGCGCTCCGGGCCTACACCCGCTTCTCGCGCCGCATCGGTCACTACGTCGAGCCCTACGCGGGCATCGATTTCTTGGTCGAGTGGCCCAAGCGCGGGACCGACTTCGGCTTCTTCGAGGACCTCGAGGGCGTGATCAACGACCTGCCGCCGATCTTCGGCGAGTTCACGGCGGGCATGGAGATCGTGCCGTGGGAGAACCGCGAGCAGTTCCAGCGCTTCGCGATCGACCTGCGCATCTTCTCGTCGTACCGGTCCGAGGGTCGCGAGTACTCGCCTCTCTTCGATGCGCTCGGCTCCTCGGTCCATCCCGAGCTCGTCACCGAGCAGAGCGACGGCACGACGCGCACGGTCGACTTCGGCGGCATCACGGACACCTCTGCGTACGGCGCGTTCGGCGGACGCTTCGCGCTCGGCATCCAGGCGGCGCGCTACGTGCGGTTCTCGTTCGGCACCGCGTTCACGTACGAAGCGGCCCACATGCTGACGTTCGCCGATGCGTGCAACCCCGACGTCACGCCCGACGGACCGGCCGACACGCGCGGCGGCAACTGCCGGAGCGGCATCATCAACCCGCACCATCGGCCCGTGATCGACCTACCGGGTCGCCGGTTCCGCGTGAACGAGTCGACCGTCTTCGACCTCTTCGTCAGCGCCACCGGTATGTTCTGAGGCCCTGCTGGCTGGCGGGGGCTGGGCGCCCCCGCGGCCCTGCCCGATACGGCTCGCGTCGTCCTCGCTGGCTGCGGGGACGCTCGATGCTGCGCCTGCGGCTCATCGAATCCGTTCGACGATTGGAGGCGAGGGGGTGAGGGCGTCCGACAGCGCTCGCGCCTTCAGCACGGTCTCGTCCCACTCGCGCGCGGGATCGCTCGCGGCCACGATGCCGCCTCCCGTGCCGTACACGAGCGAGCCGTCGCGCACGACGGCGGTGCGGATCGCCATCGCGAGCACGAGGGAGCCGTCGCACGCGACGTATCCGTACGCGCCCGTGTAGAGCCCGCGCCGCGACCGTTCGATCTCGGCGATGAGGTCCATCGCCGCCACCTTCGGAGCGCCCGTTACGCTCGCGCCGGGGAACGTCGCGTCGAGCACGTCGGCGAGCGAGACGTCGGCGCGCGACCGGCACGTCACCGTCGAGACGAGGTGATCGAGCTCGGCGAACCGCTCGACCTCCAGGAACGCAGGCACCTCGACACTCCCCGTGACCGCGACGCGACCGAGGTCGTTACGCGCCATGTCGACGATCATCACGTGCTCGGCGTGCTCCTTGGGATCGCCGCGAAGCCGCTCCGAAGCGTCTGCGAAGCTCCGTCCGCCCAGGTGCGCGAGCGTTCCCTTGATCGGGCGCGTCGACAGGGTGCGCCCCGGCCGATCCCACGCGAGGAACAGCTCCGGCGAGCGCCCGACGATCGCGTGATCGCCAGCGTCGAGCCATGCGCCGTACGGCACCGGCGACGCGCGCCGCATCGCGCGCGCGAGCGCGAACGAGACGTCGGGAGCGGGCGTGACCGTGATCCGGCGCGTCACGTTGACCTGATAGACGTCGCCGGCCGCGATGTGATCGAGCGCTCGGCGCACGTTCTCGACGTGCGCGGTCCGGTCGACGTCGCTTCGAAGCTCGCCGAGCGCCCGCCCCTGCCTCTCCCCGCGTTGCGGGGAGAGGGGAGGCACGTCCATGGGTCGCGGCGCGATTACGGGACCAGGCCCCCTCTCCCCGAATGGGGAGAGGGTCGGGGTGAGGGGCAGGCTCACGTCGGGCGCTCGTCGCTCGGTGGCGCCGAGCCTGCGCGCCAGGCGCTCCGCGGCCGCCCCGTCGTCGGCGTCGATCCACGCGCGGCCCGTCGCATGGTCGAACGTCGCCACGGCGTCGTAACGTGCCCACCAGGCCGTCGGGCCAGGCTCGATGGGACGCCGGTCGTCGATCGTCCGACGTTCGCGCGACCGGCCGAGCTCGTACGTCAGGTAGCCGATCCAGCGAGGGCGCGGGCTCGACGACGGCGAAGCCTCGAGGGCGTGCGCGATCTCGGTGAGCGCCGAGCCGTCGGTGCGCTCGCTGCGAAGAGTCTCGACGGGCTCGCATGCGAGATGGCTCATCCGTCCGCCCGAAGCGCGGCCGTCGCCGTCGAGCCACGCCGCGCCGGGGAACCTCCGCGCGCCTTCGACCGCCCGTTCGATCGAGGACTCGAAGGCGATGCGCACGAAGCGGCGGTTTACCGACCGCGTCCCGCCGTGTAAAGCGACCCTCGTGAGCCGAAGGGTCGTCGTGGCTGCGATCGCGTCGCTGCTCGCCGCGTGCGAGGGGGAGACCAGCTACGTCGGGCTGACCTTCGAGGTGCTCACGCCCGAAGGCTTCGAGTGGTCACGTGTCGCGAGCATCGCCGTCGATCTGGACGACGGCGAAGAGGTGGTGCGGGCCGAGGCCGCGGTCGAGGACGGCGCGTTCGAGCTGGTGATCGAGCCGTCCGATCCACAACGACTGATCATCGCTCGGGTCACGTTGCGCGACCCGGCAGGCGGTGACGTCGCCGCCGGCGCGACCCCACCTTTCGTTCCTCTCGAGATTGGCGTCTCGTCGCTCCGCGTGTTCGTCTCACCGCACGGCTCGATGACGCCGTTGCCCGGCATCTTGCCGGAGGCGCGGCACGGTGGAGCCGCCACCTCGTTGCTCGGGCAATACGCTCTGGTCGTGTCGGGCCCGGGCGACGGCTCCGAAGCAGCGCTGTACGACGGGCTCACGCACGCCTTCCTGACGGGCCTCGCCATGCCGTCGCAGCCCATCGTGCGACCACGCCTCGCGGAGATCGCACCGGGTCTGGTGCTCGTGCTCGGCGACGACACGAGAGCGCAGCTGTACGACGCCGTGCTGGGCAATGCCTGGGGTGATGCCTGGAGCGAGACCGCGGAGCTCGACGCGGCCCACCTCGGGGCCACCCCGGGAGCCTGCGTGGCGGCTCTACCAGAAGGTGGAGCGCTCGTCGTCGGTGGGCGCGGCTCGGACGGGACGGAGTCGGGCGCCGTGACGCTCCTCGGCCTCGACGGTGGCGCGCAGATGCGCCCACCGCTCGCCGAGGGCCGCGATGGGTGCCGGCTCGTCGCGTTCGGCTCGGCGGTGCTCGTGCTGCCGGCGGTGCCCGAGGCCGGTCCGTACCCAGACGATCTGCCGCCCCTGCTGTACGACGTCTCGACCGGCGAGACGGCGGTGTTGACTGGCGCCGGCGCCGAGACCACCGCTGCCGCACGTCTGATCGACGGCTCGGCCCTGCTGGTCCACCGCGACGGCGGGCTCTACCGGCTCGAGCCGCGTGCCTCGGGCGACGTGACAGTCGGAGCTTCGGACTACCGTCGCGTCGGGCTCCTGGACTCGCTGCGCATCGCTCCCGACGTGCTCGTGGTGGGCAGCCTCGGTGTCCTCGTCGTCGGGGGGAGCGACGCCGACGGAGTTGCCCTCGACGGAGGGCAGTCGTTCGGGGTAGATGTCTCTCCGGCTGGGTCACTCGAGGACGTCCCTCGACGCGGGTCGGCCATCGCTTCGCTTCCCGATGTCGGTGTCCTCGTGTTCGGCGGATCCGACGCGCCCAACCGCGTGATGCTTCTTCGCCCCTGACGCATCTCTGCGCGTGCAGGCCCGACCCGATGGGCGGGCCACTCTTGGCTTGGATGCCCGCCCGAGGGGCCACTCTTCGCTTCGAGTCGATGCCCCCGTGCCCCCACCCGAAGGTGGGAAGCTCTCTCTCAGTCCGAGGAGTCCCGGGTTCAGGCAGTGCTCCCGAAGCTCGAGAAATACGAGATTCTGGAAGAGATCGGCCATGGCGGCATGGCGGTCGTCTATCGCGCGCGCGACACCGCGCTCGATCGCGACGTCGCGCTCAAGCTGATGCACCCGCACCTGCGCGGCATGCGCGAGTCGCGCTCCCGATTCGAGCGCGAGGCCAAGGCGGTCGCGCGCCTGCGGCACCCGAACATCCTGGAGATCTACGACTTCAGCGGGCCCGCCTCGGAAGACAGCTACATCGTCACCGAGCTCATCAAGGGCCCGACGCTCAAGGCCTTCCTCGATCGCAGCGCGCGGCTCCCGTCGGAGCTGGTGGCGGCGCTCGGCATCCCCATCTGCAGGGCGCTCGCGGTGGCGCACGGACAGGGGATCGTGCACCGCGACGTCAAGCCCGAGAACATCATGATCCACGACCGCAGCGTCCTGAAGCTGACGGACTTCGGGATCGCGCAGATGGTCGACACGCAGTCGATGACCGCGACGGGCCAGCTCCTCGGCTCGCCCGCGCACATGGCTCCCGAGCAGATCGACGGCAGCCCGATCGACGCGCGCACCGACGTCTTCTCGTTGGGAACGGTGCTGTACTTCGCGGCGACGGGCCGGCTCCCGTTCGAAGGGCGCAGCCCGCACCACGTGCTCAAGAAGATCGCCGACGGCGACTACCCGGACCCGACGCGCATCGCGCCCGGCATCGGCGGGCGCTTCGCCGGGATCTTGCGCAAGGCGCTCGAGAAGGATCCGGCGCTGCGTTACGCCACGGTGGACGCGCTGCGCGAAGATCTGGAGGCGTTCGTCGCCGAGACCGGTCTCGACCCGAAGAAGCTGCTCGACGAGCTGCTCGGCGACACGGAGGCCGCGCGCGCGTCGGTCGAGCGCCACCTCGTCGCGACGTTGCCCGCACGTGGCGTATCCGCGCGCAAGCGGGGCGACCTCCCGGGTGCGATGGATCACTTCAATCGCGTGCTCGCGATCGACGAGCGCAACGAGGTCGTGCTGCGGCTCGTGCGCGGCATCGAGAGCGACGAGACCCGCCGCAGACGTGTCCTCGCCGTCGGCGCCGTGGCCGTCGGCGCGCTCGCGCTCGGCCTGGCTGCCTGGGGGATCGCATCGATGCGATCGAGCCCGGAGGCGACGACGAGCGTGACGCGCCCGCGTGCGCCTCGCGCCTCGCGCGCGACGACGCCCGGCGAGCGGACGACCACGCCGCGACCGGTCGTCGCCGCGCGCGCGCCGAGCACCGCGGTCGAGCCCCCGGTGGGGCGCCCGCCCGCGATCCTCGTCTCCGACGACTCGCCGCCCGCGGCGCCTTCGACGTCCGTGGCCGCGGTGGGTGGAGCCGCCGCGACGGGCGACGACCCCGACGTGGCCGCCCGCGCCGCCAACGGCGTCCGCGTCGATCGGCCGGGCGCGGGAGAGGACCCCGCGCGACGCGGCACCGAGGAGCGCACGGTCGTGTTCCTGCCGAACCCGCGCAACGCCTCGATCTTCGTCGACGGACGTCTGGCGGGAGTCTACGGGCCGGGCTTCTCGCGCATGCAGCTCGCTCCGGGTCCCCACGAGTTCCGGTTCGTGGGCGCGGCCGACTGCTGCTTCGACGCGGCGTGGAGGCAGGTCATCCCGCCTGGACCGGGCGAGACCACCGTCGGTCGCACGCTGCGGCCGAGGCCGGCTCGACTGATCGTCGAAGCCAACGTCCCGAGCGACGTGGTCGTCGATGGTCGCGTGCGCGGCCGCGCGCGTACGTTGCTCGAGGTGCCGATGCGTCCTGGAGAGCCGAGCCGACGCGTCGAGATCCGGGCGACCGCTCCGGGTTATCGTCAAGGGACCACGTCCGTGCTGCTGCTCGCCAATCAGATCGCCACCGCTCGCATCGAGCTCGAGGTGGACGCGTCGCGCACCGACGGTCCGCGCCGACCCCCGGGAGACCCGGCGGCCGACAGCCCGCCGCCCCGTCTGCCCGGAGTCCCCGAGCCGGACGACGCTCCACCCGCACCTCCGCCCTCGGGCTCGACCACGCGTCGGATCCCGTTGACGCGGGCGTCGGGGTGAAGAGGGCCCGTCGTTGACTTCCCCGTGCTTCCCGGGCAGGCCCGGACGGTTCCGGGTGGTCGCGCTCGCGGTCGTGCTCGGAGTGGCGAGCCTCGTGGCGACGACCGGGGCGCGCGCGGACGACATCGAGGACTTCGAGGACGCGCGCAGCGCGTACGAGACCGGGAACTACCCGGTATCCGTCGAGCGCTTCGAAGCGCTGGTCGGAGGCGAGGTCCCGCGCCTGACCAATCCCGCGCTGGTGCTCGAGTCGCGCAAGTACCTCGCCGCGAGCCTTCTCTTCGTGTCGCGCGAGCCCGACGCGGAGCGACAGTTCGAGCTGCTCCTCCGCCAGGATCCCGACTACCAGATCGATCCGGTGCAGTTCCCGACGGCGGTGGTCGACGTGTTCAACCGCGTGCGCAGGCGTCTCGAGCGCGACCTGCGTGCGGTGCGCGAGCAGCGCGATCGCGAGCAACGCCTCGCCCGCGATCGCGAGCGGCAACGCCAGCAGCGCGACAGGAGGCGTCTGGCCGCGCTGCGCCGCCTCGCCACGACCGAGACCGTGGTCGAGCGACGATCGCGGATGATCGCGTGGATCCCCATCGCCGGGCAGATCCAGAACGGTCACGGTGGTCTCGCGGCCGCGCTCGCGATCCTCGATGGCGTGCTGCTCGCGACGAACGTCGTGTCCTTCATCATCCACGACTCCCTGCCGACGCCGGGCACGGCGGACGACCAGCCGGCTCCGAGCGAGCAAGACGCTGCGACGGCAGCAGCCACGGCTTCCCGGCTGACGAACCAGATCTCTCTGGGAGCGCTGGGCCTCTCCCTCGTGATCGGCGTGATCGACGCGCAGATCCGGTTCGTCCCGTCGCGCCGGATCGAGCGGCAGAGGGCGCTGCCGCCGGAGCTCCGCGCCCGGTTCGGACCCACGAGCTTCTCGCTCACGTTCTGACCCAACGCGCAGCTGGTAGACTCCCGCCGAGATGGCGAGCCTGAAGTGGTTGGCGCGAGTCGGGCGGCCGCGGACCTTCCCGATCTACAAGAGCATCACGACCGTCGGGCGGGCGGGCGGCAACGACGTCGCGATCGGCGAGAGCAAGATGGCCGAGCACCACGCGCAGGTCATCTTCGACGGCCGCGACTTCCAGCTGGCGGAGGTCGACCGCGTCGCCGACATCCAGCTCAACGGCAAGAAGAAGCGTCGCGGCAAGCTCGAGCACCTCGACCGCATCCTGCTCGGCGACGTGGAGCTCGAGTTCCGGTTGCTCGACGACGCCACGCACGTCGGCGACGAGGACGCGACCGACACGACCCAGGCGGAGCTCGAAGGGCTCCGCAAGCTGCACGAGTTCAGCGAACGGCTGATGCAGGCGCGCAACATCCAGGAGCTGCTCGAAGCGCTCATGGACAAGGTCATCGAAGCGACCCACGCCGACAAGGGCTTCCTCGTGCTCCTTCCGCAGGGCTCCGCCACGTCCGCGGACCGGCCGCTCGAGCCGGAGGTCCGCGTCGCGCGCCGCATCCGGCAGGAGGGGCTGCCCGACGGGATCCGCCATCTCTCCGACTCCATCTTGCGCAAGGTCGTCGAGACCCGCCGTCCGCTCATCGTGAGCGATGCGATGCGCGACTCGCAGTTCGGTGCGAGCGAGAGCGTGATGAACCTGCGCCTGAGCTCGGTGATGTGCGCGCCGCTGCTCGCGCAGGGGAACCTGCTCGGCCTCATCTACCTCGGCAACGACCACGTCGTGAACCTCTTCGAGGAGGCGTCGCTCGACGTCCTGACCATCTTCGCCGCGCAGGCGTCGCTGATCCTGCAGAACGCGCTGCTGCTCGATCAGCTGCGCAGCGATCGCGACGAGCTCTCGCAGCAGCTCAAGGATCGGCGCTTCGGCGAGATCATCGGCACGTGCCCGTCGATGGTGGAGGTCTTCCGCAAGGTCGAGAAGGTCGCCCAGACCGACATCAGCGTCCTCATCACGGGCGACACCGGCACGGGCAAGGAGCTCATCGCACGCGAGATCCACCAGCGATCCCACCGCGCGAAAGGGCCTTTCGTCGTCATCAACTGCGGCGCGATCCCCGAGAACCTCATGGAGTCGGAGCTGTTCGGGCACGTGCGCGGCGCCTTCACAGGCGCAGTGGCGACGCGGCCCGGCAAGTTCCAGCTCGCGGACGCGGGCACGCTGTTCCTCGACGAGATCGGCGAGCTGCCCATCAACCTGCAGGTCAAGCTGCTGCGCGCGCTGCAGGAGAAGACCGTCATGAAGGTCGGCGACTCGCGGCCCGAGCGCGTCGACATCCGGGTCGTCGCGGCCACCCACCGATCGCTCGAAGAAGAGATCCGCAAGGGCACGTTCCGCGAGGATCTCTACTACCGGCTCAACGTGGTGAACCTGCACCTGCCCCCGCTGCGCGACCGCGGCGACGACGTGCTCGTCATCGCGAAGGCGCTGCTCTCGAAGTACGGGACCGAGCTCGGCGGCAAGGTACGCGGCTTCACGCCGAACGCCCTCATCGCCATCCGCAAGTACGAGTGGCCGGGCAACGTCCGACAGCTCGAGAACCGCATCAAGAAGGCGGTCGTGCTCTGCGACAAGACGCTCATCGGGCCCGACGACCTCGATCTGATGCCGGAGTCGCTGCAGCCGATCATGTCGCTCGCGCAGGCCAAAGAGGACTTCCAGCGCCGCTACATCCTCGAGGCGCTCGAGCGCAACAACGGCAACCGCACCAAGACGGCGCGGGACCTCGGGGTGGACCCGCGGACCATCTTCCGGTACCTCGAACGCGAGCCCGGGATCGTGGAGCCGGACCCCGATCTCGCGGGGCTTCCCTCCGAGCCGCCCCTGCGAGGGGGCCCCGCCTGACGGCTCGGGCCGAAGGGGTGGCAACGAGGAACGGATCGTATGGCGATCAGGACACGAATGTCGTGGCCGATCCCCTCGAAGGGCGCCCGTAGGTCCCCGATCGCCGTGCGATCCGCGACCTCGGAGGGCGTGGCGCGTCGATTGCTGGACTCGTTCCTTCGGCCCGTGCTCCGTTGGGCTGCGTGGTCAGCCCCCCGCGCCCCCCTGAGGGGGGCTCGCGTGCTCGTATCGCTCGCGTTCGCGGGGTGTCTGGTCACGGACGTCAAGGAGTACGAGCCGGATCCCAACGAGCCGCCTTTCATCGTGTACCCCGCCACCGGAACGAGCCCGCCACTGGACGAAGTCTACGAGCTCGACCTGGACGAGACGTCCATCACCGAGGTCGTGTTCTCGGTCGAGATCTACGACCGCAACGTGGACCAGCCGCTCCGGCTCCGACGCGTGGTCGATCGCCCGCCGGTCGGTGACTTCCTCTTCCTCGAGCTGCCGGTTCCTGCGACGGGTGAGCGGATCCGAACGGCGACGTTCCGCATCCCGCTGAGCGAGCTGACCGCAGACGACGGGGAGCGCCAGTGCCACAGCGTGGAGGCGTTCGTCTCGAGCAGCTTCGGCGCCGGGGTGGATCCCGAGCGACCGGGCGACCTCGCCGGCGTGGGCTGGTCGGTGCTGACCTATCAGGGCGTGCAGTCGATCCCGCTGCCGCTCCGTTGCGGTGAGCCATGACCAGGACGCGAGCGATCTACCTCGCGCTCACGACCCTCGCGGCGTGCTCGTTCACCACGCCCGAAGAGGACCGGATCCGCAACGTCTGCTCGTCCGACTCGGATTGTGGCGTCGAAGGGCGCTGCAGCGCGGGCATGTGCATCAGCACGCGTACCGCGACGTTGATGTTCGAGGTGGTGCCTCCTGCGACCGCCGACGTCGCGTTGCCCCAACCGATCGGAGCCGCCGCCACGACGGGCTTCGACAACCTCGAGCTCACGATCGCCGCGCCCGTCGACATCTTCGGGACGATCCGCGCTCCTTCGCTCGGTGGCGACTACGCGCTCGCGGTTCCCGCGCGCATCACGGCCACCATGCTCGACGGGATCCCGGGTGTGCCCGCCAGCGTGAACACGGCGGCGCTGGCCGCGCCGGTCGCGCCGTCGCAGAGCCTCGATGGGCTCGACATGAGCTATCGCGTGCGCGTGGTCCCGTCGCACGCGTACTTGCTGACCTTCGATCCGACCGAAGACGAGGACGACACGCGGCTGCCGCCGATGCAGCAGATCGTGGAGGTCGGCGCCACGTCGGTCCGCGTCGACATCGAGTACCCAGCCGAGCTGCGCGAGGTGCCGCTGCGCGTCGTCGACCACGAGGGCAACCCCGAGCGCGACCTCGGAGTGCGTGCCCTCGCCGGCATCGGAGGGGCGCGCGTCTCGACCATCGGCGTGACCGATCGCGAGGGTCGCGTGCGTCTGCTGATGGCGCCCAACGCTTCGGACCTACCCGTCATCGCGGTGGGACCGACGTTGCCGGGCGCGCTGATGCCGTCGTTCGTCATCCCGACGTTGGGCCTCGAGCTCGAAGCGGACGGAACGCGGCGGCTTCGTCTTCCGCCTCCGAGCGGCAGCGTCTGCTACTCGGGCACGGTGGTCGGGATGGCGCGCAACGGGACCATCGCGCCCGTCGCGGGTGCCTCGTTGACCTTCACCAACACCGCGATGGGCGATTCGCCGCGTGGGCTGATCGGTACGCTGCGCGTGAGCGCCACCACGGATGCCGACGGTGCGTTCGAGGTCCAGCTCGCGCCGTCGCCCACGGCGTACGAGGTCGCAGTGGTGCCCGCGGCCGAGGGCGACTCCGGCGTGCTCGTGACGCACACGACGATCACCCAACGTCCCGCGGGCGTGCGCTGCGTCATGGGGCAGGAGCTGTCGCTGCCGCTGCGCGTGGCGCTCGGCGGACGCGTGATGTCACCCGACGGCCGCGCCATCTCGAACGCCACGCTCGAGGCGGTACCGCGGCGGCCGCTCATCGAGTCTCCAGACGCCGTAGCCGAACGATTGGCTCGGACCACGACGACGGCGTCGGGCGCGGACGGCGGCTACCGCATGTTGCTCGACCCGGGCACCTACGACCTGCTGGTGCGTGCGCCTCCCGACAGCGGCTTTCCGTGGTCGATCGTGCGCGGTCTCGAGGTGCGCGCATCCACCGCGACCCAGGACGTCCATCTGCCGGCACCGGTTCCCGTTTCGGGCTTCGTGCGCGACCCGAGCGCGGCGGGCGTCGGAGGCGCGACGGTGAACGTCTACTCGCTCGATCAGCAGCCCGACGCGGCGCCGCGCACCTGGCTGGTCGCGAGCACGCGGACCGAGGCCGACGGACGCTACAGGCTGCTCGCGCCTTCCACGCTCGCGCGCGACTGATCGCTCCCTTCCGCGATAGGCGGGGTCGCGCTACCCGCGCGACCGCCCGGCTGGCGGGCGGTGCCTACGTGGACGAGCCCAGCGACTTGCGGACCTTGTCGAGCAGGTCGTCGACCCGAAAGGGCTTCGTGACGTAGTGCCGCGCACCCACGGTGATGCCCGTCACCACCGACTTGGGATCTCCCTTCGCGGTCAAGAAGATGACCGGGATCTTGTGCGTGGAAGACGTCTTCCGAAGACGCGCGATCATGGTGTAGCCGTCGAGGCGCGGCATCATCACGTCGGTGATGATCAGATCGGGCTCGGGCTTGTGGAGCGCCGCGGAGAGCCCGTCCATCCCGTCGACCGCGACGGTGACCTGGTAGGTCGGCTCGAGAACCCGGCGCAACATGGTGACGATGGCAGGGTCGTCCTCGACGACCAGGATTCGCCGTCGGGTGCTGCTCTCGGGGCTGGTCGCCGTAGCGCTCATGGTCGAAGGTCGTAGCAGGCCGTGCGCCAGCGTACGAAGAGAGTAGACCTGGCGAATCCGTCGGCGGTGTTGCCGTCGATCAAAGACCGACCCTTGCAACCATGACGAGCGCGCACGCACGGATGGAAACGGCGACCGGCAGCGATTCGACCGCGACGGACGCGACCGGTCGGCCGGCGCGATACTCCGAGGCTCCGCGCTTTCCCGACGGCCCGATCGACCTTCGCACGGTCGTGCCGGGCGACGGGCCGCTCGAGCTCGACGTGGGATTCGGCCGCGGCCGGTCGCTTCTCGAGCGCGCGCTCCTCGCACCCTCGAGCCGGCTGGTGGGCATCGAGATCAAGCGAAAGTGGGCGTGGATCGTGGAGCAGCGCCGCTTGGCCGCGGGCCTCGCCGGCTGCCGAGCGTTCCAGGCGGACGCGCGCGACGTGTTGCCGCGAATGGTTCCGGGCGGCGTGCTCGCGCGCGTGTTCGTGCACTTTCCGGATCCGTGGTGGAAGAAGCGTCACGCCAAGCGCGCCCTGGTCAACGACGCGTTCCTCGTCGAGCTCGCTCGCCTGCTGGCTCCCGAAGGCGAGCTGTTCGTGCAGACGGACGTGGCCGATCGAGCCGAGGCCATCTGCGAGCGGGTGGAGGCGCTGCGGATCGACGGGCGCAATGCATTCGTGAACGTCGCGGGCCCGGGTGCACGAATTGCGGACAATCCGTTCGGAGCGCGGAGCGGCCGCGAGGTGCGCTGCGAGGCCGACGGCATCCCCGTTCACAGGTTCCTGTTTCGCCGCGCGTAGCCGATCGCCGCGATGCTCGTGCGCACGAGCGCACCGATCACCAACAGCGCGCCCGGTGGGACGAGCCAGACGCCGGGACCGGGATCCACCTCGCCGTGCCCGATCGCACCGAGCGCGAAGCCGATCGGTACGAGCACCGCGCCCGCGATCAGCATCATCGACGTCGCCGCCGTGCGCGCGCCGAGCCGTGGCGCTGCGGTGGCTCCGAACGCGAGGACGACGAGCGCGAGCCCGACTCCATGGGCGTGCGCGAGGCGCGCCATCGTACGCACGCCCTCGTCGTCGAGGAGCCAGCCGAGCTTGAGGCCGAGCGCGACCTCCAACGCGAGACCGCCACAGGCACACAGCGCGAGCCACGCCCACCCGACGGCGACGGCGCGATCCGCGGCGCGTCGTCCGCTCTCCTCATCCTCGTGCGTCGGGTCGCTGCCGGTCATCGATTCACGTTCCTGCCGCTTCGTCCGTCTCCGATCGGGAGAAGCTCGGTCCGGCTCACTCGCCGATCGCGATGCGCACCGCGCGCTGCTCGGCACGAAGGCGCGCGAGGGTCGGCCGATCGATGGGGGAGGTCGGTGAGTCGAGGTGCGCTCGGATCCCTGCGATCGCCCGCTGCCGCGACGTCGCGTCGCCGGTCGGATCGAAGGCACGCCAGACCGGCGCATCGATCGAGCCGCGGGCGATCCGTCGAGCGCTGCGCCACGCGATGCGGCGAACGGCGGGGTACTCGTCCTCCATCGCGTCGAGCAGCGCGCCGAGCGAGCGTGCGCGGTGGTCGGCAGGGCTCGTCGAGGCGGCGTGCGCGCTCGAAGGCTCTCCGAGCGCTCGGGCTGCGAGCGCGCGCTCGATGGGGTCGCCGCCGAGCAACGCGCGGAGCACCTCGGGCGTCGCATCCTGCGAATCGACATTTCGCAAAGGCTCCGCCGGTGACGTCTCGCGTGGCCACAGCCGTCGGCGCGCGGCGATCGCCCACGCGCGCGTCTCGCTCGTGTGGCACGACGTGCAAGCATCCGGTCGCCCGTGACGCGCATCGCGCGCGGGGTCGGGAGACTCGATGCGGTGGGACCTGTGCGCGTCGACCAGCCCGTAGACGACGCGCGGCATGTGACAGTCGACGCAGCGCGCGCTCGCGTCGCGATGGCTCGCGTGGCCCGCCGCCGCAGCAGGGCTCGCGAAGGCCTCGTGACAGCCGGTGCAGAGCGCATCGCGTGCGCCGGGAGAGTCCCCGCGCTCGTCGGACGCCGCGCGGCCCGCCATGCCCGGCCGGACCTGCCCGCGCGGGTCGCCGTCGTGCATCGAGTGGCAGGTCGTGCACGTCAGGCCGCGACACGGCGACTGCAGCAATCCCTGCAGCTCGTAGGCCGTGAGCCGCGCCGTGCCATCGCTCCAGAAACGTTCGGCGAAGGGGAGGGGCTCGGTGCCGATCTCGTCCTCGATCTCGTCGCGATGCGAGCCGAGCGTCGTGTCCTGCCAGAGCGGCGACGAGTACAGCTCGAGCGGCTCGCCGGGGACGAACGGGTCTCCGCGCGCGAGGAATCGCTCCACCCGGTCTGCGATGCGCTGACCATGGCAGCGCCCACAGACGTCCGCCGCACGTTCGGGCGACAGGCGCGCGGGATTGACGATGGTGGGATCGCGCCCGCCGTCGGCACGCAGCACGTAGCGCCGCAGCGGGTCGGTGTTGGCGCGCACGTGGAGCTCGCCGGGACCGTGGCACGCCTCGCACGCGATGCCGAGCTCGGCCACCTCCGTGTCGAAGCGATCCGTGCCCTGCGCGTAACCGGGGTTCGGTCCCGTATTATGACAAAATACACAGTTGTCGTTCCATCGCGTCACGTGCCGCAGGAACGCCTCGCGCGCGGTCTCGTGGTCCGGGTGCGCCTCGTCGCGACCCGTGCTGCGCTCCTGCACCACGGTCGGATCCGGCGTGAGGAACGCGCCGTTCATGTGCATCCATCGCCGGTCCTCGATGCTCCACGCGAGAGGAGCTCGCCACGACGAGCCACGTGGCCCGCGGACCACGTACTGCTGGAAGCGACGCGAGCCGACCGTTCGGACCACGTCGCCGCGCCACACGAGCCGCTGCGCCCCATCGCGAACCTCGATCTCGGGAGCGCCCGCCTCGTCGCGTCGCATGGTCGCCACCAGGCCCGCGTAGCGGTACCGCTCGCCGGCGAACGGCGCGGCCACGGCGTCCCGCGCGGCGGCGTCCTGGGTCATCGTGCGATGGAACGTGGCGCGCCAGGACCGTGTGTGGTCGCCGTGACATCGGGCGCACGCGCGCGAGCCGACGAACGCGCTCCGATGCAGATCGCGTCGGGCGCCGAGGTCATCGCGATAACGTCCGAGCGCGGCGTGCGTGCAGAGCGCGACGAGGCCGAAGCTGGCGATCCCGATCGCGAGCCATCGGAGGGTCTGGCGACGCACGGCTCCATGCTACTGGAAGCCGCCTCCGGCCGACGCGGGCGGCTTCGCCTCGCGGTATCCTCTCGGCAGCGATGAGTCGTCGCTCACTTCGCGGGCTCGCCACCGCGCTGCTCGGCTGCGTTGCGCTGGCAGTCTCCTGTGACGGCGACGACGCTGGCTCGTCACCGTCCGACATGGGTCCCGCGCTCGACGCCGGGCGACCGCGCGATGCTGCCGACCGGGACCACGACATGGGCGCCGTGCGCGACGCCGCGCCGGACACGCCTCTGCTTCTCGACGCGGCAGACGAGCCGGACGCTGCTTCCGTGCCCGATGCCGGGACGGAGCGCGACGGTGGGCGCGCGGACGCCGGCTCGGCGATCGAGGATGCCGGTCCGTCGGACGCTGCGCTGGGCGACGCATCCGGATTCGGCTCGGGCCGCGGGACGTTCTACGCGACGAGCCTCGAGGTGGACTTCGGCGGGATGCCCGTCGCCGTGCACAACGTGGGAGCGCGCTTCCGAGCGGACGATGCATCCGTGGCGTGCGCCACCGCGGCCACGGTCGGCGTATGCGTCTACGAACGGTGCACCGGTCTTCCGGTCGAGCCGGTCCCGCCGCTGCCGCACGCGGGCACGCTCGAGGTGCGGGGAGGGGCGAGCGACGTGCGTCTGTCGCCGATGGCGGACGGGTCCTACGAGGAGGTCATCGGGATGACCCCACTCTGGCGTGGGGGCGAGGAGCTGACCTTCGCGGCACACGGCGGCGACGTGGCCGCGTTCGCGGTCACGCTGCACGGCGTGCCGGCGATCGTGCTCTCCGAGCCCACCATCCCCGAGCCGCCGTCGCTCCTGGCAATCGATCGATCGCTCGGCCTGCCGCTCGCGTGGAGGCCGGACGAGACCGGCGTGATCGTGGGCGACGTGCTCGTGGTGCTCACGGTCGGAGAGGATCCGGCCGAGATCGTGCGATGTCGCTTCGAGGCTGCCGCCGCGAGCGCGGTCGCGCCGCCCGAGCTGCTCGGGATGCTCCCGCCGGGGCGTGCGCGGTTGAACGTGCTCGCGCAGGACCACGAGATCGTCGAGCTCGGCGCGTGGAGCATCGAGGTCTTCACGATGAGTGGCTCGTCGGACACCGCGTCGCACTCGACCGTCGAGGTCGACGTCGCGCTGCTCTGACTTCCGATCGACGTCGCGCTGCTCTGACTTCCGATCGCGACGGGTGCAGGGGCGTGGGAGCCCTACTGGAAGCCGCCGCCGCCGCCGCCCGACGGTGGTCTCACGCCGTTTCGGTAGTACGGGCTGCCGTCCAGCAGAATGAAGTCGTCGAAGCCCGCGGAGAGCGCGAGCACGACGCCCGTGTAGGGAGGGCCGGACGCGAGGTTGCCGCCGAGCGCGAGCGCGCGATCGGTGCTCCAACCGAGCACCGAGTGCAGGACGTCGGGCGTCTCCGGGGCGTCCTGAACGACCCACGGCCCGTTCTCGTAACGGCGCCCGACGGTGCCGTACGTCCCGGAGACGTAGAGGACGGCGGGAAGCTGGGCGCCCGGCGCGCTCGGGTCGGGGAAGTAGCCGTCCTCGGGCGCGACCCAGAGCCCGTAGAGCGGTGCGGTGCCGGAGGGCAACGACTCGTCGCGTCGCCACGTCGCGCCGTCCCAGCGCAACAGGATGCCCTCGCTCGATCCGCCGGCTGCCCAGACTTGGTTCGGACCGCGACCGTGCACCACACCGAGGCGTTGGTCGGTGCCGCTCTCGAGCCGGGCCCAGCTCGCGCCGTCCCAGCGCAGGATGATCCCACGGTCCCCCACGACGAACACGTCGTTCGGGCCCGAGCCCCAGACCTTGTAGAGCGGAGACTCCGCGACGAAGCCGTAGTCCACCTCCTGGAAGGAGTCGCGATCGGTCGAACGCAGGAGCACCCCGCGTTCGGATGCATCGGCTCGACGCTCCACGCCGACGGCCCAGACCTCGTCGCCGTCCTGCGTCCACACGCCGTAGAGCGTGACGTCTTCGAGCGCGAAGGTGTCCGGCATCGCGAGCTCGCGCAGGGATCGACCGCTGAAGAAGCCGGCGAAGCCGCGCTCTCCGACGACCCACATCTCCGTCTCGGACGTGCCGTGGATCCACCAGAGCGCACCGGGCGCGCCGACGAGCGTGGAGGCGCGCTCTTCGCGCATGTCGAGCGACCACACGAACCCACCGCCGCTTCGCAGGATCTGGCCTCCGACCACGAACGCCATGTCGCTGCCGGGTGCACGCCATCCGGCGAGCGGCGCTCCCTGCGGCGCGTCGGCCATGACCAGCCGGAAACCTTCTTCCTCGGGCGAGCTCCGCGCGGGTGACTCCTCGCCGTTCAAGCACGCCAACCAGGCGAGCGCAGCGATTGCGAACAGCGCGACGGAGACGATCCGTTTCCCACGAGAGCCCGAACGCATGCACGGACGTTAGAGCGCGCGGATCGACAAGTCGATCGACGGGCGGTCCTTCATCCGGTCGGGGACGGAGAAAGAAGTGGAGGGGCAGCACGTGCGCGGTGCGCCGCCGGCGCGCGGGTTGTATGAAGGCCGCATGTCGGAGAGCTCGATGCTTCGGGAAGAGGAGCAGCTGGTCCATGCGGCGTTCGAGGATCGAACGCTGCTCCACGACGTCACGCACGCGAACGCGGTGCGCAGCGCGCTCGCCCGGCTCGACCGGGGAGAGGTGCGCATCGCGACGCGCGTCGGGCCGGGATCGTGGACGGTCCACGCATGGTTGAAAGAGGCGGTGCTCCTCTACTTCCAGATCCAATCGCTCGGGAAGATGGAGGTCGGTCCGTTCGAGTTCCACGACAAGGTGCCGCTCAAGAAAGACCTGGATCGCGCGGGCGTGCGGCTCGTTCCACCGGGCGTCATCCGCTACGGCGCGCACGTCGAGCGCGGCGCCGTGGTGATGCCGGGCTACGTGAACATCGGCGCGTACGTCGGCGCAGGCACGATGGTCGACACGTGGGCGACGGTCGGATCGTGCGCGCAGATCGGTCGCGACGTGCATCTGTCGGGCGGCGTCGGCATCGGCGGCGTCCTCGAGCCGGTCCAGGCGAGCCCCGTCGTGATCGAGGACGGAGCGTTCATCGGCTCGCGCTGCATCGTGGTCGAAGGCGTGGTCGTCGAGCAGGAGGCCGTGCTCGGCGCCAACGTGGTGCTGACGTCGAGCACCGCCATCATCGACGTGACCGGTCCCGAGCCCGTCGAGCACCGCGGGCGCGTGCCGGCGCGATCGGTGGTGATCCCCGGATCGCGTCCGAAGCGATTCCCGGCGGGCGAGTTCGGGGTCACTTGCGCGCTGATCATCGGCCAGCGGACGGAGTCGACGGATCGCAAGACGTCTCTCAACGCGGCGCTGCGCGACTTCGGGGTCTCGACGTGAGCTCCACTCGCGAGGCGGACGAAGGGCTCGTCGCGTCCCTGCTCGATCTGGTGCGCGTGTCGAGCTTCTACGGCGACGAGAAGCCGCTCTGCGATGCGCTCGAAGCGCGCCTCGTCGCGCGGCTCGGTCGTGCCCGAGTGGCGCGTCACGGCGACTCGATCGTCGGTTGGCTGTGTGACCGCGCGGTGCGGAGCGAGCGACCGAGAGTCGGTCTCGTCGGGCATCTGGACGTCGTGCGGACGGCGCATTCGCGCGATCCGCGCGTCGAGGCGGATCGGCTCTACGGACCCGGTGCAGCGGACATGAAGTCGGGGCTCGCGCTGATGCTGGACGTGCTGGAGATGGCGTCGTACGACGCGCTCGCGTTCGACGTCGTGCTGGTCTTCTACGCGCGCGAGGAGGGCCCGTTCGCGGACAACGAGCTCGGTCCGCTGCTCGACGCGATGCCCGACGTGGCCGCGCTCGATCTCGCCGTGTGCCTCGAGCCGAGCGACAACAAGCTGCAGCTCGG
>JADZFZ010000844.1 GCA_020854145.1 Deltaproteobacteria bacterium | reverse complement strand
GCCTCCATCCGCACTGATTCGAGCGCGTTCGCGCGGATCGCGGTCAGGAGCTCGGCCACTTCTTCGGCGAGGACGCCATACGCCTCGTGCGTCGAGGCGAAGGATCCGTACCGATGCGTCGCGTGGTCCACCTGCTCGCGGACCTCGAGCAGGACGGCATCGTTGGTCGTCATCGGCATCATGCGGCACCTCCATGAAAGAGCGCCCCTTGGGATCGCTGGCTGCGCAGATTTGCGAGAGCTTGCTCGTAGTAGGACCGCTTGAGCTCGACGCCGACGAATCGCCGCCCGTGCTCCAGCGCCACGTATCCTTCCGATCCGATGCCCGCGAAGGGCGAGAGGACGATATCGTTGGGGTTCGTCCAGAGCTCCAGGGCACGGGCGATCACCTGAAGCTGAAGCGGGGCAATGTGCCGCTCGTCCCGTTCCTCGCGGGCGCTCCGGTGCTGGAGCGTGTCCGACGGGTCGATGTCCATCCAGACTGGCGAGGCATACCGTTGCCAGCGATCCACCGGAAAGCTTGCGTTCGTGTGCGTCACCCGCTCGGGATTGTCGCCCGGCGCCCGCATCGTCACGAGATAATCGGCGATCCCCTGCCGACTCATGCATGAGTCTTTCTTGATCTGCTTGTGGAGCAGCCCGAGCGCCTTCGTGCGCTGCATCGCGGTTACGGGATCTTTCCAGATGCAGACCTCCGAATGGTAGATCCACCCAGCCGCCGTGAATGCGCGGATGAGATCGCCCCGAAAGTCCGTGATCCCGATGACGCCATCCCGCGCCTTGGACGTGGGCAGGTTCATGCAGTGGAAGGAGAGCAGCCGACCGGGCATCGTCACCCGCAGCAGCTCGGGCACGAGAAACGCGAAATGCTCAGCGAAATCCCGATGGTCGCGGCAGTTGCCCATGTCGCGCTCGCTATCCGAGTACGTGTAGAGCGACGCGAACGGCGGGGAGAAGATCGTGTAATGGATCGAGGCGCTCGGGAGTCCGCGCACGACCTCCACGCAATCGCCCTGAATCATCGTGAACCGATCCGTCACCGTTTGATCGAGTACCTGCGTCATGCCGCCTCCGAAACAAGCCATGAGGGAATGGTGAGCATGTGATGCGGCCGGTAGGTCGCCAGCTCCCGCCCAGCCGCTTTCACGGCGGCAAAGTCCTCAAGGTGCGCGACGAGCTCCGCGTGGAGCGTCTCGGCTTCCGCCTGCTTCCGCTTGAGATTTGCGAGCACGGCGCCCTCGCCGGTGCTGGTGATGATATGGACGTGGACCGGCCGCGTTTGTCCGAAGCGATACGTGCGTCGGAGCGCCTGATAGTATGCCTCGAACGAGTGTGAGAGCCCGACGAAGGCGACGTGCGCGCAGTGCTGCCAATTCATGCCGTGGCCTGCGATCGACGGCTTGGTGACGAGCACGCGCGTTCGGCCTTCCGAGAAATCTGCGAGCCGGGCCTCTTTCGTCTCCGAGTCATCCGAGCCGCGCACCTCCACGGCCCCCGGCACCGATCGCGCCAGCGCCTCGGACTCCACATTGAGATCGCACCACAGGATCCATGGCTCCCCAGAATGATGCGCGAGCTCGGCCGCAATCGCCACGCGATCCTCGAGGCTCGCTTTGCGGGCGGCGCGCTGGGCCTCGAGCGTTTGCGCTTCGACGGCAAAGAGCAGCCCGGATTCCTGAGCGAGGGCGTTGCTGGTCTGCACCCGATGCTCGTGGAGATGGAGCGGCGGCAAGCGATAGTCGCCGTCTTCGTAGCCGAGGTCGCTCGGATACCGGACGCAGACGGCCCACGACGCCACCCAGCGCCAGAAATCCCGCTCCGCGTGCCCCTTCAACCGCCATGCCTGCGTCTCGCCCCCGTCGTGACAGAAGAACGTCGCGAGCATTTCCTGACGCGAGAGCGTCCCCAGGTATTCGGCGTGATTCCCGAGCTCCATGTGATCGTTTGGCGCCGGAGTCGCCGTGCAGGCCAGCCGGAACGGTGTCGCCGCGAAGCGGGCGAGAATGGCATTGCGCGTCGCGGATGTATGATCCTTGAGGATAGAGGATTCGTCGAGCACGACGCCCCCAAGCGCCACGTCCTCAAACCGATGCAGGCGGTCGTAGTTGGTGACGTTCACGCCATCGGCAATGTCGGCGGCGTCCCGGCAGATACGGACGGCCACGCCGAGCTTCCGGCCCTCGCGCTGAAATTGCTGCGCGACGGCGAGCGGTGCCACGATCAAGACCGGCTGGCGGGTGACCTCCGCGACCACCCGTGCCCATTCGATGGCCATCCACCCCTTCCCGAGTCCGCAATCCGCGAAGATGGCCGCGCGACCTCGACGGAGCGCCCAGCGCACGATGTCATGCTGGAACGGAAAGAGCCTCGGGGAGAGTGGCGGTGGATCGGCCAATCCGATCGCGTCCGCTCGAAGATGCTTCTCCGCGAGGAAGGCGTGATAGTCGGTCATCGCAGCACCGCCGCGCACCATCCGCCCACCACGCCGAGGGCGCTCGCGAGCGCCAGCAGCAGGCCGAGCGCCCAGAACCGGAGCCGCACCGTGGGGGTGACCGCTTCCTTGCGGAGCGCCAGGTAGAGCACGCGCTGATCCGCCGTGAGCGCGGCCGGCCGCATCGGCAGCGGTCCTTTGCGGAGGCGCGTCACGCGGCCCCCTGCGCGTTGCCGTCAAGCGCGTCGATCTGCCGCGCCAGCCGGCACAGTGCGTCCTCGAGCGCCACCGCGTAGCCGCGCACCTTGGACGCTACCCCGAGGTGCGCGCTGTCCGCCACGCCCTGGAGCGCGCCGACGCAGGACGCGGCCACGTCGATCAGGTGCATCACGTCCTCGCGCCGGAGCGTGATCGTGCTCATACGTGCCCCCACTGCACGGGCACGAGGTGCCCGTCGTACCACTCCTCGCAGTCGTAGCACTCCCAGTAGAACGGGCCGTCATTCCACGACCCGCGACGGGTGACCGGCCCGCCGTCGTCCTCGTGGCCGCCGCCGCACTTCGGGCAGATGGGCGCGTCCAGCGGCTCGGTGACGTGGAGGATGCGGATCGTGTCGCTCACGAGCGCACCTCCGCGTCCAGCATCGCGCGGTCGATCGCGACCTCGAGCCGGCAGCGGTCGCAGAGATTGGACAGGTCGTCATAGAGGCTGTCGTGGCAGGACGCGCAGTGGCGCTCGTGGCAGCACGCCGCGCAGTACTGCGCCGGGCACGTCGGGGAGACCGGGACCAGGCCACGGTCGGGACAGTCGGGACACGCGGGAATCGTCACGTCACACCTCCTCCTGACAGGTCACGCACTCGCACTCGCACCACGCGCGGTCGGCGTCCTCGCCGGCATGGCACCCGCCGACCTTGGCGGCGTCGTCGAACGACCCGCCCCGGTAGCAGTGGCCGGGCTGCATGCCGACCTCGAGGAGCAGGCCGGCCGAGCGGTGGAGCGCCTGGAGCTCGGCGAGCGACCGGCCCGCGGCGTACTCCGCGCCGTGAGCGACGATCTGCGCCCGCTCGTGGTAGGCGTAGGGAAGGGTGAGGGTGCGGAGCACCGCCAGCCGAGCGCGCAGCGCGTCGATCAGCGCCACGCGGGTCTCTTGTTCCGTTGCCTGCGTCATCGCGTCCTCCCTAGCGCGCGTACTTCTGAAACGAAGCATCCACGATGCGGTACGGAGACCCGCACACGGGACGGCGAATTTCTCGCCCGATGCGGAACTGCTTCGCGAGCGCGGTCACATCCGCCCCCGTCGCCTGGTCATGGTACGTCAAGCCCTTGAGAACCCCCCCCGTGAACAGTTTGGTGAAGTAGATGGTATGCATCGCGTCCTCCGT
>JADZFZ010000843.1 GCA_020854145.1 Deltaproteobacteria bacterium | reverse complement strand
CGCGACGGATCGGGCGCGTCGGGTGCCGCGATCTCCGTCGCGTCCGCGTCGTTGCTGAGCCACACGCTGTACTCGAACGCCTCGCAAGGCAGCGGCTCGTGATCGGTCACCGGCAGCAGCACGACGCGGTTGGCCTCGCCGCCGAGGTCGTAGATCCGCCCGCGCCACGGGACGTAGAAGCCGGCTTCGCCGTCGGCGACCGTCGTGCCGTCGTCGTGCGTGCGCAACACTTGCGACCACGCCCAGTCGAGCGAGTCCGCGTAGGGACCGATCTCCTCGCCGGGCGCGGGCGAGTGGCACGTGTAGCCGGTCAGGATCGTGCGATCGGTGGTGTTGCCGATGCACCCGTTCACGCCACGCACGTAACGCGCGAAGGTCAGCTGCGGCGCGAAGCGACCGTCGCTCGTGCGGAAGATGTCCTCGACCACGCCGTCGGGCCGGCCACGACGGATGACGTCGAGACACATCGTGCCGGTCGTGTCGATGCACATGGCTTGGGCGGAAGCGCCCGCCGCCAAGCAGAGAAGAAGTGTCGCCGGGACCAAGCAGACGAGCGTGCGGACCACCGCCCGACTCTACTCGCGTTGGCGGTGGTGCCCCACGCCTTCGGGTGCGGAAGCCGGCACGACGATGCCGACCGTCGCGCCGCCGCCTGCGCGGTTCTGCGCGTAGGCACGACCGCCGTGGGCCTCGGCGATGCGCCGCACGAGCGACAGACCGAGCCCGAGCGAGCTCGCGTCGTGGGCGCCGCGATCGCCGCTCGCGCCTCGGTAGAACGCCTGGAAGACGCGCACCTCGTCGCCTTCGCGGAAGCCTCCGCCCGCGTCGTCGACCTCGAACGCGAGCTCGCGCGCGCCGCCGGTGCCGAGGCCGCCTGGACGAGACTCGACGCGCAACGCGACGACTCCGCCCGCGTGTTTGCGTGCGTTGTCGAGGAGGTTGGCGAGGGCGCGTGAGAGGAGCGTCGGATCCGCCTCGAACGAGAGGTCCCCCGACGCCGAGAGCAGCGACACGTCGAGCCCGGCACGATCGAGCGCGCGCAGACCCAGCTCCGCGCCATCGACGGTCTTTCGCTCGAGCGCCGCGAAATCGAGACGCGATGCAGCGAGCAGCTCTCCGACGAGCGCGTCGATCTCGACCACCTCGCGATCGAGATCCTCCAGCAGCTTCGTCGTGTCGCCGGGCGCGTGATCGCTTCGACCGGGCTCTGCGCGGACGTGGCCGACACGCGAGCCGAGCAGCTCGACCAGCAAGCGGATGCGCGACAGCGGCGTGCGAAGCTCGTGCGAGACGGCGGCGAGCAGCTCGCGTTGATCGGCGAGCTGTCGCTCGATGCGCTCGGCCATGTCGTTGATCGCGTCGGCCAGCGCGCCGACCTCGCCCGGCTCGTGACGGCTGAGCTGCACGCGGCTCTTGAGCTTGCCGTCGCCGAGGTCGCGCGTGACGGCGGTGAGCGAGCCGAGCGGTCGCGCGATCTTGCGCGCGATCTTCCCCGTGATCGCCCAGAGGACGACGACGCCGACGACGAGCGGCAGCAGGAGCCGCCAGAGCGGGATGCCCCCGCGGCGCGGGACGCAGAGCTCGACGACCCCGCGCGGCACGGGGTCTCCGATCGGGAGCGACCACTGGGCGCGCGGGCATCGAGGCCCGAACCGACCGAGCGACCGACCCCGCACGTCACGGAGATGAACGGCGACGTCCAGGTCGCGCGCGATGGCGCGGGCGAGCTCGGCGCGACGAGGCGGATCGTCCCAGACGAGCGCGAACCGCCCCGCGGAGAACCGGCGGACGCGATCGAAGTCCTGCATCCACGACGCGGACTCGGCTCGCGACGTGATCCATGCGGCGAGACCCACGAAGACCGCGGTGGTCACGATGGTCGCGCCGAACCAGACGAAAATGCGCCGGTGCAGGTGCGAGCGGACGTAGCCGCGCAGGCCGACACGCCGCGGCGGTCCGTGCCCTTCGTGGCAGCCCTCCGGCGGGCGACGACGCACTCACGGCCCTTTCGCGAGCACGTAGCCGAGACCGCGCACCGTCTTGATGAGGCGCGGCGTCCGCGGGTCGTCGCCGAGCTTCTGTCGCAGGTGCGAGACGTGGACGTCGACGGTGCGCTCGCCCACGACGACGTCGCCGCGTCCCGCTTCGGCGAGCAACGACTCGCGCGCCACGGGTCTGCCCGCTCGACGCGCGAGCGCGACGAGGATGTCGAACTCGATGCCCGTGAGCTCCGGCGTGCGCTCGCCCACGCGCACCTGTCGCGCCGCCACGTCGATCACGAGGTCGCCCACGCGCAGCTCTTCGCTGGCGGGCGTCGGCGCCGAGCGACGCAGGACCGCTCGCAGGCGCGCCAACAGCTCGCGCGGGCTGAACGGCTTGGGCACGTAGTCGTCCGCGCCGAGCTCGAGACCCACGACGCGGTCGGTCTCGTCGCCCTTGGCCGTGAGCATCACGATCGGTAGTTGGCTTTTTTGGCGTATCCTTCGGAGCACCTCGAGGCCGTCGAGACCCGGCATCATCACGTCGAGGAGCACGGCGTCGAACGCGCCCTGATCGAGCGCGCCGAGCCCCTCGCGGCCGTTGGCGGCGCGCGACAGCGTGATGCCATGGTCGCCGAGGAACGTCGCGAGGAGCTCGAACAGGCGTGCGTCGTCGTCGATGAGCAGGACGCGGGTCATCTCACGCAGGCCAGCGTAGCGCGCCCGGCTATCGGATGGCGCGATCGCGTCCATCGGGGTGCCGGGGCCCGGCGTGCGGGAAACCCGCGGGCGGGCCGAACGCCCGGTGGCCCCGGTCGCGGTCGAGGGCGCGTCGCGCCCCGCGCTCGCAGACGCGCTCGACGTATTGCTCGAAGCGAGCGTGCTGGTGGCTGCGGACGCGCACGAGCCGCGCGATGCCCATGCCGTAGCCGCCCAGGGTTCCGAGCGCGAGCAGGACGATCAGGATCTTGCGTTTCATGGTGTTTCTCCTCGCTCGCGGTTAGAGCCGATACGGACCGAAGCCGAAGCCGCGCTCGGCGCCGCCGAGCTTCTCGAGCATCGAGGCGAGCTCCTGGCGCTGGCTCGAGTCGAGCGCCTCGTGCACGCGACCGAGCGCGCCGAGCGTCGCTTCGCGCGTCTCGATGACGACGTTCTCCATCTTCTCGAACGCCGTGCGTGCAGCCGCCTCGTCGAAGACGTCCCCGCGCAGCGACGCGGCCACGTCCGCGGTGGCGACGCGGAGCTTCTCGCGCGCGCCCTTGCCGTGGGTCCGCAGGTCGTCGATCGCGGCGAGCACGACCTTCTCCTGGCCTGGAGTCGTCTCGAGCCGCTCGAAGAGCCCGCGCAACGCGCTGCGGGGTCCGCCGCCGCGCCAACCGAAGCCGCCGTCGCCGTGCATGCCGCGGCCGCACCCGTGGCGCGACCACGGCACGAACCCGAAACGCCGGCGACCGCGCAACACCCACACGAGCCCGATGAGACAGGCCGTTCCAATCACGAATCCGAGCATGCGATCACCCTCGCCGGAGGCGTCGTCCCGCAGCGCATCTGCGGGCGAGCGTCCGGTCACGCTCGAATGTGCGGGCCT
>JADZFZ010000842.1 GCA_020854145.1 Deltaproteobacteria bacterium | reverse complement strand
GTCGAGCAGCCGGATGCCAGATCCGGTGCCGCAGCCTCCGTGCGGGGTGGGGGTTCAGGCGGCGGGGGGCGAATCGCCCCGGACCCGAGGACGAGAATTCGCAGTTCGCTTGCCTTATCCGCCGACGACGTACGAGACGAGGTGCGCGTCGGTACGGTAAACGCGCGTCAGCGCTTCGCGCAGTTCCCGCACGACGTACACGGCGGGCACCTCGAGCCGACCCGGCTCGACCCCGCGCGCGTACTTGTTCGGCGCCACCGCGACGCGCGTCACGGCGGCCTCCAGCGACGGCGATCACGGGACGGCGGGGAACGTGAGGGCAAGCGGACGCCAGCGCCGCGGCGACGAGCCGCAGCCGAGGCGCCTCGCGGGCGTCAGGGGGACGATCGACGACCGGGGATGCGGGCCCCCGCGTCGGCGCGCTCGCAGGGGGCGCCCTCGCTCGTTGGTCGCGCATGAGTCGGCAAAGACCACGCCGCATCGGCGGGTCACCGGTCACGTCGCTCCGCTGTAGACTGACGGCGGTGAAGCCTCCTTCCGATTACGACCAGCGAGCCGCGACGCTCGAGCCCTTCGTCATTGCCGCCAAGTCACCGGGGCTGTCGTCGGCGTGCGAGCTACTCCTCGTTCATGGCGATGACCTTGCATGGGGCGCGAGGGAGTTCGGCTTGTTTGTCGTCGACGCCGATGTCGAGGACATGGACGACACCATCGAGGTGGACCGCGCGCGCGGTGAGCTCGGATTCATTGAGCTACTTCGCCGCGCTCTGCCGTTCCTTCGTTCCGCGATTGCCGATGTCGCGAAGCGCGCCGGTTCAGCAGCCACGGAAGCTGAGCGGCAGGCAGCCATCGGGGCGTTTGCCGCGCAGCAGATCTCGTCGAAGAAGAGCAGCGAGTTCGACCGCCTGATTCCGGACCTCATGCGTTTGCTCCCCTCGCTCTCGGGATGGCTAGCGAGCGCAAGCGCGAGCGCCGCGCTCGATCTCCGCAACCGTCAGCTTGAGGCCTCCGGGCTCGATGAAGAGGACTACGGCGAGATGGTCGCCGCACTCGAAAGGCTCAGCGGTGCCGCCCTTCCGATCTACCGCGTGAGCGTTCCCGCCGCCGGCGGCTCAGCAGAACTCTCAATCGCCGGCGCGACTGGGTTCGGTGCGACAATGTTGGCCGACGACTCCGAGTACGTCGAGGTCCTGCGGCTGGCCCCGTGGCTCGCGGTTCTGAAAAGCGGTGAGGAAGTCGCGCTGCCGCTCTTCCTCGCGCACTACATCAACAGCCACTACCCGGGAGCCGCCGCTGCGTTCCCGGGCGCCAGATGGGGCGGCAAGTCGGGACCCGAGATCGACGTCGCGATCCCGCACCTTGCGGTCGGGCTCGAGGTGAAGCTACTGCATGCGCCTGCGAGCATCGGTCAACAGCAGATAGATGCACAGGTTCCGGCCCTTGTGCGGCAACTGAAACAGTACCGGGACCTCGGCTGCGTGCGAGCGTTCGTCATCACGAACCTGCCAGAGGCTCCGGCCCGCTATCTTGCCAGCCGGCTTCCGTCTGAGGGCGACTTGACCGGCCTTTCGACCACCGTCATCAGCGAGCGCCTGGATGGAGTGCTCCCGCTGCTCGACGCCCTCGTAGCAGAGTTGCAGCCCAAGCTCGACGAAGAACTCGGCCTTCCGAAGGAGCCCCCACAACCCGTCGGGTAGACGACGGCACGGTCACTGCCCATCAAAAGCGTCCCAACCAAGCCGCCCGCCGGCTCGCGCGGCCTGGCGGAGCACGTCGAGGACGCCGCGATCGTCTGGCGGCGGCGCTCGCGGGCGTGGCTGGACCGCAGGCGTCGCTTCGACGAGCCTGTCGGCAGTCTCCCGGAGCGGCGCCGCGGCGCCCCCCAGCAGCGTGGCGCACACGGGGCAGACGGCGGTGCCCAACGGCAACACGGCGAAGCACGACGGACAGGTCTTGGAGCGCACCGGCTTCCGCTTCGGGTCGCCCCCCTTCTCGACGCCGTCGAGCGTGAACTCGCGATCGTCCTGCGGCAGCCCGTGCTCCACGGCGCAGCCTGCGTGGTCGAGGATGAGAGCGCGGACGTCTTCCCACGGCCGCAGGATGCGACCCGCCTGCTGGAGGTAGAGCCCCGTCGACTTCGTCGGTCGCGCGAGGATCGCGCACTTCACCGCGGGCATGTCCCAGCCCTCGCACAGCGTACCGACCGATCCCACGACGCGGGTCTCGCCGCGCGCGAGGCGGGCGAGGATCGCGTCTCGATCCCCGGTCGGCGTGTCACCGTCGAGGTGCTCGGCCGGAACCCCGGCCTCGCGGAAGCGTTCGACCACGTGCCGCGAGTGCGCGATCGAGACGGCGAAGACGACGGTGCGCGCGCGGTCGGCGTGCTGGAGCCAGTGCTCCACAATGTTCCCGACGAGCGCGCGCTGATTCACCGCGTCGCCCAGCGCCTTCTCGTCGTAGTCGCCGCCGCGCACGCGGACGCGCGACAGGTCTGGGAGCGACGACGCGGAGACCGTGAGCACGCGGGGTTCGACGAGGTACCCGTCGGCGATCAGCTCGCGCGTCGACGCCACCACGATCAACTCGTCGTAGGAGCCGCCGAGGCCCTTGCCGTCGGCGCGGTATGGCGTCGCCGTGAGGCCGACGTGCACGGCGTCTGGGTACGCGGCGGCGATCGCCTTGTAGGTCCGCGCCTCAGCCCGAGGAGACGGTGCTCTACCGCACGGTCGAGCGGCACTGGCCAGCGTTCCGGGAGCAGGCGGAGGAGCACGGCGGGCTGCCGAAGTTCGTGGTCCGGGAGTTCGAGGAGTACCTGCGGTGTGGC
>JADZFZ010000841.1 GCA_020854145.1 Deltaproteobacteria bacterium | reverse complement strand
GCGCCTCTACCAATCGTTCCACCTCCGCGGCGCGCTCCGCGCTCTCGCGGACCGCCATCGCGTGCGCGCGCTCGAGCTCCTCCGCGTGCCGCGCCGCTCCCTGGTGCAGGCGCGCGTTCTCGAGCGCGACGCCCACGATGTCCGCGAGCGCCTGCACCAGCTCGAGATCCGTCTCGTCGAATCGCCCCGCCTCGAACCGGTGGTCGAGGTAGAGCGCTCCCGCGAGCCCCGTCGGACCGCGCACCGGCACGCACAGGATCGAGCGCAGCCCCAGATCGAGCACGCTCTGCGACCCGCGCAGCAGCGGATCCTCGGTCGCGCGCGCCGCCAGGAACGGCTCGCCCGAGTCGAGCACGCGCTCGGCGACGGAACGGCTGAACCGGAACCGACCCTTGCGGATGGTCTCGCGATCGAGGTTACGCGCCACCGCGACCTCCGACGTCCCGCCCGACCGGCGCGTCAGCAGGAACGCGCGCTCCGCACGCGTGAGCGCGACTCCTTCGTCCACCGCCGACTCGAGCACCTTGCGCTCGTCGCCCTCGAGCAAGAGGCGTCGCACCAGCGCGAGCAACCGTCGCGCGCGATCGTCCAGCCCACGCGCCCCGCCAGTCGACGAAGAGGCCGCAGACCGTTCGGCCTCGCGCGCGATCGCCGCTCGTTCGGGCACCGCGAGGAAGCGCTCGCGCAGCCCCGAGGGAAGCCGCGCCGCCGCGTCCCCGAGCGCGACGCGTGCACGCTCTCGGTACGCTCCCGCCGCGCCCGTGCGCATGCGCTCGTGAACCCGCGCCACCACGTCGAGCGCCCGCGCCTCGAGCTCGCGATCCCCCTCGTCGCGCGCCCTGCGCGACGCGAGCTCCGCCGCCCTGCGCGCGCGCTCCGTGTCGTCGCCGTCGAGCGCCGCCTGCGCCTCGACCACCGACGCCCGCGCACCGAGGCCCGCGCGCTCGAGCTCGGGACGCAAGCGCGCCACCGTCCCGAGCGCGCCGCTCGCGTCGCCCGCCCGCGTCGCGATCTCGGCGTCGAGCAGGTCGGTCTCGAGCGCCTGGCGCGCCGCGCCCGCCGCGACGAAGGCGGCCCGTGCCGTCTCGCACCACGCCCGCGCCGCCTTCGGGTCGCGCCGCGCCGCGATCTCCGCACGCACGAGCGCCACCTGGGCCGCGAAGACGGCGGCGCCGCAGCGCGTCGCGGCCTCGTCCGCCTCGACGAGCACCGCCTCGGCCTCTTCCTCCGCACCCGCCCACGCGAGCAGCCCGCCGAGGTTCGACAGCGCCGCCGCACGCACGGCGTCGCGTCCGTGCCGGCGGGCGAGCCGAGCCGCCTCTTCGTAACGAGCGATGGCCGTCGCGATCTCGCCGAGCGCGTGCTCGGCCGTCGCGAGGTTCATCACGTAAGTCGCCAAACCCGCAACGTCCTCTGCGAGCTCCGCCTCCGCGAGCGCCTCGGCGTGTCGGTCCCGTGCACGCACCGGGTCACCGCCGAGCGCGTGCACCGATGCGAGGCGCGACACTGCCTGGGCGATGGCTCGATGGTCTCCGAGCTCGCGCGCGACGTTCGCCGCAGCCACCGCGTGCTCGAGCGCCGCTCCGAAATCACTCCGCAAGAGCGCAATGTCGCTCCGGATCGCCAGCAATCGCACGCGCGCCGGATCCGTCGGCCCGACGTCCTCGAGCGCCGCGCTCGCCTTCCGCTCCGCCGCCGCTGGATCTCCGAGCGCGAGCGCCGCCTGCGCCCCCACGACGGCCGCCGCCGCGCGCACGCTCGGATCCTCGTCGCCCGCGAGCTCGCGTGCCGCTCGGCGCGCGTCCCCGTACCGACCGAGTCGCTCCAGCCAGCGTGCGCGATCGAGACGCAGCGCGACCGGCGCTTCGTTCGCCAGCGCCGCTGCGATCGTCTCCGCGTCGGCCACGCGTCCCGACGCCGCGTATGCGCGGGCGAGCAGGCACGACGCCTCGACCGACCGTGTCGGCCGGCGCGCGAGATCGGGCCACGCCGCGGCCAGCTCCGCGATCGCCCGATCGTGCTCGCGCGCAGCGAGGGCAGCGCGCGCGCGGTCCAGCGCTCCCGTCGTCGAGGCAGAGGTCGGTTCGCCCGTCGCACCGCCGGCACCGACCGCGTCACCGCGTGCGATCGCGACCAGCACGTCCAGCCCGAGCTCCGGCGACTCCGCCAGCGCGAGCGCCGCTCGACCGACGCGGCCCGCGCGTCCCTCGGAGGCGGAGGCGATGGCCTCCACCACGCGATCGTCCGCCCGCGCCCCGGCCTCGCGGAGCACGCCGGCGACCTGGTCGTACGCGAGCGGCTGGATCTCCACCACGAGCGCTCCCGCCTCGCGCAGCGTAGCGGCGGCGCCGGCATCGCAACCGATCAGCACCAGCGCGCCGTCAGCCACCGCACGCACCCGGCCCGTCGCGTCCGCGAGCGCGTCGAGCACGTCGCCGCTCACCGCCTGCTCGGCGTCGCCGCGCACGTCGAGCACCACGGCCACGTGCTCCTCGGCGGCGGCCACGAGCCCGCCGGCGCGGCCCGTGGCGTCCGCCGCGATCGACGCCGCGAGCGCGTCCAACCCCGCAGCGCCCAGCCCGGCGCCGATGGAGACGTCGGCGACCGCGTCGCGCCGCGCGAGCACGCGGCGAACGAGGTCGCGCGCGAGACGCGTTCGCCCGGATCCCTCCGGCGCGACGACGACGACGACCTCGCCTTGCATGCGGTCGAGCGCGGCCGCCGCGACCTCGAGCGCGCGATCCGTCGCGACCCGCGTCAGCTCGCCGAGCCGGTCGACGGGCCCCGGCGTCGCGCCGAGCCGCGCGAGCAGCGCCTCCGCCGAGGCGGGCCGTTGCTCGGGTGCCTCGCGCACACAAGCCGCGACGACGTCCCTCAGCGCGCTCGGCCAGCGCGCGACGATGTGCTGGCCGCCCGCGTCCTCGAACGTCCGACCGAACGCGAAGAGATCGCCCGCGACCGACGCGCTCGCGCCGCGCTCGTACTCCGGCGGCAGGAAGAAGCCCGTGCCGCCCAGGGGTTGCGCGCCGACCGGGACGACGAGGCCGAGATCGATCAGACGAACGCCGGCTCGGTCCACCAGCACGTTGGCCGGCTTCAGGTCGCCGTGCACGCGCCCGCGCCCGTGGAGATACACGAGCGCGCGCAGGAGCGACACGGCGCAGGCCAGCGCCGCGTCGGGCTGCTCGGCCAGGTGCGCGCCGAGCTC
>JADZFZ010000840.1 GCA_020854145.1 Deltaproteobacteria bacterium | reverse complement strand
CGGTAGCCGATGCTGCCGCCGACGAACGCCGCACCGAGGCCGGCGATGACGTAGCGCTCTCCGCCATCGGGAGTCGCGGCGCCCATGAGGTCGGGCTTCGGCTGGATCTGCCCGCCTCCCGCGCCCGCGAACACGGAGGCGTGAATGCCCACGGCGGCGGGCGGTGTGAGCAGGTACTGCAGGCGGCCGTAGATCATGAAGTGCGACATCGAGCCCTGGCCGGCGTCGGGCTGGTAGCGGATGCCGAGCGCACCGCCGAGGCGCGGGATGAACCACATCCCGAAGAGCGCGCGGATGGCGATGGTCGGCGTGAACCCGGCGCTCGTGATGTTGATGACGTCGCCCACGCCGTCGGGGAAGCCGCAGGGTTGGGGCTCCGTGGACGGACACTCTTGTCCGTCGGGCGAGACGCCACCGATCGGTGTGGTCGCATCGACGTCGGTGCTCATCTGGCCCGAGAGGTACGCGACACCGAGCGCGCCGCCGAGCTGCAGGAAGAAGCGGGGCGCGTCGCCCGAGTCGCTCGGGCCGTCGTCGCCGTCGCCGGGGCCGCACGAGCCTTCGTCGCACTCGAGACCTTCGGCGCAGGCCGAGTCGCTGGTGCACGGGTCGCCGAGCCCGCCGCGCCGGCCTTCGTGACAACCTTCCATGCCGGGCGGGCACTCTTCGGTGTCGCTGCACGTGGCCGGCGGTGAACGTCCCGGCAGCGCGGGCGCGGGCTGCGTGCGCTCGCGAACGATGGGCACCCGAAGCGGCGACGCGCGCGTGCCGGCGAAGCCGACCGGTCCGCCGGAGTCGTCGAAGACCGCGATGTAGTACTCGACCGCGGGCTCGAAGACGTCGCTGCACGGGATCTGGTAGCCGTAGCCGCGTCCGACGCGCGGCATCTCCACGCGGCGGAAGTCCGACATGCCGAGGCCCTTGTAGAACAGGTAGACGTGGCCTACCTGCGTGCCGCGCGGGACCTCGGTGAAGATCGGAAGCGGCGTGTTCTGCAGCTGCTCGATCGGCGGCTCGTGGGCGAGATCACCGGCTTCGCCGCCGCCGCCACCATCCCCGCCGTCGCCACCGTCACCGCCGTCGCCGCCATCCCCGCCGTCGCCGCCGTCCCCGCCGTCACCCCCATCGGGAGGCGTAGGGGGAGGAGTCGTGCGGCCGCCACCCGATCCCACACGCGCCTGCGCGAGGGCGAAGACGGTTCGGATCTCGGGCGTCGCGGTGAGCGGATCGAGGCGGATGTTGGGGTCCGCGCGCAACGCGGCGATGAAGGATTGGAGGCCCGCGTCGTTGTCGGCCAGGCCCGCGATCATGACGACCGCGAGGTTCCGATGGGTCGTGGCGAGCGGCCCGCCCGTGACGCCGCCGCGCCCCGCGACCGAGAGCGCGCGCTCGAGCAGGCTGCGCGCCTGGTCGATGTCGAGGTTCGTATAGGCCTCCATCGCTTGGCGATTGAGGTCCAGAACCTGCTGGACCTGCGCGCGCGACTGGGCCCAGGCCGGCCCGGTCACGACGACCAGCGCAGCGAAGAGAACCAGCGGGACGAGCCCCTTCGAGCGGGGCGCGGGATGACCAATGGGACGGCGGGCTGTCATTGCGGCTGATCCGGCGATCTTTGTCGGCAGGGAGCGGACGTGCAACTTCGAGGTCCGGTACGCGCCGTCCCTTGGGACGCCGCCCCCCTCAGGTCGGCGCGGGGGGATGAGCGCACGGGTCCCTCCGGATCATTGCTGTTGCTGAGCGCCCGAGTCGGTGCGGATGAACTGCACGCGACGATTACGCGCGCGCCCCTCGTTGGTGGAATTGCTCTCGATCGGTCGCGTCTCGCCGTAACCGCGCGACGTCATTCGCGAGGCGTCGATGCCCGCGCGCATGAGGTAGTCGCGCACCGATGCGGCACGCTGATCGGAGAGACGGAGGTTGTAGTCGTCGTTGCCGCGGCTGTCGGTGTGGCCCTGGATCTCGACCGTGATCGTCGGGTAGTCCCGCATGACCTGCGCGACGGTGTCGAGGATGGGGAACGAGACCGACCGGATCACCGCGCGATCGAACTCGAAGAAGATCTGCTGCATGATGCGGATCTCGCTGCCGGTGACGACGACGTCCTGATAGACGCGCGGGCAGCCTTCGTTGTCGACGGGGCCGGGCTCGTTCGGGCACCGATCGTTGACGTCGAGGACCGTGTCGCTGTCGTTGTCCGGCTCGGGGCAGCCGTTGTCGTCCTGGAAGCTGTCGGGGTCCTCGGGCTCGTCGGCGCAGCTGTCGGAGGCGTCGCGGATGCCGTCGGCGTCGTTGTCGGGATCGGGGCAGCCGTCGTCGTCGAGGAAGGTGTCGCGATCCTCGGGCTCGAGCGGGCAGTGGTCGCGGTCGTCGATGATCCCGTCGCCGTCTGCGTCTTCGCCTTCGGGGCAACCATCCTCGTCGAGGTTGCCGTCCATGTCCTCGGGATCGTCGGGACACTCGTCGGTCGCGTCGCAGATCCCGTCGGAGTCGCGGTCGGGGCAACCCACCGTCGCACGGCCCAGGCACCGCGCAGCGGGGCTCAACCGATAAGCGGCGCGCGCGTTCGGCTCCGCGATCGCGTACTCCTCGTCGGCGCGGCCGTAGTTGCCCTGCGCGAGCTCGGCCTCGGCGAACGCGAGGTGCGCACGAGCCAGCGCGAGCTCGCGCGGCGCGCAGCGGTAGGCCCCGTTGCGTGCCGCCTGCTCGGCGATCTCGCGCGAGCCGTCGATCCTGCCTTGCATGACGGCGCCGCGCGTGCACCCGGCCGTCGTGGCGAGCGCCGAGAGAAACGCGAACGCGAGGATGACGGGGCGCAGCGCGCTCCCGGGCGAGGCGCAGGTCCGAGTGCCAACGTGCCGAGCGATCATCGGTCGTCGGATCCTTCGGAGTCGCCTTCGCCCGGGGCCACCGGACGATCGAGCACCACGGGTCGGGTGGCGTCCTCCCGCTCACGCATCCTGCGCTCGCGTGCGAGGCGCAGCGCTTTGGTGCCGAAGGTCTCGGCGAGACCCGCGAACTCGACGGCGTCCTGGTACTCCGCCTCCGCGGCTTCCTCGCGGGCCTTGTCGAGGTTCTCCACGGCGTAGTGGTACTCGTAGGGCGCGAGCTCCGACGCACCGGCTTCGCGCGCCTGCTCGACCGCCTGCGAGGCGGAGATGATGCGGGCCGTGTAGATGACGCCACCGCAGCCGACGAACGCGGTGAGCGCGAGGACCAACGGCACGACGCGGCTAAGGCGGTTCATGGTCACCAGACGCGTCGCGACGCTAACAGACGCGATTCCACGGGGTCAACACCGACTGCAGCGGCGGCTCACGCCGTGCGGCGGCTCGACGCGACGATACGAACGATGAGAAACGCGAGACCCAGCAGAAGCACCGCCAGCATGGCGACGACGCCAGGGAGCACGGCGGTCTCCGTCCAGCTGCGCAGCCCGAAGCCGCCGCGGAACTGGCCGTAGGTGCCGACGACGGACATCCGAGCCGACAGCAACGCGACTCCGAGGAACATCACGGTGGAGACCGCTCCGGCCAGCACGTAGGCCAGCGTTCGTCGTTGGCCGCGCACGAGCGCAGCCGCCGCGGCGAACCCGCCGACGCCGATCGCGACCTCGATCGCGAAGAGCAGCACCGCGAGCGCGGACGGTACGTGCCGCGCATCGACGACGTAGAGCAAGGTCCAATCGCCGTGGAACACGTAGAAGTAGAGCGACACCGGGACGACGAGCAGGACCTCGAAGACGACGAACGCCGAGAACGCCCGCGACAGCAGCGCGGACCGAGGCGACAGACGGAGCTCGACCTGCGCCGCGGCTGCGGCTGCAACCCCCGACACGAACGAGAACAGGAAGAGACCGGGAACGAGCATCGAGCGGAGCGGCGACCTACGAGCGCCGCCACAGTAGCAAGAGTTGGAGGTTGCTGTGTTAGCGTCGTGTCCGATGCGTCGGTGGATGCTCGCTCTCGTGCTCGCCGGGATCTCCACGACCGCGTGTGGGGACGATCCGCCCCAGTGCCTGCTCGACACGGACTGCCCGTTGGGCCAGCGCTGCGCGGAGGAGAAGTGCGTGCAGCGTGGCGCCCCCGCGCGCAGGGACTCGGGGACGGTCGGCGAGGGTGGGGTCGCGGACGTGGGGCCGCTGCCGGACACGGGGATCCCGCCCGTCGTGGACATGGGAT
>JADZFZ010000839.1 GCA_020854145.1 Deltaproteobacteria bacterium | reverse complement strand
TGCGGCGAGACCGTGAGGCGGGCGGGCGCGGGGTGACGCGGCGCGAGGCCCTGCGGCTGATGGGCTCGGCGGCAGGCGTCGGAGCCGCGAGCGTGTGGCTGCCAGGCTGTGGCCAGGCGTGCTCGGAGGTGGGATCCGACCCGCCCGCTGCGACGACCTACGGAGCGGGTGGACGCACGCCCGGACCGTCGGGTGGCGCGCGCGCCGACGTGATCGTGCTCGGCGCGGGCATGGCCGGGCTGAGCGCGACGGCTGCGCTCGTCGAGCGCGGTCGATCGGTCATCGTGCTCGAAGGGCGGGATCACGTCGGCGGCCGGACGCGGACCGATCGGTCGCTCGGCTTCGCGATCGACCTCGGCGCGCACTGGATCGAGGGCGTTCGCCGCAACCCGGTCGCCGAGCTCGCACGGCAACTCGGCGCGCGCACGGTGGAGCAGAACGACGAGGTGATGGGGTTCGATCACGACGGGCGGCGCCTGGACGACGAGACGATGGAGGCCATCGAGGAGCGGTGGGAGCGGATCGAGCGGAGCGTGGCGCGAGAGGGTGAGCGCCGGCCGCGTGACGTCTCCTTCGAGTCGGGGGTGCTCCGCGCGGTGGCCGGCGAAGAGCTCGATGCGTTCGAGCGGCGCGCGCTCGACTGGTCGATGGCCTCGCTGGAGACCGACTCTGCGGGCGAGCTGTCGCGCGTGACGCTGATCGAAGCCGACGAGGGTGAGGGATTCGGCGGCGCGAGCGCGCTGCTGCCCGACGGCTACGACCAGCTGCCGCGCGCGCTCGCGCGCCGCGCCGACGTGCGCACGAGCCATCGCGTGGAGCGCGTGGAGCGCAGCCGGTCGGGCGTCCGCGTGATCGCCGCCGGCACCACGTTCGAAGCGCGCGCGGCCGTCGTCACGCTGCCGCTCGGCGTGCTCAAGGCGGGGCACGTCGCGTTCGCGCCGCAGCTCCCGCAACGCAAGCGGGACGCGATCGCGCGGCTCGAGATGGGGACGCTCAACAAGGTCGCGCTCCGGTTCCCGCGGGCGCAGTGGCCCGACGAGCCCCACGGCTTCGCGTACCTGTCGAACCTGCGCGGCGAGTTCCCCGAAGTGCTCAACTGGCACGCGCTCGCCGGGCATCCCGTGCTCATCGCCTTCACCGGAGGCGTGCACGCGCGGGCGATGGAGGCGCGGACCGATGCCGACATCGTCGCGCGCCTGACCGCCATCTACCGCTCGATGTTCGGCTCGAGCCTGCCGCAGCCCACCGGTCACGTGATCACGCGATGGACGCGCGACCCGTTCACGCTGGGCTCGTACTCGTTCCTGGCCGAGGGCGCGACGCCCGACGACCGCCGTGCCCTCGCCGCGCCCGTCGACGGAAACGTCTTCTTCGCCGGCGAAGCGACGAACGCCGACTATCCGGCGACCGTGCACGGCGCCGTGCTCTCCGGCCGCCGCGCCGCGCGCGAGGTCGACGACGCGCTCGGCTGATGTGAGCTCGATGCGAAAGAGCTCGGCGACCACCCGCGTCGTGGTGAGCGCAACCACCGCAGACCTTCATGGCGCGAGCTCCGGCGGTGCCGCCAACCGGGCGACGAGCGAGAGCGCGATCACGACGAACGCGAACCGAGCGAGGGCAGGCAGGTGCGCGTGACGACTTCGCGGCGGGTCGGGCTCGAACAGGCGCACGACGAGCACGGCACCGACGAGCAGCAGCATGGTCTCGCCGGTGAGCAGAAGCATCGCGGCACAGACGACGGTCAGGACGATGCGGTGCGCGCGCGAGAGCGCGCGAAGTGCGCGACCCCCGTCGAGCGGACCGACCGGCAGGAGGTTGAAGAGGTTGATCCAGGCGCCGGTACGCGCGATGGCTCCGAAGACGGCGAGCCCGGTGATCCCGTACAGCGCTGCCGAGAGCAACGCGGCGAGCAATCCTGCTTCGGGGCCGGCGAGAGCGACGCTGGCGTCCTCCTTCGGCGACGCCGGGCGCTGACGGAGTCGGACGAAGGCGCCGAAGCCGGGAACGAACATCGGCGCGTCGACCGGGATGCCCAGGTAACGCAGCGCCGCCACGTGGCCGAGCTCGTGGACGTAGATGCTGCCGACGAGACCGATCGCGAACGGCCACCCGAAGAGGTTCCAGTAGAGCGCGAAGCTCGCGAGCATGGACAGCAGCGTCGCGACCTTGGTGAGGCCGAGCAGCGCGAGCTTGCCCTGGGTGAAGAAGAACGCGATGACCCACTTGAGCTTGAGGAGCAGGAGGCCCAGCCCGCCGACGACTCCCGCCGTCGTCGCCACGAGCCCACGACGCGCGCGGGTGGTCGAGGTCGAAGGCAACCGGACGAGCGCGTCGATCCGTTCGCGGATCACGTCTGCCTGACGGGAGTCGTCTGGCAGCAGCACGAGCGCGTCGCGCCACGCACCGATCGCATCGTCGGGGCGCCCTTCGCTCGACGCGAGCGCCGCCGTGGCCGCGAGCGTCTCGAGCCTTTCTTTGTGGACCAGCCGTCCGCACGCCGGGCAAGCCAGCAACGAAGGCCCGAGGATGACGCTGCACCCACCACACGCTCGCCCGCTCGGTCGCGGCTCAGCGGTCTCCGACATCCTCGACCGGCCGTGGCACGTCCGCGCTCGACGCGGGCGCGGATGCGATCGGCTGCGCTGCCGCAGCGAGCGCACCCGACGCCGAGAACGGCCCCGACACGACGGGTACCGCGGCGGCGTTCATCCGCCACGCGCGCCAGACGCCGAAGCCGACGATGAGGATCTCGAGCACGCCGGATCCGAACGAGTCCACGAGGATGAGGATCGGTGCCGCCAGCGCGAGGACGATCACCACGATTCCGAAGATCACCAGGCCGACGAGCGCCTCGCCGAGGGAGGGCTTCGGTGCTTCGGCTGGCGCGCTCGCAGGCGACGCAGACGGAGCCGAAGCGCCGGCGGGCGCACCGGACGCAGGCGTCGCGGTCGGCGCCACCGAGCCGCCCGCGGCTCCCGCGGACGTCTCGGCGCTCTCACCTGCGCCGGCGAGGATGCCCTGCGCAACTTCGGGCACGTACGATCCCGCGATCGCGAGGTACGTCAGCACCGCGGCGATCAACTGGTAGCCTCGTCCGCCCTTTCCTGCGGTCGCGTGACGGACGGCGTAGCCCACGAGGATGCCGACGCCGATCGAGATCAGAGCGAGGTGGTATCCCGTGACGGCGCTGACGACGCCGTACGCCACACCCCCGGCGATCGCCGCGCCGACTCCGAAGACGACGGCGCGCAGCAGCTTTCCCGGCGTTCCTCGACGCCAACGTGTCCCGAGCTCGCGATGACAGGCGTCGCACGTGACCTGCGAGTCGACCTCGTAGTAGGTGGTGGCAATGGCCTTCTTGCAGCGCGCGCACCCGAGCGGCGGCGGCGCCTCGCTCGTGGCTGCCTCGACGGTGTCGAACTGAAGGTCGTCCTCGCCAGACCGACCGGGTTCCACGTGCCCCCTCCCGAGGCCGCGAGCTTACCAAAGCCGTCCGGATCACGTCGTTGACCCACTGCAAGAGCGCTCGGCGACGACTCCGACGCGGCGCTTGCGACGCGCCTGCGCTGGGTCGACCCTCTCACCATGTCGAACCGCTCCACCGCTCTCGCGCACATGACCCTCGTGCTCGCCGTGATCGCGGCGTGCGGCTCGTCGACGGATCCCGCGAGGGATGCCGCGACGCTCGACGGCGAGGCGCGCGACGCGGCGGGATCGCGCGACGGAGCAGCCGGCGACGCGGCGGCGATCGACGGCGCCGCACCCGATGGCGCCATCGGCCCGAGCGGCTGCGAGGCGGCGGGCGGAACCTGCGGGTGCGCCGGAGGATGCGGCCCCGGTTTCCACCCTGCCCCTGCGCCCTTGCTCGATATGTGCCCCCAACCGTGCGACACGTGCGGAGCGTGCAGCCAGCAGTGTTGCCTGCCCGACGAGGAGGCCGACGCAGGCGGCCCCGGACCGTGCGGCGGCGCCACGTGCACGGCGGGGCAACGGTGCATCCGTCCGTGCTGCGGAGGCGCGGAGCCGCCGTGCGAGCCCGCGCCCGACGACGCGGGCGGGTGTCCGGCCGGCAGCACCACCTGCTTCCTGCCGAGCGGCGGCGAAGGTTGTCAGACGTTCTGCACGCCTCCGCCGCCCTATTGCTCCGACACCATCCCGACGGGCTGCATGCTCGACGCCTCCGGCGAGGTGCTGTGCCTCTGCGCCTGACGGCGCGCGCCGAGCGCAGCGAACGACGCGAGCGACGTGAGGCGGCGCCCGACGTGCGCCAGCACGCCACCCTTCGCGAAGCGTCCGACAACCACCCGGTGGCCGACGGGCGATACGCGACGACGCGCGAGGCTCAGGCGAGCGCGCTCTCGAGCCACTCGAGGACCGGCGCGGCGGCGCGGCTCTGCGTCACGATCCAGGCGACGTACTCGGGCGAGGCCGGGAGCGCCGCCGGCACCTTCGGATAGCCGATCGCGAAGCCCTTCTCCTTCAGGAGCTCGGCGCGCGGATGATCTTGGGGCCACGGAGCGGGCACGCGCTTGAGACGATCGTGCGAGTGGACGTCGAAGCCCTTGGCGAGCAGCTTCTTCAGGCTCGCGGCGAACGCTTCGCCGTCGTCCCCTGCGACGGCCGCGCGAAAGCGCGCGAGCACGGGAGCCTCCATCGTCCACGCGCCGCACGCGACGAAGTGGGTCTTCGCATCGCCGTGCACGTAGAAGGCAGGCGCGCGCACGTCCTTCGAGAGCGCGAGGGTCGCGCCGATGTTCGTCTTGAAGGGGCTCTTGTCCTTGGCGAAGCGCGTGTCGCGGTAGATGCGCATCACCTTGGGCTTCACGTCGGCGACGCCGGGGAAGGTCTTCGCGAGCTTCGCCTGCAGGTCCGCGAGGAGCGCTTTCATCGGCTCCTCCCAGAGCTCCTCGTAGCGCGCCTTGTTGGCCTTGAACCACTCGCGATCCTGCTTCTTCGCGAGCTCGGCGAAGAACGCCGCGCCACCTTTCGGAAACCCCTGGAACTCACCCATCGCGCTCACCCGTGGAGACGGCTGTACCACGAGCCGGCCGCAGACCTCGAGCGACGCGAGAGCGCTGATGGCGGCGCAGCTCGCGATCCGACGCCAACAGTGGTCGCGCGACCACTGTTGCGATTTGCGAGAAAAACAGGCTGATTCTGCGACGAGAATTTACGCGCGATCCGTCCGCCCGCGCGCGGCTATCGACCGGGGGCGATCCGCTCCGCGAGCGCGACCAGGCGTTTGGCGGCGGACTTCAGCGCTTCGCGAGATCGCGACGGGCGGCGTCTTCGATCGCGGCGAGGTCGAGGGCGGTTCCCGTCTGCTCGAGCGCGCGCTCCACCTTCGTGACGAGCTGCTTCGCGCGAGGCTCGCGGGCGCGACC
>JADZFZ010000838.1 GCA_020854145.1 Deltaproteobacteria bacterium | reverse complement strand
TGCCCGAGCGATGGCGTGCCGAAGCGGCCGACGTCGCGCGCAAGCTGCGCGAGGAGATCGCGGGCACGTTCGGCAAGGGCTCGGCGCGCGCGGCCGAGGTGCCGCCGGCGCCGCCCTCGCTGCCGCCGCCGCCCGCGAGCACGGAGATGCACAAAGATCTCGCGGGCGACGCGCTCCTCGACCGGCTCGAGAGCATCGTGCTCGAGATCGCGTGCGAGCCCGATCCGTTCGACGAGGACGCGCGCGTGCCGCGGCTGCCGCTCTTCGGCCATCTCCCGCCGGATGCGCTCGCACGGCTTCTCGAAGCGCTCGTGGTGCGCGACGTCGGGCGCGGCGAGACGGTCGTGCGCGAAGGCGACGCGGGACGCGAGGCGTTCGTCGTGGCGCGAGGCCGACTCTCCGCGTCCAAGGTCGACCGCGGGCAGGTCGTGCCGCTCGCGGAGCTCGGGCCCGGCGCGATCTTCGGAGAGATGGCGCTCGTGACCGAGTCGCCGCGCGGCGCGACGGTCGTGGCGGCGATCGAGTCGACGCTGCTGGTGGTCGAGCGTGGGCCGCTCGAGCGCCTCGCGCGCGACGTCCCTGCGCTCGCGACGGAGCTCGGCGCGTTCTGCCGCGACCGGCTCGTGGCCAACGTCGCCACGTTCGCACCGTGCCTGCGCGCGATGCCCGACGAGGAGCGCATCCGGCTGCTCACGTCGTGCACCGAGCGGCTGCTCGATCGGGGCGAGACCCTCCTGCACATCGGCGAAGAGGTCGGAGCCATGTATCTCGTCGCCACCGGCAGTCTCGAAGCCGTGGCCGGCGAAGGGACGGACAAGACGCTGGTCGGTCGCATCGGACCGGGCGACGTGGCGGGCGTGACGTCCTTCGTGCTGCGGCGTCCTTCGTCGATGCGCGTGCGCGCCGTCGCGCCATCGACCGTGTTCGTGCTGCCTTTCGAGGTGTTTCGCACGGTCGCGGAGCGTTGGCCGGCGATGTTGTGGTGGTTGTGGGAGGTGGCCATCGTGCGCTCCGATCGGCTCTCGGCGCTGCTCGCGCAAGAAGCGACCGACGTGGGCGACGTGCCGATCGGGTGAACGGTGGAGGGCGACCAGGGGCGGCGTGCCGTGGCGTGGGCGCGTGCGCGCGTCGCGGTGATCGTGGCAGCGGGCACGCTCGTGTCGGGCGCCGCGATGGGCGTCGCCGTCGACCGGGCGCGCGACCTCGAGGTGCTGCGCGGCGCCACCGAGCACGCGCACGTGCGGGCGGCGCGGCACGCGCGGTCGATCGCGCGACTTTCGCGCGCGCAACGTGTGCGCTTCCACGCGCGCGCGGTCGATCGTCGTGACCGTATCGGTATCGCCGGTGTGCACGGCGAGCTCTGGCCGGGCTCCATCTTCGCGTCGGTCCCGCGTGCCGAGCTCGCCGCCGTGCTGCTCGCGGGGGAGGGCGTCGTCGAGATCGAGGGCACCCCGCACGCGGTCGTTGCTCGCCCGGTCGCTCCGGCCGCTCCCGATCTCGTGGTGATCGTCGCTTCTCCGCTGGACCGGGAGGGATGGCATCTGATCGTGGTCGCCCTCGGGACGCTGCTGGCGGCGGCCGTCGGCGCGATCGTCGCCGCGCGGGTCTCGGAGACGGTGCGCGGCCTGGATCGGGAGGGCGCGACGCTGGACGCGCTCGCGGCGGGCGCGGCCACCGCAACGGTCGAGGCCGCAGCGCGCGCGGATCGGGCGCCTCGGGATGCGTGCGCGCCGCGTGAGCTGCGCGCCCTGCGGGCGGCCATCGCTCGGCTCGCCGAGAGCGTCGGACGGCTGGAGGAGCGGCGCGCGTCCGCGGAGCTCGCGCGACGCCACGCCGACCGCGCCAAGACGGCGTTCCTCGCGACGGTCTCGCACGAGCTGAGGACGCCGCTGCAGGCCGTGCTCGGGTTCGCGGACGTGTTGCTCGCGGGGATCGACGGTCCTCTGCCGACCGAGCAGCTCGAGAACGTGCGCGTCATCCGCAGCTCGGGCGACTACCTGCTCACGCTCGTCAACGACGTGCTCGATCTGTCGGCGCTCGCATCCGGATCGCTGGCGCTCGGGGCCGTGCGCGTCGACGTCGCCGCCGCGGCCGAGGAGGTCGTCGCGATCGCACGCGGGCTGGTGCTCGAAGGCAACGCCGAGCTGCGCCTCGAGGTCGCCGACGACACGCCGATGGCGCTCGCCGATCCGACGCGGGTGCGCCAGGTGCTCCACAACCTGGTGGGCAACGCGATCAAGCACGCCGGCGGACAAGACGTGGTCGTGCAGGTGCACCCGGGGCCGCGTGCGACCGTCGAGGTCCTCGTCCGCGACGGCGGGCCCGGGATCGTGGCCGCCGACCTCGAGCGCATCTTCGAGCCCTACCAACGGCTCTCCGACGCGGAGCGCACGTCGGGAGTCGGGCTCGGGCTGACGATCGCACGCGCGCTCGTGGAACGGCAGGGCGGCACCATCGGCGTCGAGAGCGAGCCCGGCCGCGGGACGACCTTCACGGCGCGTTGGCCGAGCGCCGACGGAGAGGCGTAGTGGGGCGCGATCGCGGCCTGGCGACCGTCGACGCGATCGTCGCAGGGGCCTGCGTGCTCGTGGCGTCCTGCGCGATCGCCGCATCGGCGTGCATCGCCGAGCCGACGACGTCGTGGGCATGGCTCGGCACGGCGATCGTGCTCGCGACGGTCGGCGCCGGCGCGGCGGCTGGGTGGAGAGGACGAAGGGAGGCGCGCGCGATCGACGACGTGGCTGCGCAGCTCGACGCGCTGGCGGCGGCCGAAGATGGAGCCGACGGGGTGACCGCGTGGGACGCTTTCCGTGCGGCGTTGCCATCGTCGGCGCGCGACCGACGCGTCGACGCCGTCCTCGGCGCGCCCGCCCGAAGGGTCGCCGAGCACGTCGCGCGGACGGCCGCGGCGGCGTCGGCGGCGCTGGCGCTCGCCGAGCAGGAGACGCGCGGCAAGATGCAGTTCTTCGGAGCCATCAGCCACGATCTCCGAGGGCCGCTCGCGAGCATCGTCGGCTTCGCGGATCTGCTGGAGGTCGATCCGGCGATGACCCCGGAGCAACGGCAGAGCGCCCACCAGATTCGCTCCGGTGCGACGGCCCTGCTCGCGCTCGTCGACGACCTTCTCGACGCCGCGCGACTCGAGGTCGGTCGCATCGTGTTGAGACCGCGATGGTCGCCGGTCGTCGAGCTGTGGAGCGACGCCACGATCGCGAGTCGCCATGGGATGGAGACGCGCGGGATCCGCGTCGAGGTCGAGATGGAGGCGGGGTTGCCACCCGTGTGGGTCGATCCGGCGCGGAGCCGGCAGGCGCTCGGGCTGCTCGTGGGTGCGCTCCTGCCGTCGTTCCTCATGGGCAAGCTCGTGCTGCGGGCCTCGGTCGTGCGCGACCCCTCGGCCGTGCCCGCGGCGGTGCGTGCGCGCGGCTCGGGCGCGGGCTTCGTCCGGATCGACCTCGACGATCGCAACGCGGCGCTCGACGCGAAGCTCCACGCGCAGCAGCTCGCCACGCTCGTGGGCGCGCTCGGAGGCGACAAGCCGGAAGGAAGCCTCGGACTGAGGCTGTCACTCGCGGTGGCGCTCGTGGAGATGCAGGGCGGTTGGGCCGAGTGCACCTCGCGCGACGACGGCTCCCACGTCGTGTCGATCGGCTTGCCGCTCGAGCCACCGCCCGGTGCCGCGCGCTGATCAGCGGCGCGAGCCGAGCGAGCGGATGCGTGCGCGCAGCCGGTCGCGCTCGTTCGCGGCCAGCACGTTGTCGCCGAACCGGGCGCCGAGGTACGCCTTCGTCACGTCGCGCGCGACGTCCGTCCCGGAGAAACGCGCGCTCTCGAGCTGCTCGACGAGCTCGAGGGGTGTCGTGCTCGGAGCGCGACGAAAGCCGTGTCGCTCGAGCGCGTTCTCGAGCTCGCGATACAACGTCGAAGCCTCGCGAGCCGCGCGAGACCCCGACGCCGCACCCGACGACGTGGTGCCCCGTCGACGCCGGAGCATGAAGAGCACGCCAGCCGCCACGAGCGCGACGATCAAGACGGCGACGACCCAGCCCCAGCGCGTCGGCGTCGTCTGCTGCACCCCACGCTCGCTCGCGCGGCTCGTTCCCCACGTCGAGCCGATCGACAGCGACTCGAAGAAACGACGCGTGCGCCGGAGCGCCACGATCTGCGCGGTCAGGTCGTACCCGACGACCGACCGGCGCCACTCCGTACGCAGCGCATCGAGCAGAGCCTCGACGCCCGAGAGAGCCGTCTCCTCGGGGCCGAGCGCGCCGCGCATCGGGGGAGTCGGATCGCGCACGACCCAACGCGACCCATCCCAGAGCTCGACCCAGCTGTGCGCATCCCCCTGACGGATCGCGTAGTAGCGCCCGTACTCGTTGAACCGGCCACCCAAGAAGCCGGTCACGTTGCGCGCCGGGATGCCCACTGCGCGCAACATCACGACCATCGCCGACGCGAAGTACTCGCAGTGACCGGCACGCGCGCGGAACAGGAACACCTCGAGCGGCAGCTCGTTGGCTCCGACGTACGGGAGCTCCGTCGTGTAGCGCATGCGCAGCAGATGGGCCTCGATCGCGTCGGCCTTCGCGATCGGCGTCGCGGCGCGCGCGGTCAGCCGGCTGGCGAGCTCGACCACGCGTGTATGACGCGATGGCATCTGCAGGTATCGCTCCCGATCGATGGCGTCGAGAGGCGAGGGAGATCCGCCGTGCGCGGGATCCTGCTGCGTGAGCACGTCGTAGGCGAGCGGCAGCTCCTCGTGGCCCACGTAACGCAGCTCGTCGTCCTCGGCCTTGCGCAGCGTGCGGTGCGCCGGATAGCCGCCTTCGGTACGCGTCGGCACGCGCACGGCGACCGCGTCGGGCGGAAGGAACACGACCGGCTCGTCGAGCGGGTCGAGCACGAGGCTCCACGTCCGATCGCCGGGCCTGGGCCATCGGCGCAGCGGATACGTGCCGGTGCTCGCGGCACCGCGAGCGGTCAGCACCACCGCGCCCGGCCCGAGCGTGCGTCGCCACCGCCGACCGTCGTAGTGATCGAATGCCGTGCCACGCAGCCGGATCGAGGCGATGGGCGGTGGCACGCGCAACATCCCGGGTGGCGCGACGCGCAACACGACGGTGGGATCGTCGCGGATGACCCCGAAGCCGCCGAGCTCGATCCGATCGCTGAAGCCCGCCGTCTGGCGCGGAGAATGACGGCCGAAGGTCAACATGCCGAGGCCGACGCGCGGAAAGAGCAGGAAGACGCTCGCCGTCACGAAGAACAGCGGCACGCCGAGCGCAGCCGTCCCCGCGAGGAACGAACCGCCGATCACGCGTCGCGAAGCGAGCACGCGCGCCACGTCGGCCGCGGGTCGGCCGTCCTGGCGAGACGGGTAGTTGCCCTCGATCTCGCGGCGCAGGTGGGTGAGCGCCAGCACCCAGGGAGCGACGACGACGAACGCCATGAAGCAGAGCGCGTACGCGAGGTCGATCGACAGCGCCGTGGCCGCCAGGAGGTGGACGAACGCCAGCACGGCGATCTGCTGGTACTCGCGCGCGCTTCGTCGATTGAAGAGTCGATTGACCTGCAGGAACGCGGCGAAGCCCACGGCGTGCTCGAAGTAGCCGCCGTCCATCCACGTCCAGACGACGACCAGGACCAGGACGAGGACCGTCGCGGCCGTCCATGCGTTGCGCCAACGCGGCGTCGCGATGCGCGGCCCCTCGGCGAAGATGCTCGCGACGAACGACAGCGCGGCGACGATCGCGAGCGGCCCCGCGCCACCGAGCGCGAGCGAGGCCAGGCCGATGCCCGCGAGCAAGTAGGTGACGAGCTTGTGGATGCTCGTGAAGCTCACGACGCGGCTCCGGGCGACGTCGGTGCGGATGCGGGAAGCGGCTTGTGAGGCTCCGCGTCGACCGGCGGCGGCGAGGTCGCATCGGCGGGCGGCGCTGGCTCGCGCGCGATCACCGGGATGTCGATCACGTGCCCCTGCGCCTTCGGCATCGGGGGTGCCGACGACGCATCGATCGGCTCGAGCAGCGCGAGGAAACGCCAGAGCGGATCGGGAGCGGTGCTCGGCGGCAGCATCGGCGAGCTCGCGCCGCGCGTGACGACCCCGACGCCGATCCCTCTGCGCAAGAGCATCGCGGCCGTCGACGCCGTGGTGGAGACCGCGTGCTCGAAGCCCGCCGCCCACGCACGCTCGCCGATCTCGTCGAGCCCCGCGGGCTTGGCGCGATCGAGCCGCAGCAGCACGCGATGGCGCGCGTCGCGCTCTCGTTCGCGCACCACCCATCGACCGAGCGCGGTGCTCTTCGGCCAATGCACGTCGCGAGCGTCGTCGCCGACTCGGTGCTCGCGCAACCCCGCGATACCCGCGCCCTGCCCGAAGGTCACGTCGTGCCCTGCATCGTCGAGCACGGGTCCCGGGACCGGCATCGGCACGGTCGGAACGAGGGCCGGGAAGATCACCAGCTCCGAGCTCGATTCGACGTGACGCGACTTCTCGAAGAGGCCGAACGGGTAACGCGTCGCGAGCCGGAACGACGTCAGCTCGAGCAGCCCGCGCCGACGCGGTCGTCGACGGTACGCGGCCACCTGCGTACCTCCTGGCGCGACCTTCAGGAAATAGCAGCGTCGCTCCGTCACGACGCCCTTGGCGATGTCCTCGACCTCGAGCGACAAGCTCGGCACGAAGCGCTTCTGGTTCGTCAGCACGATCTCCACGAGCGTCTCTTGATCGGCGAACGCGCGCGCCGGCAGCTGCCGCCGCACCTTCACGCGCCGCAACGTCAGCTCGGAGAGCACACCCGAGACGATGATCAGGCTCAGCATGAGCCCGAGCATCAGGTAGATGAGGTTGTTGCCGGTGTTGACCGCGGCGAAACCGACGCCGAGCGTGATGCCGACGAACCACTTGCCCTCGCGCGTCATGCGCAACGAGCGGGCGCGTGCCGATCTCCCCGCCTTGCGTCTCGGCGGGGCCGGCGCCGCCTTCGCGGGCTTCTTCTGGTCTCGCGGGGAGCGCGTCGTGGGGGCGCTCTTGTTCGCGGGGTCGGCCGCGGCCGGGATCACGCGCTCCGCCGCGCCGAGATCCGAACCGGCGTCCTCGCGCGACGACATCGCTCAGACCGGAACGGGGATGCGACTGACCAGATCGCGCACGATGCGCTCGGCGCCCACCGTGTCGAGGCTGCCGTCTCCGCCGGCCATGCGGACGCGATGGGCGAGCACGTGCACCGCGAGCTGCTTGACGTCGTCGGGCAACACGTACGAGCGCTCGCGCACGAGCGCGATGGCGCGCGCGGCGTGGACGAAGTCGAGGGCGGCACGGGTCGAGGCGCCCAGATCGAGCAGGGGCGACGACCTCGTCGCGATCACGATGCGATGCACGTAGTCGAGGAGCGTCGTCTCCATGCGCACGCGCTCGACCGCGTCCTGGGTGGCCAACAGCTCCTCGCGCGAGAGCACGGCCGAGAGCTCGTCGAGCGGGTCCACGCGGCCGCGCGTCGCGAGCAGACGACGCTCGATCTGCTCGGAGGGGTAGCCGATCCGCAGCCGGAGCAGGAACCGATCGAGCTGCGACTCGGGCAGTGGATAGGTGCCGTAGAAGTCGCGAGGGTTCTGGGTGGCGACCACGAAGAACGGCTCTTCGAGCGGATGGGTGGTGCCGTCCACCGACACCTGCCGTTCGTTCATCGCCTCGAGCAAGGCCGACTGGGTCTTGGGGGTCGTGCGGTTGATCTCGTCGGCCAACAGCACGTGCGTGAAGATGGGGCCGGGCCGGAAGACGAAGCGCCCTTCGCGCGGATCGAGCACGGTCACGCCGAGCAGGTCGCTCGGCAGCATGTCGCTCGTGAACTGCACGCGACGAAAGCCGCTCGGCTCCTCGTCGTCGTTGCGCGCATGCGCGCGCGCGCCGGCGTACGTGTCGAGCCCGACCGAGCGGGCGAGCGCCTTGGCGAGCGTCGTCTTGCCCGTGCCGGGAACGTCCTCGAGCAAGAGGTGCCCGCGCGCGAGCAACGTGGCGCAGGCGAGCTCCACGACCTGGCTCTTTCCTTCGAGCACGGTGGCGACGTTGCCCACGAGCGCACGGGCCGCATCCATGCTCGACGCCATCGGGTCTCGCGCGGGCGAGCGCAGCTCCACGCAGCCGAATGTAGCAGGTAGCCGCCCACGCAGGCGAAGAGGCGCGCGAAGGAAGCCTGCTACGTTGCGGATGCGTGACGACCGAGCCCACCCCCGATCCCGCCGCGCCGGCGGCCGGTTCCTCGAACGGCGCCGAGGCCGCGACACCTCCGGTCGCGCCCGCCGACGCGGCCAAGACCCCCCCGCCCGAGCCCGCCCTGCCCGATACGCCCGAGGCCGCGCTCGTCTCGCGAGCGAAGGCCGCGTTCGAGGCCGGCGACTTCCGGCGCGCTCGCGAGCACGCCCGAGGCGCGCTGGCCTCCTCGGACGATGCCGTTCGCCGCGCCGCCGAGGACGTGCTCGCACGCACCCGACTCGACCCGGTGCAGGCGGGGTTGTTCCTCGCGTGCCTCGCGCTCTTCGTCGGGATCACGTACTGGTTCGTCCTGCGATGAGCAACGAGCTCGCCTTCCTCCGGCACGCCTGGTCGCTCGCGCTCCTGGTCGTCGCCCTCGTGGGCTGCGGCGCGGGTGCGGAAGCCGGCCGGCCGACGCCGCGTGCCGCGCTGACCGCCCGGTCGTTGTACCCGCTCGGGGAGGGGTACGCCTGGTCGTACGAGGTCGATACGGGCGACGAGGACATGCACCTGACCATCTCGCGCGTCATCGGCGTCAGCGGCGCCGTCGTCGAGGTGAGCAACGGAGTGGACGACCTGCCCATCCGCTACGAGCTCCGGCCCCGCGGCATCTTCTCGCTCGCCACCGAGACGTGGCTGCTGCGCGACCCGATCCGCGTCGGCGCCGAATGGGACAGCGCGCGCGGCGCGCGCGCACGCGTGACGTCGATCGATCGACGCGTGGTCACACCGGCCGGGACCTTCGAGCACTGCGTGCTCGTGGTGGAGTCGGGCGGTGAGTTCCCGCGCCGCATCGAGACGACCTATTGCCCCGGCGTCGGGCCCGCCGAGGTCGACGTGCGCGCGGTGATGACGATGGGCCGCGCCCGCGCACACGCTCGGCTGCGCGGCTACACGGTCGAGCCCACGGAGTAGGCGGCGCTACTCGGGGTCGCTCGCCGGTGCGGCGTCGCCCGCCGGGGCCGCCGGAGCGTCGCTCGATCGCTCGCGTGTGGTGCCTTCGCGCGGCGTGGGATCGGGATCGCGCATCGTCCCGTCGCGGGGCGTCGTGTCGGGCTCGGTGCCGCCCTCGCGAGGGGTCGTGTCCTCGGTCCACTTGTCGGCGATGGCTACCGTCGCGGACGCGGGCGCCGCGCTCGGTGCCGTCTTGTCGAACGCGATCTCGACGCTGGCGCTGGACGGGTGGGCCCGTGCCCCCGCCTCGTCGTCGTGCCCGATGCGCATGACGACGGCCGTGATGTTGTCCTCGCCCCCGTTGTCGTTCGCGCGCGCGACGAGCCGTCGGCAGGTGATCTCGAGCGAGGGGCTGCGGCCGAGGATGTCGAGGATCTCCTCGTCGGGGATCATCCCCGACAGTCCATCGGAGCAGAGGAGGTAGACGTCGCCGGCGCGCGGCTCTTCCGGGAGCAGGTCCACCGTCACGGTGTCCTGCATGCCGAGCGCCCTCGTGATGACGTTCTTCGGCAGCTCCTCGCGCTGCTGCGGCGTCATGTCCGGCATGACGTGGAGCCACTCGTTGATGAGCGAGTGGTCCTTGGTCAGCTGCGAGATGGCACCCTCGCGCACGCGGTAGCAGCGCGAGTCGCCCACGTGCGCGACGTAGAGGCGGCTCTTCGATCGGCTGAAGAGCGCGCCGACGAGCGTCGTGCCCATGCCCTGCACGTCGCGGTTGCGGACGGAGGCCTCGAAGATCTGCTTGTTGGCGACCTTGATGCCCGTCACGAGGCGGTTCTCCTCCACCGACAACGTCGGATCGAAGTGGAACGGCCACGTCGCGTCGTCGCCCGCGGTGGTCTGGAAGAACGTCGCGATCGCGTTGGTCGCCATGCGGCTCGCGACGTCGCCTGCGCGGTGCCCTCCCATGCCGTCCGCCACGAGAAAGAGGTCGAACTCCGGGAGGATGCAGTAGCTGTCTTCGTTGTGCTCCCGCTGAAGGCCGATGTCGGACAAGCCGGCAGCCATCACCTGTAGCTTCTTCGGCTTCGCTCGGGACTCGTCCGCCACGCGACGAAGAGGCTTCCATTGGCGGGGCCGTCCTGTCAATTCGCAGCGTCTCTGGTGGCTCCTCCGGTTTCCGGCGCCGACTGCCCGGCTCGCCTCCGGCTGCTAGCGTCGAAGCACCGATGAGCTCCTTCTCGAGGCCCGCGCGCTGGCTCGCCGTCGCATTCGTCCCGACGCTACTGGGATCGGGCTGTCTCGGCTCGAGCTATCGGATTCCCAGGGAGGAAGCGCTTCGTCTCACGCAGACTCCGCCTGGCCGTCGGGGCGAAGCCGTGCGTGTCGTCCAACGTTGGTCCACGTCGTCGGACCCGTACGAGAGCCGACCCTCGGGAGGCGGGTCGGTGCGTGTCGGCCCCATCGTGCAGGTCAGCACGACGACGACGACGCCGCGCTCCCCCAGCCGCGGCGGGCGCGGGGGTGGCGGCGGCTCGCGGCGGCAACGTTCGGCCGACGACGCGGCGGGCGCGGCGCTCGCGATCGTCGTCATGGCCGCGGGCGCGATGGCGATCGTCGGGGCGACCGAAGGGGCGCGGTACGACGGTTGGCTCCGCATCCCGGAGAACGAGCCCATCCACCTGCTCGGCGCGGACGGCGGGCGGCTGCAGGTGCCTCTCGACGCGCTCGGTCCCGATCACGTGATGTGGGCGGACGAGGTCGTGATCGCCGACGGCGAGGAGTCGTGGATGCGCCTCGGTCGCGCGCCGCTCGATCGCTCCGGCTTCACGTACGCGCTCGACCTCGGGGCCGGCGGGCTCGTCGCACGCGATGGGCGCGCCCCGTGGGGCTTCCTCGGGCGCATGAGCTTCGGTGGCTTCCCGATCAGCGAGCTCGGGTTCCTGGGCTCGATCGCGTTCGGCTACGCGACGCTCGACGGACAGACCGTCTTTCACGCGCGCTACGCGTTCGAGGTGCACACCTACCCGATCGTGGTGGGCCGCGTGCACCTCGGCGTGCACGCATCGGTCGGCGACGAGCACCGGCTCGAGGATCTCTCCACGGGCGGCACGCTCGGCGATCACGGCTTCTTCTGGGACGTCGGGCCGCTCGTGCAGATCGACCTCACGACGCGACTGGCGCTGACGTTGCGCGGCGGAGCGAGCTTCGTGGAGGTCGGCGAGGACATGACCGTCCTCGGCGACGTCTCCGCGGGGCTCGCCGTGTATTGAGCGGGGGCGGGGCTCTGCGGGCGAGGAGGGTGAGAGCAGGCGCGGTCTAGCGCTTGCGGAGACGCGCGGCCGTGTACGCGTCGGTGCCTCCGCGCCAGGGACCGAAGCGCCACAGGCCATCGGCGTCGGGCTCGGCGCGCACCCGCGCCACGGGCTCGCGATCGAGCGCGAGCGAGGGCTCCTCCGCGAGGAGCCGATCGATGACGTCACGCCCTTCCGCACGCGTCGGCGAGCAGACCGCGTAGACGAAGAGACCCCCTTCGCGCACGAGCGGCACGAGCCTGCGCGCGATCGCCAGCTCGATCGCCGCGAGCCGCTCGACGTCCTCGGGCTGCCGTCGCAACGCGAGCTCCGGGCGTCGCACGAGCGTGCCGAGCCCCGTGCACGGCGCATCGAGCAGCACGCGATCGTAGGGCCCGGCGAGCGCGCCCGTGCCGACCGACAGATCGATGCCCAGGGTCCGCACCGTCACGCCCTTCGGCACGCGCGCACCCACGTCGCGGTCCAGCCGATCGAGCTTCGTCGGATACACGTCCACCGCGTCGATCGACCCCTCGCGCATCCGGTCGGCGAGCAGCCACGTCTTGCCGCCGCGGCCCGCGCACGCATCGAGGACGCGCTCTTGCGCGCGCACGTCCACGAGCTCACCGATCGCCTGCGCGCCTTCCTCTTGCACGACCGCCCCGCCGTCGAGCAACGCCAGCAGCCTGCGCACGTCGCCGATGCCGCTCGGGAGGATCGCGTCGGGAGCCACCACGCCGGCTGCGACCGCGGCGCCCTCGATCCCTTCCGCGTAGCGCGCGATCGCGAGCCGCGTCTCTTGCGCGCGATCGGGCCGCACGCGCAGGCAGGTCGGAGGACCCGCGGTCGGGATCGCGAGCAACGCTTCGGCGCCCGCTTCACCGACGCCGTCGACGAGCGCGCGCTCGATCCACGGCTCCACCTCCAGACGCGTGGGACGCACCGGCTCGGCCGGCGCCTGCTCCGCCACCCGCCGAAGCACGGCGTTGACGAACCGCGCGAGCCCTACGCCGCGCGCCGAGCGCACGATGGAGACGCTCTGGTTGACCGCGGCCGAGGGCGGCACGCGCGCGAGACAGAGCAGCTGATAGGCCGCGACGCGAAGCGCCGCGAGCGCGAGCGGCTCCACCTTCGCGAGCCCGCGCGGCACGTGCGCCGCGACCGCGCGATCGATCGAGCGCACGGAGCGCAACGTCCCGTACGCGAGCTCGGTCGCGAACGCGCGATCGCGACGGTCCGGCAAGTCGGTCAGCTCCGCGTCGAGCGACGGTGCGAGCCAGGCGTCGTCCTTGGCCACGCGCACGAGCGCACGCACCGCCGCGCCGCGTGCCGTCGGCGGCTCAGAAGCCATCGCCGAAACGCGCCGACAACACCGGCCAGAGGCGCTGCACGTCGTTCTTGAACGCGAGCACCATCAAGAGCACGAGCACCGTCAGCCCCGCCAAGCTCGCCACCTGACGCACGCGGAGCGAGAGAGGCCGGCGCATGACGCCCTCGATCGCGAAGAAGAGGACGTGCCCGCCGTCGAGCATCGGGATCGGAAGGAGGTTCAGCAGACCGAGGTTGATGCTCACGAGCGCCATCACCCACAAGAAGTCGAGCGTGCCCTTGCGCCCGTACTCGCCGGCGACGCTGTAGACCATCACCGGGCCGCCGATCGTGTCGAGCGACACGCGACCCTGCAGCAGGCGCCAGATGGAGAGTGCCGTGATGGACACGACCTCTCCGGTCGAGCGCACCGCATCGCCCATCGCGAACGTCACGCGTGACGGGTTCGGCACGAGATCGCGCTGGACGGGCAGCCAGTTGCGCACGTGGATCACCGGCAGGCGTTCGCCCGGCTCCTCGGCCGAGGCTTCCTGCTCGATGCGAAACGCCGCCGTCTCGAAGGTCCTGCCGTCGCGTCGCACGCGCACCACGTGCTCCACGTCGGGCGCGCTCGCGAGCGCGACGCGCAACGACGACCACGAGAGCACGCGATGGCCATCGAGCGCCTCGATGCGGTCGCCTCGCCGCAGCCCCGCACGGTGCTCGGGCGTGCCCGGCGGCGCGTCGGCCACGTAGAGGTCCGACCCCTCGATGCCTGCGCGCTCGAGCCCGTCGCCCTCGCCGCCCTCCGGCGTCAACAGGCCCATGCGCGGCTCGAACACCTCGAGGTCCACGAGACCGCCCAGCGCGCGCTCGATGCGCACGGGACGCAGATACGAGACCGGCACCAGATCGCCGCGGTTCGGTCCGAGCGCGCGCTCGAGATCCAACCAGCGACGCACCGGCTTGCCCGCGATGCTCGTGAGCACGTCGAAGGTGCGAAGCCCCGATTGCGCCGCCGCCGACTGCGGATGCCGGACGCCGATCACGGCGGCCGGCTGCGCCGAGAGCACCCCGATGCGTCCGAGCCGCTCCACCACGTCGAGGGGCCGCCGCTCGACCGAGAGCACCGGTGTCACGCGCACGGCGTGCTCCGTCTCGGTGCCGTCGCGCTCGCGTCGCATCACGACGAAGCGCAGCGGCTCGCGCGGCCGATCGGCGACGATGCGACGCATCTGGTCGAACGTCTCGACCTCTTCGTCGTCGATCGACACGACGCGATCGCCTGCCTGCAGCACGCCGTCGGCGGGCATCCCCGGCTGCACCATCCCGACCACGGGCGCCTCGACGTGGGTCTTGCCGAGCGCGACGACGAAGAACAGCACCACGGGGAAGAGCAGGTTCATCGCCGGGCCCGCGACGACGATGACCAGCCGCTTCCACAGCGGCTGCGCCCGAAACGAACGACTCTCCTCCTCGGCCGCGATGCGGTCGCGAGGGTTCTCGCCGAGCATCGTCACGTAACCGCCGAGCGGCACGACCGCGATCTGGTACGTGGTCTCGCCGCGCCGCAGCCGCACGATCGCCGGCCCGAAGCCGAGCGAGAAGCGCAGCACCTTGACGCCGAAGAACTTCGCCCATGCGAAGTGCCCCACCTCGTGCACGAAGATGAGCACCCCGACGAGCACGACGAAGTAGACGAAGTCCATCGGCGAGTCGCCAGATCTAGCAGGGCGCCGACAAAGCGCCGCGTGGCCGTGCCCGTGCCCGGCAGCTCGGCTCCCGCTTGGACGCTCTGGCAGGCTCGAGGCCGAGATCGCCGGTCGCGCAGAGCTCCGGCGCCATGGCGTACGAGCCGCGATCCTGTAATGTCGGCGCCTCCATGGAGCACACCATCGAGCACGACCTCGATCTGCCGACGGCCAAGCGTGCGATCGATCGCGCGATGCAGAGCTACACGGAGCGGCTGAGCGAGTACTCGCCGCGATTCGAGTGGACGAGCGACGCCGTGGGCGAGTTCGGGTTCGAAGCGCTCAAGGTCAAGGTCACCGGCGAGCTGGTCGTGGCCGACCGCAAGATCGACGTCTCGATCGACGTGCCCTTCATCCTGCGGCCGTTCCGCAAGCGGGCGCTCGCCGTCATCGAGCGCGAGGTGCGCGAGTGGGTCGAGCGCGCGAAGAACGGTGAGATCTGAGCCGGCACCGCTCGAG
>JADZFZ010000837.1 GCA_020854145.1 Deltaproteobacteria bacterium | reverse complement strand
GCGATCGAGATCCGGCTCGTGACGCGCGATTCGCCGGGCGTGCGTCGCTCACTCCGACCCTGCGTCCGTTCGGGCAGACGAGGGCTGGCGTCCCCTGCGCGGTCGGGCGGCTCCGGCGCAGGTGGATCTCGCCTTCCGACCAGGGTGCTTCGGTTGTGGGGCGTGGGAGGCTCGGAAGGCGAATTGCACGGAAACCCGGCGACGTCGATCCGGGCCCGCACGTCGTCGCGCGCCGACGTGACGACCTCTTCGACCCCGTCCGAGCCGAGCTCGAGACGTACGAGACGCATCAGCTCGCGCGCCGTCTCGTCGCCAGCGGCACAGCCGGCCAGCGTGACGCGGACGCGGAGCGGCACCTCGGTGCTCTGTGCGCGTACGAGGCTCGGTGCGACGCCCCCCATGGCGAGCACCGCGAGACAGATCGCGCGCGACGCCGCGACACGCGCGCTCAGGGTGCCGGCGTCGAGGGAGCCCACCGATCGACGATCGCGCGTCTTCGCCCCGCTGGAAAGGTCTGGCGATACCGCGCCGCCGCGGCGCTCGCGTCGGCGGCGCGACCCGCGCGTGCGTGCGCCTCCACCAGCCGGGCCATCGCGTCCTCGCGCAGACCGCTCCCGACTCCGAGCGAGAGCGCGCGCTGGAACGCGACCGCGGCACGCGACGGGTTGCCCAATCGATCGAGATAGAGGCGGCCCACCGTGAACGCAGCGAGCGGCGCGCTGGCGTGCGCCGGGAAGCGGGAGAGCAACGTCTCGAGCGCGCGAGCAGCGTCCGACGGATGACCGGACAATCGCGCTGCGTCTGCCAGTCGGACGAGCTGCTCGGCGGTGCCCGACGCGAGGATGCCGTTGCGCTCGGCGGGCGTCAGCGCGGTCCACGCGCCTCTCGCATCGCCGCCCGCGAGGAGCGATTGCCAATCGGATTCTTCGACCGCGGGCGTGGGTCGAGAAGGCGGCGTCGGCGATGAGGGCGCGCTCGAGGTGTCGGCGGCTGGGCTCGCCTCGGGCGGTGTGCCTGGAGCGCCCTCGTCACGGTCGCCGCTCGGGGAGCTCCGCCGCGAACCCTCCGAGCGCTCGCCTCTCGCCACGCCCCTCTCGTCGCTCGGAGAGAGGGAGCCTCGCCGTGAGCCCGACGCGGCCGGCGACGTCGTGTCGGGCTCTGCGGCGGCGGGCGCGGGCACGACCTCGCTCGGCGGATCCGCCACGGGATGGTCCTCGGGGATCGCCCACGACTCGCCGGCGCCCAACCGAACGTGCGCCTCGCCCACGCCCGCCGGCGTCACGTCGACGAGGCCCTCGCGCACCTCGACGGTCACGCGCTCCCGGTCGCGCTCCACGGAGAAGCGTGTGCCGACGACCGCCACGCTCGCGGCGCCACACTCGATCACCCATCGGCGCGGCCCTCGCGGCCGCACGTGCACGTCCAGCCTCCCGGCCTCGAGCACCGTGACGAAGGAAGTCCCGGTGCTCTCCAGGACGCGTACGCGTGCGCCCTTCGACAGCCGCACCGACGAGCCATCCGAGAGCGACAGCGTGCGCAGGCCGGTGCCTCGCACGAGCACGAGCGACGGCAACACGTCGCCGCTCGCGGTGCGCAGCGGGCCGACGTCGTGGTGACGCGCGACGCCGTCGGGGCTCGTGCCCAGAGGGCGCCACCACACGAGCAGCAATGCGGCGCACGCGACCGCTGCGAGCGCCCCGCCGGCGAGCCAGACGCGCGAAGCCCGAGGTCTCGACCGCGCCGCGAGCCTGCGTGCTTCGATGCCGTTCCACGCGCGCTGCTCACCGAGCTCGTCGATGGGTGGCGCGAGCAGGCGATCGACCGGGCGGGGCAGCGGCTCAGACATCGGCGCCCCCTTCCTCCGCCGGCATGCGTACGTGGGCGCGAACGACGACGTCGGCGGCTGCGATCCAGCGTTTCACGGTCGCGAGAGAACAGTCGCACGCAGCCGCCACGTCCTCGAGCGGGTGACCTTCGACGTGGCGAAGAACCCAGGCCGTCCGCTCTCTCGCGGGCACGCGGTCGAGCACCTGCGTCAACAACGCGAGCTCGGCGCGTTGCTCGGACGTCGCCGCGTTCGACGCCTGCGCCGCGAGCGTCTCGTCGTCTCCCCCGCGCCAGAGACCGAGCGCGCGCAGAAGCTTCCGTCGACGAAACCGGCGATGGACCTTGTGGACGGCGATGCGGAGGATCCAGCCTCGGAGCGCGGCCGGATCCTGCAAGTCGTCGAGCTCGTCGAGCACATCGACGAAGGTGTCCTGCACGACGTCGTCGACGTCCTGACGGCCGCCGAGAAGGCGCGCGGCGACGCCCGCGACCGCGCGCACGTGCCGCTTGTAGATGGCTTCCTCGGCGGCGCGCTCGCCGCGGCGCGCGGCGGCCACGAGCTCCGCGTCGGTCGGCCCCTCCTGCGTGCTCGGCGACGCGGGGACCTTCGCACGAGCCTCGGCCGGGCCGAACGCGCGCGGCGGAGTGGGTACCAATCGGAGGTGCCGCGTCATGGGCGCGTGGGGCTCGGACTGGGGCATCGTACCAACGGCGGACATCGGGCCACGGATACGGTGATGGGCCGCGACGCCCACGGAACGGCTCACGTGCAACGTCCCGACCCCGACGTCTCGACCGAGGAGGGCGCTTCGCGCCGAGCGGCCGATCCGGGCGCGACGAGCCGTTCCAACCGCGCCGAGGCCCGGTAGGCTGTGGGCACCGTGCGTCCGGGTCGGCTCGTGCTCGCGCTATGGCTCGCGTCGTGTACGCGCGAGCTCGACGTGCTCGCGACGCGCAACGCCGCACCGATCGACGCGAGCGCGACGGACGCGAGCCTTCGCGACGCTCGCCCGGACGGTGCGCGCGACGCTGCGCCGCCACCACGGGATCTCGGGCCGCGCGACACGGGGATCCCCGCGGACGCGGGCTCCGACGCATCCGGCGAGGACGCCGGACTCGACGCGGGCCCGGGCGAGTGCGCGACGCCGGGCGAGGTGATCGCGGGCGAGACCGTGGAGATCCCGTATGCGAGCGGTGCCTCCGCGCCGCGCATCGTCGAGACGAGCGAGGGCTTTCTGCTGCTCTACGAGACGGACCCGCGGATCACGGGAGCCCGCGCGCCCGCGCTCGTGCACCTCGACGTGCGCGGCGGCGTGGTCGATCCGCTGGCGCCCATCCACGCGCTGGCCGATGGGCTGGACACGCTCGTGGCCGCGGGACGGGTCGACGACCGCGAGGTGGCCGTCGTGCGAACGCTCGACGGTCGTCTTCGCGCCTGGGTGGGCGACGCGGAGCTTCCCGAGGCCGGGCGCATCCTCGAGCTCGATGCGGGCCCGGGTCGCGTCGGGGGCGGTGCGTACGTGGCCGCGGGCTCGGTGGCGTTCCTGTCACACGATGCGATGCCCGACGCGGGTGGGCTCTTCGCCGACCTGAGGCTGCATCGGGTGTCGCTCGACGGCACGGCGGCTGCGCCGGTCGAGCTCGACGTGTCGTTCGCAGGCGCGTCGCGCGACGCCCGCGTAGGCGCGGCTTCGAGCGGAGTGTGGGTGACCGGTGTGACGGGCGGTTCGGTCGCGCTCGCCTTCGTGGACCCCGACACGGGCGACGCGACGCGCGGCGAGGGCGCGTCCACGACGCGCGACACCGGAGTGACGGGCTACTCGGTCGGCGCCGCATTCGGCGATCCCGCCGTGCTCGTCGACCACGGCACGTCGAGCTTCCTGCGTTACCCCGAAGGCTCCGAGTGGCCCGTCGCGGAGGACGAGCGTGACCCGGCGTCGGGCGAGAGCCGCCTCGGCGCGGGCGACTTCTCGCTCGTGGCCGCCTTCTGGCCGGTCGGTCGTCGCGCGCCGAGGCTACGCGGTTACCCGTCGTTCGGAGGTGTACCACCGGTCACGGCAGAGCTCGACGACTCGGCGGTGCCGGACACGTTCGTGCGGGGCCTCGGGATCGACATCGCCGAGAACGGAGACGTCTGGGCGGTCGCGTACGGGGTGCGCGTCGCGCGCGCCGACGGCTCCGAGACCGATGTGCTCTACGTGGCGCGCGTCCGTTTCTGCGTCCCCCTCGGCGGAGCCTGAGTCTCGGCGGTCGATCCGATCATCGACTTGCGGGGCGGTGTGCCGAGCCGCGCAGACGGGCCAACGATCAGGGGTGGAGCGCCGAGCCCGCAGCCGCGAGAGCGCGACGGAACGACTTCGCGCTCGAGAAGCGATTGCCCGGCAGCTTGTCGAGCGCGCGGTCGATCACGGCATCGAGCTCGACCGGAACCTCGGGCCGGAGCTCACGCACGTGGGGAGGCGGGTCGCGCATGATCTGGACGAGCAACGCCGCGACGGCGACCGCGTCGAACGGAGGCCGACCCGCGAGCATCTCGAAGAGCATCACGGCGGTCGCCCAGAGGTCGACGCGATGGTCGACTCCGTGCTGGCCGGCGATCTGCTCGGGCGCGAGGTAGAGCGGTGTTCCGAGGATCTGACCGGAGCGCGTGACGACGGCGTCGCGCTCTTCGTGGACCTTCGCGAGCCCGAAGTCGAGCAGCTTCACGGAGTCGCGATCGCCCACCGACGCGAGGAAGACGTTCTCGGGCTTGATGTCGCGGTGGATGACGCCCGCCGCGTGCACGGCCTCGAGCGCGCTGAGCAGCTCGTCGGCGATGCGCAGCGCCACCGGGATGGGCAGCTGCGGCTTGCGGTCGAGCCGAGTCTTGAGCGACTCGCCTTCGAGGAGCTCCATCGCGAGCCACGGGGTGCCGTCGGGGAGCGCGCCGGCATCGAGCACGTCGACGACGTTCGGGTGCGCGAGCCTGCCGACGGCGCGGATCTCGCGGAGGAATCGGTGGGCGCTCTCGGGCAAGCCCATCGCGCCCGGTCGGAGCATCTTGAGCGCGACGCTGCGGCCGACCTCGAGATGCTTGGCGCGGACCACCACTCCGACGGCCCCGACCCCGATGACCGACTGCACCCGGTACTTGCCGTCGACGACGGTGTCTTCCATCGCGTCGTCCGCGGGCGTCAACGCGGGCAACGGCTTGCGCGCGAACGGGCAGACGGTGACCTCGCGCGCGTGGAGGAGCAGGCAGTGTGGGCAGTCGCGTACGGAGCGAGGCACGAGCAGAGGAGACTATCGCACGCGCTCGCTCGGCACCGGGGCTCAGCGCACTGCGGGAACGGCGCAGCCGGGAAGGATGGGCGTCCACCCATCGCGTCGCGAGAAGCGCGTCACCGCGCCGCGATCGTCGAGAAGCCACGCACGACCGCGAGGGTCGACCTGCACCTCGAGCACGTCGGGCGGCGCGTCCGATGCGAGCCACACGGCACGCTCGCCGTCGAGCCGCAGGAGATCGCGGCCCACGACGCCGAGCGTGATGCGCCCGTTCGTACCGCTCGAGAGCCGACGCGCGTACCCGTCGGCGGCGTCTTCGAGCACGGGCTCGTAGCCGCGCATCGGAAGCGCGCGGTGTCGGGTGACCGCCAGGAGCTGCGTGCCGCTCCAGCCGTAGACCCATCCGTGGGCACCGAGCGCGAAGGTGTAGGCGCCACGCAGGCGATCGAGGTCGTACTCGCGCGGCTCGACGTGCGTCGCGTCGCGATGGAGCACACCCATCCGAACGCTCTCGAGACGGTCGACCGACGCGCACGTGTTCACGTCGACCGACAGGACGCGGAGCGTCCCGTCGAGCTCGACGATCGGCCGGATCGACGTGTAGTCGTGGTCGCCTCCGCGCCATCTCCAGGCGGTGCGCCACGAGCGTCCTGCGTCGTGGCTCGTGGCGACGCGCTCCTCGGCGACGAGCGCGAGCGTCGACGAGCCTCCCGCGATGCTCCGCGGCTCGAAGGGCATGCGTCTCGCGGTCGTGCGACCGTCGGACCGCACGAGCACGAGCGCGGACGGGTCGCGCGCCAGCACGGCGAATCGCCCATCGGACAGGGCGATTGCCGACTCGACGTAACCGCGCTGCAGATGGAGCGGCCGCGTCCAGGTACGACCGTCGTCGCGCGTGACCCAGAGGCTGCCGTTGCTCCACGCCGCGGCCGTCTCGGGGTCGTCGCGCGAGACGACGATTCCCTGCCAACCGTGGGCGCTGTCGCGTTCGCACGTCGGCGCAGGCGGCGACGCACGCTCGGCATCCGCGGCACGCGCATCGTGGGCGAGCCACGCGGTCACGGAGGTCGCACACGAGAGCACGAGGAGTCGACGAGAGAACGGGCCCATGCCGCGCGTGGTGGCAGGGCCCGTTCCGCTCGGTTTCGTGCAGGGAAGCTCCAGGCCGCGTGGCCCGCGAGACGCGCGGGCGTGGCAGCGCGGAGGCGCTCAGGGATTGGCAGCGGTGACGACGAACGAGACGGGGTCCACCGACTGGCGGATGCTCGGCTCGTAATACGCGTAGACGCTCGACGCCGGCGCCGTCGCCTCGAGCGCGAGCGCGGGGATCATCCGCAGTGAGAGCGCGCGCGTCTCGCCGCCCGCCAGGCCCATGAGATACAGCGTGACGTCGTCGGCGCGCACCTCGTAGCGGGAGACGAGCCCGTTGGCGACGAGCTGCTCGAGGTCCTCGGTGATGGGATTGAAGCCCGGGGCGCGGCCGATGCGAACGATGACCTGGTCGCGCGCGCCGGCTTCGTCGTTGTTGGTCACGCGGGCGGTGCAGAGCACCGGGACACCGACCTGCGTGCTCGTCGTGTCGTGCTCGATCGTGAGCGAGAGCGGCCCGACCGCGCCCGGCAACACGGGACGATACGCGCGACGCACGACGCGGTAGCTGACCTCGCCTGTGCCCTCGAAGTCGAGACGCACCTCGTTGGTCCCGGCGAGCGCGCCGAGATCGAATCGACGGTAGAGGTCGCGGTTGTCGGCGTCGACGTCGATGCGCTGCGTGACCTCGCCGTTGACCGAGACGAGGATCGTCCCGGCGGACTCGGTGCGCGTTCCCGCGACGGCCGCCGAGAGAGCGCGCAGCGCGTTCATCGTCGCCTGGGTGTTGTACCAGGTGCCGACGCTGTCCTTGTTCGCGAGGATGAAGCGCATCGCGCCGTCGGAGTTGTCGCGGAAGGCGTCGGCGCGCATGAGGGCGTACGCGACGAGACCGGTGGTCTCGATGGAACCGGCCTCTCCGCTCGCGCCGGTCCACGACGGGGCGTCCGACGCCCACGAGGTACCCGTCTCCGCGCCGTCGATCTTCATGCGGTCGAGGCGCGCGAAGAGATCCATCGTGGAGGTGCCGCGCGGATCGACCCCGGCGAGCGCGTTGGCGGCCAGCGCGTTGGCGTAGAGGTCGTCCTCGGGCGGGACGTTGGAACGCAGCCACCCGGCGGCCCGCTCGACCTCGGGCTCGGCCCAGCCGGTGTGCCCGAGAGCCCAGGCGATGAACGCCGTCGTGCGCGCCTTGCTCGTGCCGAGGACCTCGTTGCCCGCGTGGAGCGCGTCGCCGGCTTCCCACGAGCCGTCGGCGTTCTGCTGCGAGAGGAGCCACTGCAGCGTTCGGTCGCGAACCGCGACGTCGGGCTCGAGCACCGTCTCGAGATCCTTCAGGTGCCAGAGCATGATCGCGGAGAGGATGCGATTGCCGGGGTCGTCGTCGCCCCACCAGTTGAAGCCGCCCGTCGGGCTCTCGAAGGTCAGCAGCCGCTGGTATCCGCGCGTGACGAGGGCGACGACCTCCTCGCGACGTTCGGTCGTCATCTGACCGGTGGCCTCGAGGTAGTTGGCGACCATCGTGTTCGGCCACGCGGTGGCGGTGGTCTGCTCGAAGCAGCCGTTGGGCTCGTGGAGCATCGACTCGATCCCGGAGACCGCCTCGGCCGCGAATCCCGGCGTGAGCACGAGCTCCACGGACGTGCCGCCTTCGACGGCGTCGTCGGGAGTCGTGACGGTGTGCGAGCGCGTGCTCTCGAGCAGACCGGAGAAGCTCTCGTCCTCGGGCTGGCCGTCCGGGTAGACGTCGACCGTGCGGGCGAGCGCGTCCGAGACGCTGCCCGCGGTCGCTCGGAGCGAGAGCAGCTGCTGTCCGGCACGCGTGACGCGCATGCGGAAGCGGACCGCACGCACCTCGGCCGGACCGAGCGAGACGTTCTGCGTCGGCCCCGACTCGAGAACGAACCAGTCGTCGCCTTCGAGCGTGACCGCGACGTCGGCGCGCGCGTCGAGATAGTTGTAGACGATCGCTGGGACCTCGACGATGTCGCCCCTGCGCAGGCGCGCGGGCGGCGTGAAGTCGACGAAGAAGTCCTGGAACGTGCGCATCGCGTGGCGTGCGCTGCCGATGTGGCCGGCGCGGCTCGAGGCCTCGGCCGACACGCGCCACGTGGTGATCGAGTCCGCGAGCGGGACGACCACCGACGCCGCGCCGCTCGTGTCGGTGACGAGCGTCGGCTGGACCAGCACCGTCTCGCGGAAGTCGGCGCGCACCCCCTCCATCGCGCCCGTCGGCGCCATCGGCGGAGGCGCGGGCTCGGGCGCGGGCCCCGGATCCGCGGGCGCACCAGGCTCCGGACGGCCGGCGGCGCGCGGCGCGCCAGCGCCGTCCTCGTCGGCGAACTCGGCGCCGCCGTTGAGGGCGTCGTCGTACCCGTAGAGAAGGTTGCCGACCGAGACCGAGATCTCGACGTCGTCGGCCGTGTCGGTCAGCTCGTCGGGCCCGTCGCACGCGACGCGGAGCATCCGCGACCACGTGTCCTCGCCTTCGACCGTCAACCGGTAGAGACGACCGAACGGATCGGTCCACGACTGGCCGCGCAGCAACGTGTCGATGTTGCGCTCGGTGATCCAACCCGACTGCACCATCGGGCGCAGCTCTTCGAAGTGCGCGTTGGTGTCGGAGCGCAGCTTCTGCTCGAGGCTGCTGCGCACGCGCGGCATCTCCTCGGCGATCGAGTTGTACGAGAACGACGGTGCGCTCGGGTTTCCCGCGCTCGCGAACAGGACGCGCGTCAGCTGCTCGCGCTCCGCGGCGTCGCTGATGCCGAGCACGTCGTCGGCGGTGCGTCCTGCCACCTGCGCGCCCGGAGGCAACGCGCTCGTGTCCAGCCCGAAGGCGCGCTGGATGGTCGTCGTCGGCTCGCCGCCGAGGCGGAACACGGCTTCGTCGACCACCGACAGGCCCACGGATGCGACCTGGGGAACCCCGGCGCCGTCCTCGACGCGCACGTCCAAGCGGGCTTCCTCGCCGGGTCCGAACGTCTCTCGATCGGCGGAGACCGTCACGCGCAGCTGGTCGTCGCGCTCGACGACGAGCGGTCGCGAGGTGCGAATCGTCTCGCCGGCGCCGGTCAACGCGAACGCGTCCACGACGAGCATCCCTCCGAGCGCGTCGGTGATGGGCAGCTCGAGCCGAGCGCGCCCGCCACGCACGTCGACAGCCGTCGAGAGCACGCCCGAGGCGCCGCGATAGACGTCCACCCACACGCGCTCCACGTCGGCGCTCGCGTCGACCGAGATGCGTGCGACGTCGCCGGCGCGATAGAAGGCGCGATCGGGCTGGATGCGCAGACGCGTCTCGTCGCCGGACGCGCCCAGCGAGAAGCGGCGCGTGTGCGTGCGCTCCGCTCCGTCGGTCGCGGTGACTTCGAGATCGAGCGTGCCCGCGGGCGGCACGAAGCGGAGCTCGGCGATACCGGATGCGCTCGTCTCGGCCACCTGGTCGATCGTCGTGACCTCGACCGTCGCGCGGAGCGGCCGGCCCAGCGGGTCGGTCACGAGGACCCAGAGAGGGCTCTCGACGCCCGCGTCGATCGACTCGGTCACGAGGTGGATGCGCAGCGGCGCGGCCGCGAGGATCAGGCTGCCCGAGCCGCGCTCCTCCTGCGCCGCCGTGTCGACGACGCGCGCCGAGAGCAGCAGCGTGTCGCCGCTCTCCTCGAGCGCCGCAGATCGGAGGGACTCCGGGATCGTGACCTCGAAGTCCATACGGCCTTCGGCGTTCGTGCGGCCGTCGAGCGTCGCGACGAACACGCCGTTGGCCGTGCGCGCGTCGATGCTCACGGCCGCGTCGGTCACGGGCTCGCCGAAGAGGTACGCCGCGTTCAGGTGCGCCCGAACGGTGTCGCCCGGCAACGCGAAGGTGCCCTCGGTCGTGAGGTCGACGCGCATCTTCGGCAGCTCGTAACGGCGGACCGGAACGCGCACCTCGGCGGTGCGGCCCTCGACCTCCGCCGTGATCCGCCATTCGCCCTCGTTGACGCGGTGGTCGGTGGGCAGGACGGTCGCGGCGACGCCGAACGCGTCGGTGCGCG
>JADZFZ010000836.1 GCA_020854145.1 Deltaproteobacteria bacterium | reverse complement strand
GGCCCGCACGCGCGATTGACCCTGCGCTAGGCAAAACGTAGCCTGGCCGCGCGGCGGAATGGGCGTTCAACCCTCGAAGCTCTCGCGGATCTCCGCAGCGCAGGCGCTGGTCGGCACGATCATGCACAAGCGCTACAAGGTGGTGCGCGTGCTCGGCGCCGGCAGCATGGGCGCCGTCTTCGAGGTCGAGCACATGCTCATCGGGCGGCGCTTCGCGCTCAAGCGCCTGCACCCCGAGTACGCGGACAACGAGACGCTCGTGGCGCGCTTCCACCAAGAGGCGCGCGCGGCGGGCGCGATCGGGCACCCCAACATCTTGCCGTCGTTCGACACGGGAGTGCTCGCGGACGGCTCGCCCTTCATCGTGTTCGAGTACCTCGATGGCGAGGACGTCGGGAAGCTGCTGGAGCGCCAAGGCATGCTCGACATCCCTCGCGCCGCCCACATCGCTCGACAGTCCTGCCTGGGCCTCGCCGCCGCCCACGAGAAAGGCATCGTTCATCGGGACTTGAAGCCGGACAACATCTTCCTCGTGCAGGGCGAGGATGGTCGGGACGTGGTGAAGCTGCTCGACTTCGGGATCTCGAAGTTCCTCGAGCCGACACCCGGCGTCGCGCGACCGCCGACGACCGTCGAGGGCTCGGGCATCGGGACGCCCTACTACATGTCGCCGGAGCAGTTCGGCGGTTCGAAGGACGTCGATGCGCGCGCGGACGTGTGGGCGATGGGCATCGTTCTCTTCGAGATGCTCACCGGCCACGTCCCCTTCCAGGCGAACAACCTCACTGCGCTCGCGATGAAGGTCGTCTCCGAGAAGGCGCCCTCGATCCGAGAGTCGCGTCTCGGCGTGCCGAGCGAGCTCGAGGCGATCGTGGAGCGGGCGATCCGCAAGGACAAGGTGCTCCGCTACGCGAAGATCGCCGAGATGGCGGAGGCGCTCACGCCCTTCGCGGTCGCTCGCGACGCCGTCCGCGTCGAGGAGCGCGTGACCATGGTGACGATGCCCCCCGAGGCGTCGACCGGACAACGTTGGTTCGCGCCGGAGCCGCGGCGCTACTCGTGGGACGACTTCTCCAAGCTCCCCAAGGACGACGGGCGAGAGCTCGTCGACGGCAGTCTGATCCAGCCTGCTCCGGCGACCCACGCGCACCAGCACGCGGTCGAGCGCATCGCCCGAGCGCTGCGCGAATGGGCCGCGGAGCAGGGAGCGAAGCAGAAGGTCTTCTCGGGCGTCGAGTCTGCGCTGCGGATCTCCACGTCCATGGGGCTGAGGCCCGATGTCCAGGTCGTTGCGGCCGACCGTACGAGCCTCGTGCCCGGGGTGGCACCGCGACCCGACCTCGTCGTCGAGGTGCTGTCGGACGACAGCCGTCGCCGTGACCGCGTGGAGAAGCTGCTGTCGTACGCGGGGATCGAGGTGCCCGAGTACTGGCTCGTCGATCCCGATCTGCGGTTCGTCGAGCGGCTCTCGCTCAAGGGTGGGCACTACGTCGTCGAAGAGGTCCTCGCGGATCGAGCGACGCTCTCGCCGACTTCGCTTCCGGGCTTCCGCCTCCCGCTCGAGGAGGTCTGGACCGATCCGACATCGCCGTGAGCGCCAAGTGGCCCGAGAAGGCGCGAACGCCCGGCGCAGACGAGATCGTCGGCAAGGTGCTCGAGGACCGATACCGCGTCGTTCGGACCATCGGCATCGGCAGCATGGGCGTCGTGTACGAGGTCGAGCACCTCAAGATCGGCCGCCGCCTCGCGCTCAAGCGGCTTCACCCGCAGTTCGCCGACGATCCCGTGGTGGTCGGTCGCTTCCACACCGAGGCGCGTGCCGCCGGAGCGATCGGCCACAAGAACATCGTCGAAGCCACCGACATGGGCGTCCTTCCGGACGGCTCGCCGTTCGTCGTGTTCGAGCTGCTCGAAGGGCGCGACGTCGGCAGCGAGATGCGCGACTCCGGCATGTTGCCCGTCGCGCGCGCGGTCGATATCGCCGTGCAGTGTTGTCGCGCGCTCCTGGCCGCGCACGAGAAGGGAATCGTCCATCGCGACCTCAAGCCCGACAACATCTTCCTCGTGCGCGATCCCGAGCGCCCCGACTTCGTGAAGATCCTCGACTTCGGGATCTCGAAAGTGCTCGAGGCCGCACGCGCGATCGGTCGGTCACCGACGACGGGCGAGGGAGTGGCGGTCGGGACGCCCTATTACATGTCGCCGGAGCAGATGCGCGGCTACGCCGACGTCGACCAGCGGGCCGACGTGTGGGCGCTCGGCGTCGTCCTCTTCGAGATGCTCACGGGCGACCTTCCGTTCGATGCGCCCAACCTCAATCAGCTCGCGTTGAAGGTCATCGAGGCGCCCGTGCCGGACCTGCGATCGATTCGGCCGACCATCCCGGACGGCCTCGACGCCGTGATCGGGCGGGCGCTCGAGAAGGACCGAGCCAAGCGGTTCCAGTCGATGTCGGAGCTGCTCGATGCGCTGCTGCCCTACCACCGTCCACCGGTGGAAGAGGTGACGTCGCGAGCGTTGCGTCTCGCGGACGTCGCGCAGGCGGCGGTCGAGCGCGAGTCAGGGCGCAAGAGCTCGTCGCGAGGGCTGCCGTCGGGCGAGAAGTTCCTCGGCCCGGTTCCGCAGCTCGAGGAGTCGAGCGACGAGGTGCCGGTGTCGAACGATCTCGCGATGCGGATGGTGGAGTACGACGCCAGGGGGCCGGTCGCGGTCGCGCAGCTGAGCGCGCCGCAAGCGGGCGAAGCGAGCCGGTCGCGCGCCATGCGTGCGCCGAGCCCCGACGAGGTCTCGATCGGCGCGCCGCCGATTCGAGCACGAGAGGCTCCACCGGCCGCCAAGGTCGGCCTGGCCGTGTGGCTGCTCGCCATCGTGCTGGGCGTCGGCGTGGCCATCGGCGTCTACTTCGCGCTTCGCTGAGCACCGGGTTTCGTGGCGTCGAGCGCGAGGGATCGCACGGGATGCCTGCGGCCGCTTGACAGGTAGGGAGGCCTCCTTCACAGTGCCGCCTCCCGCGCGCCGGGGCACGTCCAACGACTGCCCAGAATCGCGCGATTCTCCTGTCTTTCACGAGTAACGGATGCCGACTATCAATCAGCTCGTTCGTCGCGGTCGCGAGGCGGTTCGTTTCAAGAGCCCGTCTCCTGCGCTCGACTCCTGCCCGATGAAGCGTGGAGTCTGCGTGCGTGTGTACACCACCACCCCGAAGAAGCCGAACTCGGCGCTTCGCAAGGTTGCGCGTGTGCGGCTCTCGAACGGGATCGAGGTCACGACGTACATCCCGGGTGAAGGGCACAACCTCCAGGAGCACTCGGTCGTCCTCATCCGCGGTGGCCGCGTGAAGGACCTTCCGGGCGTCCGCTACCACGTCGTGCGCGGCACCCTCGATGCGGCCGGTGCCGGTGGCCCCTCCAACACCAACAAGGCCAATCGCACGCAAGGCCGCTCCAAGTACGGCGTCAAGCGCCCGAAAAAGTAACGAAGCAGGAAGCCCACGATGCCGCGCCGCCGCGAAGTCCCGAAACGCCGGATCCTTCCGGACCCGAAGTTCAACGACCGCATGGTCGCCAAGTTCATGAACGTCATCATGCTCGGCGGCAAGAAGTCGACGGCCGAACGAATCCTGTACGGGTCGTTCGACGTCATCGCCTCGCGATTCAAGGAGGACCCGCTCGAGGTCTTCCGCAAGGCCATCGACTCGGTCAAGCCGAAGCTCGAGGTCAAGTCGCGTCGCGTCGGCGGTGCCACCTATCAGGTCCCCGTCGAGGTCCGGCCCGAGCGCCGCGTCGCGCTCGCCATGCGCTGGCTCGTCCTCTACTCGCGTTCCCGCGGAGAGAAGACGATGGTCGAGAAGCTCGCAGCCGAGCTCGTCGATGCTGCGCAGGGTCGCGGCAACGCCGTGAAGAAGCGTGAAGAGGTTCACAAGATGGCCGAGGCCAACAAGGCCTTTGCCCATTATCGCTGGTAGCAGCGAAGGAGTCCGGGTTGGTCCGCACTCCACCGACTCTGGTGGAGAGGGATACCGCCTGGCAGGAGCTTAGACACGAGCTGATGTTCACTTCGACATAGACGAGCTCGAGACGCCCAGGCGACTCGCTGCTCGCACCTTTCCGAGAACGAAAGTGCTTCCACCCTTCGGGTGGGGACGAATCTCGGGTGGGATGGCGAGCTGACGGTCCCGACAATCTGCCTCTCGATCTCGAAACCCTTTCTGCTGGGCTTGCCGCGAGGCGGCCCGACTCCCGCGACTCCGATGGCGAGCTCGCGGCAGGCAGAAAGGGTTTCGTGCATCCGGGCTGGTGCTCTGCTCGTCGTGACGAAACGGCCATCGGAACGTGCCGATTCAGGAGAGAGACCGTGCCCCGCGAATACCCGCTCGAGCGAACCCGGAACATCGGGATCATGGCTCACATCGACGCCGGCAAGACGACGACGACTGAGCGGATCCTCTATTACACCGGGGTCAACTACAAGATCGGGGAAGTCCACGATGGCGCAGCCACGATGGACTACATGGAGCAGGAGCAGGAGCGCGGCATCACGATCACGTCGGCCGCGACGACCTGCTTCTGGCGTCCCGACAACGGTCCTTTCGCGAACCAGCAGTTCCGCATCAACATCATCGACACGCCGGGCCACGTCGATTTCACGATCGAGGTCGAGCGCTCCCTGCGCGTGCTCGACGGCGCAGTGGCCGTGTTCGATGGTGTGGCGGGCGTCGAGCCGCAGTCCGAGACCGTCTGGCGCCAGGCCGACCGCTACAAGGTTCCGCGCATCGCGTTCATCAACAAGATGGACCGTCTCGGCGCGAACTTCCGCATGAGCGTCGCGTCCATCAAGGAGCGTCTCGGCGCCAAGCCGGTGCCGATCTCCATCCCGCTCGGCACCGAGGACCGTCACCGCGGCATCATCGACATCGTCCGGATGAAGGCCGTCGTGTTCCACGACGACAGCCTCGGCGCCAAGTTCGACATCGTCGACATCCCGGCGGACTACGCCGAGGAGGCGCAGAAGGATCGCGAGTACCTGCTCGAGGCGGTCGCCGAGCTCGACGACGACCTCATGGTCCGTTACCTCGAGGGCGACACCAACTTCACGGACAACGAGATCCTCCTCGCGCTCCGCAAGGGTGTGCTGACCTTCAAGGCGGTCCCCGTCATCTGCGGCTCGGCGTTCAAGAACAAGGGCGTTCAGCAGCTGCTCGACACCGTCATCAGCCTGCTTCCTTCACCGGTCGACATCCCGCCCGTCGAGGGCGACGACCCCGACCACGCCGGCGAGAGGGTCACGCGCCGCGCCGCGGACGACGAGCCGTTCAGCGCGCTCGCGTTCAAGATCATCAACGATCCGTTCGTCGGCCAGCTCACCTTCATCCGCGTCTACAGCGGCCAGATCAGCACGAACTCCTCGGTGCTGAACTCCACGAAGGGCAAGCGCGAGCGCATCGGTCGTCTCTTGCGCATGCACGCCAACAAGCGCGAGGACATCAAGGACATCCAAGCCGGCAACATCTGCGCGTGCGTGGGGCTCCGCACCGCGACCACCGGCGACACCCTCTGCGACGAGGCGAAGCCCATCCTGCTCATGCGGATGAACTTCCCCGCGCCCGTCATCGAGATCGCGGTCGAGCCGAAGACGAAGGCCGACCAGACCAAGCTCGGCGAAGCGCTGCAGAAGCTCGCCCTCGAGGATCCGTCCTTCCGCGTCCACACCGACGAGGAGAGCGGCCAGACGATCATCGGCGGGCAGGGCGAGCTGCACCTCGAGATCATCGTCGACCGCATGAAGCGCGAGTTCAAGGTCGAGGCGAACGTCGGCAAGCCGAAGGTCGCCTACCGCGAGTCGATCCAGCGCGAGGTCCAGCAAGAGGGCAAGTACATCAAGCAGACCGGCGGCCACGGCATGTACGGCCACGTCCGGATCCGCATCCGCCCGGGAGAGAAGGGCACCGGCTTCGTGTTCAAGAACGCGATCGTCGGCGGCATCATCCCGAAGGAGTTCATCCCCTCCATCGAGAAGGGAATTCGCGAGGCGATGGAGCGCGGCGTGCTGGCCGGCTTCCCGGTCATCGACGTCGAGGCCGACCTCTACGACGGCAGCTATCACGACGTCGACTCGTCGGGTCCCGCCTTCGAGGTCGCGGCCTCCATGGCATTCCAGGAGGCGGCCAAGAATGCAGGCATCTTCCTCCTCGAGCCCGTCATGTCGGTCGAGGTCGTCGTCCCCGAGCAGTACATGGGCGACGTCATCGGCGACCTGAACTCGCGGCGCGGCCGCATCCTCGGCATGAGCGCTCGCGGCAACGTCCAGGTGGTCGAGGCCGAGGTCCCGCTCGCGGAGATGTTCGGCTACTCCACCGACCTTCGTTCCAAGACGCAGGGTCGGGCGACCTACACGATGCAGTTCGCCAACTACGCCGCAGTGCCGAACGCTCTCGCGCAGGAGCTCGTCGCGAAGCAGCAGGGCGGCAAGTAGCAACCGCGAGGGAGAGCACCCCTCACCCCGCCCTCTCCCCTGCTGGGGAGAGGGGGACTGAGCCCGGAGATACGAGATGGCCAAAGAGAAATTCGTCAGGACCAAAGACCACATCAACGTCGGGACCATCGGTCACATCGACCATGGCAAGACGACGCTGACGGCGGCGATCACGAAGGTCCTCGAGAAGTCGGGCAAGTCGAAGGCGGTGTCGTACG
>JADZFZ010000835.1 GCA_020854145.1 Deltaproteobacteria bacterium | reverse complement strand
CGAGCTGCGCGAGTCGCGCGCGAGGGTGGAACGGGAGCGGGTCGCGATTCGGAGGAAGCACGCCGCACGCGAGGCGCGACGCGCGGCGGAGCTGCCCGGGATCGAAGCGCGATCGGCCGCGATCCTCGCGTCGATTCACGCGCCGAAGGACGGGATGTCCGTGCCCGGGGCGTGCGCGCGGTGCGGCACCGAGACGGAGCTCCGGGTGTGGGGCACGACGATGGTGCTCTGCCGGCCGTGCTGGATGGCGTGGTGAATTCACGCCCTTCGCTGGACGCTCGGGGGTGTTGCGACTTCGCCGTCGCCCGCTCTCGCGGGCTCGGGCTCACTCGGAATTCACGCCACCGGCCCCTCACCCTGCCTCTCCCTGCTGCGCGGGGAGAGGGGACGCGCGTCGATGGGCGCGTCCCGAAGTCTGTGCTGGCTGGCGGGGGCTGCGCTCGCCCCCGCGGCCCCTCGCGGCAAAAGGGGGCTGCGCTACGAGCTTGCCCCCTCTTGCGACTCCCCCGTGACGACGGGTCCCGAATTGCGGTCAGGGCCGTCGGCGCGTCGCCGTCGAGGGGAGATTCGCCCAGCGGTGGGCCACGTCGGCGGGGAGCGGATCGCGGCCGGCGAGGTAATCGTCGAGGAGCTCGAGCGAATCGACGCCCCAGAAGATCTCGCCGTCCGCGAGCGCGGTCGGGACGCCGAAGACGCCGGCGGCGATGGCCGTCTCGGTGTTGCGGCGCAGTCGGTCTTTGGTGTCGGGGGCGTTCGCCCGGGCGATCAGGTCGGCGGCGTCGAGACCGAGCTCGGCGAGGATGGGGGCGACGACCTCGGGCACGTCGATGGCGATCCCGCGTTGCCATACCGCGGCGAAGAATGCGTCGGCGATGCGGCGAACGGTGGCGGGGTCGAGCTCGAGCGACGAGATGCGGAGCGACAGAAGCGGATTGTACGGATGGCTGCTCGGCGGCGTCAGCGGGGGCAATCCGAGCCGATGCGCCTTTCGGTAAGCGTCCTTGAACGCATAGACGCGCTTGGACGGGATCTCGGCGGGGCCCTTCTGGCCGTGCGCGTCGAGGAGGCCCGCGAAGAGCACGGGAACCGGCGCCACGGCTCGCCCGCGGGACTCGACGACTCGGTGAATCTGCGTCCACGCGACGTAGGCATAGGGAGAGAGGTAATCGAAGTGGAATCGAACGGGCGTCGGCATGGAGCTCCTCGGACAATCAGGGGGGTAATCGTGGCTCGGCTTGGAGCGGACCGAAAGGGGGAGCCGGCGCAGCCCCGAGCGCGATGGCCCGCAGGTGCTCGCCGCGCGCGCGGAGCTCCTTGTCGTAGAACGGAGAGACCACACGCTCGGCCGAGGTCTGCACGAACTCGGCGTCGGTCGCGTGGCAGGCCGGGCAGCCGACGATCTCGATCTGCTGACGGAGCCGGGGATACCGACCGAGCACCTCCGGGGAGACGCCGGAGAGATCGAGGGGAATCCAGGGCACGCCCTGATTGACGCGTGCGGAGGGGGCGCGGAATCGATCCGGAACGAGGGCGCGCCGTGCGTCGAGCTCGGCCGCGTTGGCGGAGACCCACGCCAGGAAATCGTCGCGCTCGGGCCCGGGGCGATTGAGCCGGGGACTGTCGACCGTCTGGAACAGCGGTCGGTTCTCGAGGACGAACGGCAGCGTCGCGACGGTAGCCGAGTCGGGATTGGGCTCGAGGAACCATTGACGCCATTCCCAGGGCGAGATGAGGAACTCGAGCGTCTCGACGACGAGGAAGGTGTCCGCGCGAAGCGCACGATCGAGCAGCGCGCGGGCGGCGACGGTGAATGCGTCCTCTTCGAGCTCGGAGAACGATGCCCAGAGCCGCGCCGTCGCGCGACAGTGCAACGCACCGGTCGCGTCGCGGTCGTCGGCGAGCGGGGATTGCCGGAAGAGGAAGATGAGATGAAACGGCTGGAGGATCGGATCGATCGACGCGAGCGAGACGCGAATCTCGCCACAATGAGCGTCCGACCGGAGATCGATTCGATTGTGGACTCCGGTGACGCGGAATGGGAGCGCGTCGAGATCCCACAGGGAGGGCTCGACCCCGGCGGATTGGGCGAGCTGCTCGAGAAGGAGCTGCGGTCCGAGCCGCTCCGAATGTGCCGTGGTGGCGAATCGGCGGAACCAGCGATCGACGAGCGGTCCGCCGTGACGGTCGCCCGCGACGAGCCACATCAGTCGGGCGAGCCCCAATCGCTCGGGATCGTCCAGCAAGGAGGGCTGGTCCCACGTGAGGCTGCGATTGCGGACGATCGTCGCGGGCACGGGGGGCTCGGGCCCGGCGTCGAGGGGAGTCGCATCGAGGCGGGCGTCGGAGGCAGACGCGTCGCGCGTCGTGTCGGAGTCGGCGTCGCCAGCCGTGCCGAGGTCGGCCTCGGCGGCATCGAGCGGCGTCGCGGCGTCCGAGGGCGCGGCGGAGTCGTCTCCGCACGCCGGAGACGCTGCGCACGCGAGAAGCAGCGCGACGAGCGCAGAGGAGCCCGACGCGAGCCGCGCGGCGGCGATTCGGTCGGGCTCGGGACGCGTCATCGCGACGTCGAACGACGGCGTCGGGCGAGCATCGTCAGACCGAGAGACAGCAATCCGAGCAGGAGAGTCGACCCGAATCGAGGCTGCGATCCACCCGCTGCGGAGCAGCCACCGTCGACGTGGCCCGAGCCCGGCGGATTCGCCGGTGGCGGCGTCGCGCCCGCGTCGCCGGTGGGCGGAGCCGCGGCGTCGGTGCCGGGCGGAGGGACGGCGGCGTCGGACGCGGGTGGCGGCACCGCGCCGTCGCTCCCGGGCGGCGGCGGGGGAGGCGGCGGTGGCGGTGGTGGCGGCGGCGGAGGGGTGCCACCGTCCATCGGGGGCGGCGGCGGAGGAGGAGGAGGCGGAGGAGGCGGCGCGTCGTCCGCGACCTCGATGGAGAGGGGGGCAGTCGATTCGCCGAACCATTCGGCGCCCTCCTGGACCATCTGCCATTGCATCGCGAAGGTGCCTTCCATCGCGGGAGCGCGGACGTCGGCGACGATGGTGACGGCCTCGCCGGGCTGCACGCGGCGGGGCAAATCGATTCGTCCCGTTCCCCAGGTGGTGCCGTCCATCGGCATCTGCGATCCGAGGCGGTGCTGCGTGCCGGTGCCCCACGCGGTCGTGCCGACGTTGCGGAGCGTGAAGCTGGTGCGGAACGTGGCGCCGGTCGGGACGCGCAGAGGGACGTCCTGCGACACGAAGCGCGCGTGATTGCCGGGTCGCGGGGCGAAGGTCAGGTCGCGCGCGATTCGAGAGATGCGCACCTCGTCGATTGCGCCGAGGAAGGAGCCATTGCCGTTCGGGCAGGCGGGCTGCGCGCCGCCCGGGCCACCGATCGTGAGCGCGTCGGGCGAGCCGTCGAGCGGACCGGGCGCGCCGTCGGCGGAGCCGGCGGGATTGCCGTCGACGAAGAATCGGAGCTGGCCCGAGGCGCCGTCGTAGGTGAAGCCGACGTGGCTCCAGACGCCCACGGGAATCGCGCGATCCGAGACGACGGAACGCTGTACGCCGCCTACGAGGACCCGGGCCTGGAAACGCTCGCCCTCTTCGAGCACGAGCGAGTAGGCGCCCCCGATGTTGCCCTTGCCGAGAAGCACGCGGTAATTGTTGGCGCCGTCGCAATCGACCGGCGCGTCGGGTCGGATCCACAGCTCGACCGAGAGCGCGTTGACGGGGTTGAGCGACGAGGAGGGCGCCACCTCGACCCAATCGCCGTCGCCTCCGAAGTGGATCGATTTGCCGAAGAGGCCGTCGTTGGCGTCGGGGAACGAAGCCCCGTGGAGCGTCGCGGTGTTGAAGTATCCCGATGTGTCGGGGGTGCGCGTGCGGTCGAGATCGCCGGAGAGCGTGACCGACTCGTTCATGTGCCAGACGCCGGCGTAATTGCCGTCGAGCGCGTCGTCGAAGGAGATCTCGGTGTAGTTGGCGGTGTTGGAGCCGAAGAACGGCCAGACGTCGGTGCCGCCGGTGACGGGGATCTGAGCGAAGGTGGTGGGCCCGGGGGACGAGAAGAAGAGGCGCACCTGGTCCGTCGTCGTGGGGTTCACGGCGCCGTCGATGTGCGCGAGCCCCCAATTGGTCGGATAGCCGATGACCGACAGTGCGCCGCGTCGGGGGCCGCAGCCGGGGGGATCTTCGGTGCCGCGGCAGGGCACGGTGGTGGCCGTGAAGGAGAGGGCGTCGCCGTTGGGAAACAGCCACGGATAGGCGCCTCGGAAGATCGCGCCGTCGGCGTAGGAGGCCCCGTCGGCACCGCGGAGCTGCCGCTCGGAGAGGCGGTATCGGCCGCGCGCGCGAGGGTCGTTGTGGAGATGCGAGATGACGTGCGGGCCGTCCCATGCGCCTGCGCCGCAAGGAGCGTCGTTCGTCGCGTACATCAAGACGTCGATCTGGCCGTCGTTCGCGGGGTGGCCCTGCCAGACGAGCAATCGCCCGTCGCGCGTGACGGTGGGCTCGATTCCGCGCAGATCGGCGGCGGCGCCATTGCGGACGGGCTCGTGGGCGCCGCGCCATTCCCAGCGATGGAGCGCGGCGTCGGCCGTGCGTGGGGAGGAGATCCAGACGCGTAATGGCCTGCGCCGGAGGCCATTGTATTGGTCGGCGAACGCGTTGGAATCGAGGACCCAGAAGTCGTAGCAATCGAACGGGCCGGGATCGGAGGGATTGCCGGCGTCGTCGCACCGATAGGGAGTGCGGTCGGCGTCGGGCTCGCAGAGCGCGAGGGCGTTCTCGCCGTGCTCCCAGGGCTGGATCAGGCGGGGCTCGGTGAAGGCGCCCGTGTCGAGGCGCGGGATGCCGAGCGGGCCGTATTGGATTCGCTCGGGTCGGAGCACCATGAGGTGCCAGCCGCCGGTGGGGTCCGCCGGGCCGCGCGTGACGACGAACAGGCGACCGTCGAAGGAGACGTTGTGGCCATTGCCTGCCATCGGGCAGGCGGCGGTGGGCGAGCCCGTGGCCGCGAGCGCGACGGGCTCCGTGCAGAGCGAGGCGAGAGCGAGCAACCAGAGGACGGACGTGCGACCTGCATGGCGGGGGGGACGAGCCATGCGCCGATGCTACCGCGATCGGCCGGATCCATCGGGCGGCGCGATCGGGGTCGTTCCGTCGGGACCGCCGAGCCGCGGGAGGTCGTCGGTGGGTGTCGCCCAGCCGGCGCGATCGTCGAAGAACACGTGAGCGGACGGCGGGCGATCGAGGGTGCCGTCGAGCGTCGCGAGCGCGACGTGCACCTGGTCGGCCCATCGCTCGGACTCGAAGAGGAGCGGGCTTCCGCAGCGTCGGCAGAAGGAGCGCGTCGCACCCGGCGAAGACGCGTAGCGGCCGAGGTGCTCGTCGGGCGACGCGATCCACGCGAAGCGATCTCTCGGGACGCCGAACCACGCGACGGGGGAGGCGCCGTGAGCCTTGCGGCACATGCCGCAGTGGCAGAAGGCGCACCAGAGGCTCGGGAGCGTGACGCGATAGCGGAGCGCGCCGCAGAGACAGCCGCCGGGGACGTCGGTCATACGCGAGGCGTAGCAGAAGCTCTGTTTTCCTGGGAGATTCGACGGAATGGAACTGCTCGTCGAAAAGCGCTGGAATGTCGAGCGGTTGAAAGGGTAGATCCTGTCCCCGTGTTCGATCCGGACGGGCCGGCGATGCCGGGGACTGGGATGTTCGGGTTGCCGGGGACGCCGGCGGACGCGAGCGTGGTGCTGCTGCCGGTGCCGTGGGATGCGACGACGTCGTACCGCGACGGAGCGCGCAACGGTCCGAGAGCGATCCTGGAGGCGTCGCGACAGGTGGACCTGTTCGATGTCCAGACGGGCAAGCCGTACGAGGCGGGGATCGCGATGCTGCCGATCTCCGACGTGGTGGAGGCGTGGAACGCGGAGGCTCGCGCCGCGGCGTTGCCGGTGATCGCGAAGGGCGGCGCGGTCGAAGGGGATGCGGAGCTCGAGCGCTCGCTCGCGCGCGTCAACGATCTCGGTGCGCGGCTCAACGCTTGGGTGGAGACCGAAGCCGAGCGGTGGCTCGAAGCGGGCAAGGTGCTCGGCGTGGTCGGCGGCGACCACTCGACGCCGCTCGGTGCGATCAAGGCGATCGCGCACTGGCACCCGGGCATCGGGATCCTGCACGTGGACGCGCACGCGGATCTGCGCGTCGCTTACGAGGGATTCCGATGGTCGCACGCGTCGATCATGCACAACGTGCTCGAGCTCGTTCCGCAGGTCTCGCACATCGTGCAGGTCGGGATCCGCGACGTGGGCAGCGCGGAGGTGGAGCGCATCCGGAACGAGCCGCAATCGTTGACGACGTTCTTCGACGTGGAGCTCGCGGAGCGTCGGTTCGCGGGTGAGTCGTGGGACGCGCAGTGCCTGCGGATCGTGGCGAAGCTGCCCCATACCGTCTACGTGTCGTTCGACATCGACGGGCTCGATCCGGTGTTGTGCCCGCACACCGGCACTCCAGTGCCGGGTGGCCTCTCGTTCCAGCAGGCGTGTCACTTGATCGCGAGCGTGGTCCGGAGCGGGCGCCGGATCGTGGCGTTCGATCTGAACGAGGTGGCGCCCGGTCCCGAGGGAGACGAGTGGGACGCGAACGTCGCGGCGCGCCTCCTCTACAAGCTCGTCGGCTGGTCGGTCCGTTCGTGGCGTTGACGGCGGGTGTTCACCCTCCTGCGTCCGTGCGTTCACAGCCGCGAGGCCGTCTGCAGACCCGCGGATCGCGAATCCCCGCGTGATCGCAGGCTTTCGGTGAACGGCCCGAGGGTTGCCAGGACCAGTTGGCGGAGGCGCCCATGCCCGACACCACCCTGCACGGATATCGGCTCGAGGATCAGCTTGCGACGCGCGCGTCGAGCACCCTCTTCGGTTACCCCGCTCCGGCGATCGAGGCTCTCGAGCCCAACCGAGCGACGGCTCCCGCGCCGGCCATGGACATGACGTTCGAGTCGTTGGCTCCGATCGCGGCCGAGCCGCCGCTGCCCGCCTCCGCGGAGCTCCTGATGCCCACGGTCTCCGAGCTGCCGCTGCCCGCAGCGCCCGCGCAGCTCGTGATGCCCCCGCTCGCCGAGCTGCCGCTGCCCGCAGCGCCCGCGCAGCTCGCGATGCCCACGCCGTCCGAGCTGCCGCTGCCCGCGTCCGCCGCGCCCGAGGGGGCGGCGATCGTGGTGCCCGCTCCCGCTCCCGGCCCGCTTCCGGTCGCGGTGATCTCGGACGCCGAGCACGCGAGCGCGGCGCTCGAGTGGAGCGAGGGGCCGTCGGCCGCTGGGCCGGTGGACGTTTGGACCGACTCCAAGGACGCCCGCGGCGATGCCGACGATGGCGCGTTCGAGGACGAAGATCCCGCTCCGCCGCGACGCGCGGCCTCGAGGTCTGCTGCGCCGATCGCGTGGGTGGGCGCGGGTCTGGCGGCCGTCGTGGGCGTGGCCGGCGTGGCCGCCGCGCTCTTCCTGTTCTCGGGCGACTCGGTCGCGCCCGAGGCGCGCATGACGCGTGCGCGGCCGCGAACGGCCGTGGCGACGGCTCCCGTCGCGCCGGCACCGGCGGAAGCTCCGGTCGCGGTGGCGGTTCCCGCCGCGGAGCCCACGGCGCCCGCGGCGACGCCCGCCGTCACGCCGGTGCGCCCTGCGGCCGTCCGTAACGCCACGGCGCCCCGCGCCGCGAGCTCCACGGCCACGGCGAGCGCCCCGCGCCGGGCGCGTCGTGCGTCGAGCTCGACACCGTCACTCGACGACGCGCCGATGGCGCCCGAAGGGACTGGCCCTTCGGTGCCTTCGTTCGACCTCGGTAACGCGCTCGCTCCGTTGATGGGCGGCGCCGCGCCTGCTGCCGCGCCGACCGGTCCCGTGGCCCAGGCCGACGACAGCCTCGGGCCCGACGACGAAGGCGACGACTCGCTCGCAGGGCTCGGCGAGCGCGCGACGGCGATGGGGAGTCGGGCCGAGCCCGCGCCGTCCGTCAGCGCTCCTCCCCCGATGGCGCCGGCGCCTCGTCCCGGCGACGAGGTCGACTGGAACGTGCCCTTCGGAGGGTGAACCGGTGGCGCCTCGGGGGGCGAGGCGCAGTCCGAGCACGTAGGACGTACGGTGCTCGGCAGGCTCGAAGGTCAGGTGCGACGTCTGGGTCGCGTGCTCGATCGCGTGCTCGCGACCCGTCGCGATGCGCCGCCGGACGATCCCGAGGTCTGGGTGCGGTTTCGAGCGGTCGGCGCCGACCGGTACTTGATCGGCTGGTCGCGCGGATACGGGAGTGACCTCGCGCGTGCGTGGAACGATTGCCCGCGATCGGATTGGCTGATCGACCTGGTCGTCCGCGCGAGAGTCGAGCGGCCCACGGTGGTGAGCGCGGTGCGAGAGGTCGGCGAGCGCGCCGTCGCGACGGTGCCCGAGCTCCGGCGCGCCGTCGAGGGCCTGAACGAGACTGCCGACAGGTGGGCAGCAGGCCGTGCGGATGCGGAGGCTCTGGTGGCATCGGCGGCCGCGATCGCTGGGGCGGTGGCGGACTTCGGGACCGCACGAGCAGCCGCTCGCCGCGGCGACGAGCTCGCGTCGATTCCCGTGCAGGACATCAGGTACGCCGCCGTTCACACGCGACTGCTCGCGGACCACGAGGCGCACCTCGAAGGCCACGCTCCGCTGGCGGACGGTGTGCGCCTCCACGTGGCGTTCGCCCTGATCGAGCGCGCGCTCGGGTGTGGCAAGCCGGCTTCGCCTTATCGGTGAGCCTCTCCTGACACCATCGAGCCGGCTGACGTATCCTGGCGGCCTGACGTCACCGCGACCCGCGCTGGAGTTCTTGCGACGTGAGATGGCGGCGTCGAGCGCGACACCCACGGGTGCCGTCAGCGGCGACGTGGCCGCGCTCGTGGATAGGGCGCGCGACTTCGTCGTGGGCGATGTGCTGCCCAACCATGCGGCGCTCGAGCGCGGCGAGCACGACCTGCTGCGCGCCATGCTCGCCCGGGCGGGGAGCGTCGCCCTCCTCGAGGTGGACAGAGCGTGCGAGCCCGCAGCGGAGCCACTGGCGGCGCAGCTCTCCTTCGCCGTGGCTGCCGCGGCGCACTCCAGCCTCGCGAGCGCGGCCATCGCGCGCTGTGGAACGGATGCGCTGCGCGCCACGCTCGAGGCGAGGTCGCGCGGCGAACGGATCGGCGCCTTCGCGATGACCGAGCCCGAGAGCGGCAGCGACGTGCTCGCGATGCGCGCGCGGGCGCGGCGCGACGGGCGCGACTGGATCGTCCAGGGCCGAAAGCAGCTCGTGACGAATGCGGCGATCTGCGACGACGTCGTGGTCTTCGCGCACGCGGACGCCGCGGGGCCGATCGCGTTGGTCGTTCCGCGCGACGCGCCCGGCGTGACGATCGGCGCCCCGCAGCCCACCGTCGGGCTTCGCGGCACGAGCACCTGCGCGATCGCCTTGGACGGTGTGCGCGTGCCGCCGGAAGCGTTGCTGGACGAGCCGGGCCGCGGGCATCGCGCCGCGCTCGACGTCTTGCCGCGCGCGCGGCTGCGATCGGGGACGCTCGCGCTCGGGCATGCACGGTTCCTCACGGCGGTGACCGCACGTCACGCGCGCGAGCGGCGACAGTTCGGGCAACCGATCGCGGCGTTCGGGATCGTGGCGGCGAAGCTCGGCGAGATGGTCGCGCGCGCGTTCGTCGTCGAGAGCGTGCTCCGACGTGCGGCCGCGGAGCTCGACGACGGGGACCCCGACGAGCTGTTGCCGCTCGCGAGCGCCTGCAAGGTGCTCGGCACGGAGATGGTGGCGCGCGTCACGGACCTGGCGCTCGCCGTCTTCGCCGGTGGCGGGTACCTGCGCGGGAGCTGGGCCGAGCAGAGCCTGCGCGACGTGCGGGGGCTGCGGCTCTACGACGGCACCAACGAGATCGCGCGCCGCTCGGCGTACGGAGCGCTCCGCAAGATGGTCGTGCGCGGCACGCTCGTGCTCGATCAGGAGGTGCAGGGCGACGCCGCCAACCGCGAGCGCACCTCGGCGCGATCGCTGTCGGCCTGGCTGCGGGTCGTCCTCCGTTCGAGCGTCCGGACGGCGTCCGGCGGTGGAGACGCTGCGATGGCCGGGCGTGACGAGCTCGAGGGCGCCATTGCGGATTTGACGTTTGCGTCTGCAGCGTCGGACGCGGCGCAGGCGCGAGCTCGCGCAGCGACCGCCGGGTTCTCGTCGGACGCGCACCTGGTCGCGCTCGCCGCCGACGCGGGGGTGCTGCTCGCGTATCAGGACGTGATGCCCGGCAGTCAGGGGCTGCGCGTGGCTCTCGGCCGGGAGGTTCCAGCCCTTCCGCTGCCCACCGGGGCGGGACCGGCGCTCGACCTGCCGGCGGCTCTTGTCGCGCTCGGACGCGCCGCCGTCGAGGTGGGGCGCGATCCGCTCGCGCCCTACGACTTTCCGGTATTGCCGAATGGGTTCGACGCTAGCGACGCACGAGCATGATGTAGAGGTAGTCGGGTGAGTAGGCGGTGATGCGCGCGACGCGGTAGCGGCGACGCAGCCACGACGTCTCGGCCACGGTTCGCTCGACGGTGAAAGCGCCCGGCAGGGTCAGCAGCTGTCCGTCCGGTGTCACGCGCGGTTGCGACGTGCTGTGGAGCACGACGACGTCCGGGTTGCGGCTCGCGAGGTACGCCGGGTCGATTCGCTTGGT
>JADZFZ010000834.1 GCA_020854145.1 Deltaproteobacteria bacterium | reverse complement strand
CCTTCTACAGGATGATCCGCCGGTCCTCGGCGGGCGCGCCCGCGCCTTCGCGCGCCGCCATCGCCTCGTCGAACGTGAGCACGAGCCGGTTCTCGTCCGCTGCCGAGGCCTTCGCGCCTGCGGGCGGCGGGCCGAGCGGGCGGATCATCAACGCCACGAGGAACGGGATGTCGGAGGGGCGCATCGTTGCGACGGGGCTCGCCTCTTCGATCGCACGCGCGGTCGCCCACGCCATGCGCGCCGTGGCGATGGCAGCCTCGTCGCGATCACCCTGCGCGATCACGAGGGCCTGATCCCGCAGCTTCTGCGCGATCCGCGCACGCCGCTCGGCGTCGAACTGGTCGTCGATGAGCGACACGATGGAGCGCATCAGCGCGATCTTGCGCTCGCGATCGTCGCCTGCGAGCACGGAGCCGGAATGCGTCGCGACCAGGGCACCGAGCCGCGGCAGCTGATCGGACTCCGGAAGCCAGTGCGCGAAGCTCGCGTGCGACAGCAGCTCCGCCGAGTCGCGTACGAGGCTCGCGCTCCCTACGGGCTCGCCGCCGATCGCGGCGAGCGCCGGGTGCGGCGGGGCTTCGGCCGGAAGGTTGCCGAGCAGGTCGGTCGCGCTCGCGAGATCCTTGGGCGCGACCCCATGGTGCAGACGCTCCGCGGTCTTCTTCACCTCGGCGAGGCGCCACAACGCGAAGGGCTGCGGGACCTCGACGACGGGAAGATCCGCTTGCCGCCTGAAGTCGTCGATGAGGTCGCGGAAGCGTCTTCGCGCCACCCCGTACCGCTGCGCGTCGTGCGTGCAGCCATCGGGCGCGACCGCCACCTGCACGACGTCCAGGCCCGCGCCGGGCGCCACGGAGACCGCCCAGAGCATCTGCGATCCACCCGGATCGAAGCCCGAGAGGTAGCTCGGCGGCACGTCCTCGGCCGCGACCGCTCGCGGCGCCGCCGGCGTCGCGCGGATGTCGGGGACGGCGACCCCGCGGCTCTTGAGGACGCTGATCGCACGCTTCGCCTCTTTGCGCGCTCCCGCCGACAAGGCGGCGTCCACGGCGGCACGCGCCACGGCCTCCGCGCGGCTTGCGCCGAGGAGCGCAGCGACGCACGTCGCCTGCGCGCTCTCCACGAGGCCGCGCATCGCGACGACCACGGCAGCGTCGTCGAGCCCTTCGAGCTCCTGCGGCAGCGCCTTCGCCTCGGCCTTGCCTTTCGCGCTCATCGGCTACCTCGCGCATCGGCGACCGCGATGCAGTCGATCTCGACCTTCGCGCCGCGCGGCAACGCCGCCACCTGCACGGTCGCGCGCGCCGGCGGCGCCGTCCCCGAGAAGCGTGTCCCGTACTCCTCGTTCACCGCGGCGAAGTCGCCGAGGTCGGTGAGGAAGATGGTGGTGCGCACGACGTCCCCGAAGCCGACGCCCGCGGCCGCGAGCACGGCGGCGAGGTTGTCCATCACGCGTCGCGTCTGCGCGCGCACGTCGCCTTCGATCATCTGGCCCGTCGCGGGATCCAGCGGGATCTGCCCCGAGCAGAAGACGAGACCGCCCGCGCGGATCGCCTGGCTGTAGGGACCGATGGCGGCAGGAGCCGCGTCACTGTGCACCGTCTCGCGCATGGCTGGCCGCAAATTCCCCCACCCGAAGGGTGGAAATGTCTCTCGTCCGCGTGAGAGCGCGCGAGATTAGCTGGGTCGGCCCGCGCGGCAAGCGCGCGCTAGGGAGTCGCGGTCACACCACCGTCGGCCACCAGGACGTGCCCCGTCACGTAGCTCGCGGCCTTCGAGCACAGGAACAACGCCGCGCCCGCCATCTCGTCGGGCGTTGCCGCGCGCCCCATCGGGACCGAGCGCACCATCTTGTCGCGCGTCGGACCGTCGGACAGAAGCGGCTCCGTCATCGTCGTCTCGACGAGCCCCGGCGCGATGGCGTTGACGCGGATGCCCATCCGCGCCCACTCGACCGCGAGCGTCTGCGTCAGGTTCACGATGGCCGCCTTCGCGCCGCCGTACGCCGACATCATCCGTTGCCCGCCCAGCCCCCAGATGCTCGTCACGAAGAGCAGGGCACCGTCTTTTCCCATCGCACGCTTCGCGAGCTGCTGCGCAACCGTGACGCCGCCGAGAAAGTGCAGGTCGAGCATCGCCTGGTACTGCGCGCGAGCGAGCGAAACGGCGGGCGCGCCCATCCCGACGCCCGCGCAGTGGACCGCGACGGTCGGCGCGCCGAGGTCGCGGTCACAACGCTCGAACGCATCCACGATCGCGGGCTCGCTCGACAGATCGAGCCCGTAGCCGGCCGCCTTGCGTCCGAGCGCGCGCACCTCGGCGGCCACCTCCTCGCAACGTGCGCCGTCGCGCGACACGACGGCCACGTCGGCACCCGCACGCGCGAACGCGAGCACGATCGATCGCCCGATGCCCCGCGAGCCGCCGGTCACGAGCGCCACCTTCCCTGCCAGCCCGAAGAGCGAGTCGTCCGTCGTCATGGCTGCGCAGACTACCATCCGCGCCGACGCCTCTTGTGCGCGCGCGTGGATGCCGCTAGACGTCGCGCACCCAAGGAGGCAGCCGTTGGACAAGGTCTACCCGAGCGCCGCCGCCGCGATCGCCGACATCCCGGACGGAGCACACGTCGCCGTAGGGGGCTTCGGTCTCTGCGGCATCCCCGAAGCCTGCATCGCCGCGCTCCGCGAACGCGGGACGCGCAACCTCACCGTCGTCAGCAACAACTGCGGCGTCGACGAGTTCGGCCTGGGCATCCTTCTGGGAAACAAGCAAATCCGCAAGATGGTCTCGAGCTACGTGGGCGAGAACAAAGAGTTCGAGCGGCAGTTCCTCTCGGGCGAGCTCGAGGTCGAGCTCGTGCCGCAGGGCACGCTCTCCGAGCGGCTGCGCGCGGGAGGCGCCGGGATCCCGGCGTTCTACACGCCCGCCGGCGTCGGCACTCCCGTCGCCGAGGGCAAGGAGACGCGCGAGCTCGATGGCCGGACCTACCTGCTCGAGCGCGGGATCCGGACGCCGTTCGCCATCGTGAAGGCCTGGAAGGGCGACCGTTACGGCAACCTCGTCTACCGGCTGACCGCCCGCAACTTCAACCCGCTCGTGGCGATGGCGGGAGCCGTCACCATCGCCGAGGTCGAAGAGCTCGTGGAGCCGGGCGTGCTCGGTCCCGACGAGATCCACACACCGGGTGTCTTCGTGCAGCGCGTGGTCGCGGGCGCGAAGTACGAGAAGCGCATCGAGCGCCGAACCGTGCAGGTTTCCCCCCCACGCCCCCCCGAGGGGGGCTCGCAGAAGGGATGATCCGATGCTCGACCGTGATCAGATCGCGCGGCGCGTCGCGCTGGAGCTCAAAGACGGCGACTACGTGAACCTCGGCATCGGGATGCCGACGCTCGTCGCCAACTTCATCCCCACGGGCATCGAGGTCTTCCTGCACAGCGAGAACGGCCTGCTCGGCGTGGGCCCCTACCCGAAGGCCGGCTCCGAAGACGCCGACCTCATCAACGCCGGCAAAGAGACGGTCACCATGATGCCGGGGGCGTCCATCTTCGACAGCGCCACGAGCTTCGCGATGATCCGCGGCGGCCACATCGATGTCGCCATCCTCGGCGCGATGGAGGTCTCGACGCGCGGCGACCTCGCCAACTGGATGATCCCCGGCAAGATGGTCAAGGGCATGGGCGGCGCGATGGACCTCGTCCATGGCGCCAAGCGCGTCATCGTGATGATGGAGCACGTCGCCAAGGGCGACCGCCCGAAGATCCTCCACGAGTGCAAGCTGCCGCTGACGGGTCAGCGCGTCGTGCACCGCATCATCACCGACCTCGCCGTCATCGACGTCACGCCCGACGGCCTCCTGCTCCGCGAGGTCGCGCCCGGTCACAGCGCCGCCGACGTCCAGAAGCTGACCGAGCCCACGCTCCTGGTCGCACCCGACCTCTCCGAGATCGGCGCCGCCTGACCCGACGCTCACACCCGCGGGCGGACGACGATGTTGATCTCGCCGTCCCCGGTGACCTGCACCTCGGCGCAACCGATCCCGATGATGTCGAACGTCTCCGGATCGATCGCGTTGCGCCGATAGGCTTCGACCACGATCGCGTAGATGCCGTCGTCGAGCTTGAGCTCGGTCGAGCCGGCGCGCGGCGACACGGTCACCATCGCTTCGATGCTGCCGGCTGGCGCCGCCATCACGATGTCGGCGAAGCCTGCTTCGGCGTCCGCACAGCTCGCGATGCCCGGGTACGACTTCACCGCCCAGACGCCGACCGACTCCGCGTCGTCGAGCACGCCTGCCGGATCGCCGAGCGCCAGGCCGATACCGCCGACCGTGTCGTGCGCGCAGCCGGCGAGCGCGAGCACGACCACGACCACGAGCGCGGGCCCGACCGGCAGCGCCGGCGCGGCTCGCGTCGTCACACCCCGACCCTCTCCCCTCGCGAGGACAAGGGGACTTGCCGCAGTCGCGCTCCGGGTCATTGCCAGCTCCGCGACACGCGCGCGTCTCCGTTCGGGGTCACGGTGACCGTGACCGTCTCCTCGCGTCCGATGTCCCGGTTCACGAGGCGCACGCGATATCGCCCGGAGTACAGGGTGATCGGCGGCAT
>JADZFZ010000833.1 GCA_020854145.1 Deltaproteobacteria bacterium | reverse complement strand
GCGTGGAAGCTAGCGACCCCAAGGGGATTCGAACCCCTGTTACCGGCGTGAGAGGCCGATGTCCTAACCACTAGACGATGGGGCCAGTGGACAGTTGGCTCGGGGACTAGGATTCGAACCTAGATAGCCAGATCCAGAGTCTGGCGTCCTGCCGTTAGACGATCCCCGAACGGCCCACGGGCCGTCCGGCTCCGCGGAGCGCGATGGGGTAGCTCGGCGCCCCATGCGTGTCAAGTCTGTCCGCGGGCTTCCAAGGGTCGCAGATGGGCGCCGGGCCTGCGCCACGGACGATTCGGACACGTGGAGCCGGAGCGCTCCACCTGGTGCTGGCGTAGACCTTCGCGCGCGACAGGGCCGAGCGTGATGCGCCGCGATCCGGGATGAATCGCGGCGTGATCCCAACGGTACGCGGTGTGCGGTGGCGCTCGACAGGAGGTGTCGATGCGCGCTCTCGTCAGAGTCGGCTCGGGTGGTCTGGTCGTGGCGGTCGTCTCCCTGGTCGCGTGCACGGATGCGGAGTCGCGCGCGCCGAGCGCGTCGACCGACGCGGCGCCGCCGCCGAGCTCCTCGTCTCGCCCGGACGGCTCGTCGTCACCCGCGCCGCAGCCGGCGCCCGAGCTGCTGCCGGCTCGCGACGCGGGCAGCGATCCGCCGACCGACTCGGGCATTGCGATCGCGCCGGTCCCGCAGGACGGCGGCGTCCCGTGGGACGGCGCCGCGCCGCGCGAGGAGACTCCGTCGCTCGAGCCGGTCGACGCGGGCGTCCGCGACGAGATGGATACCGCCGAGCCCGATCCATCGATCTGGCGTTGCCACGGTCCGGCCGACTGTGAGGCCGACGAATTCTGCTTCTTCCCGCGCGCCGCGCGTTGCGGTGCGGAAGACACCCCGGGTCGCTGCGTGGCGCGGCCGGCTCCGGGCACGTGCTCCGAGACGGCCCGCACGGTGTGCGGTTGCGACGGTCACACGTACCCCAATGCGTGCACTGCATGGGAATCGGGGACCGACGTCGCCGCCGACGGAGCGTGCCCGTGACGCGTCTGCAGGCGGCGATTCTCCGGCGATGGGCGGCGATTGTCCTCTCTCGCGGTCGGCGCCCGCGAGCTCACGGCGCGTGGCTGGGGAGATTGCGATAGGGCAGCGCTTCGACGGGTGTGGGCTCGGTCTCGTCGAGCGGGTAATAGGTGCCCGTCTGGTATTGGCCGCCGCGGCCCCAGCAATACGCCGCGCCCGAACGATCGATTGCGCACGTGTGACCGCCGCCATTGGCCTCTCCGCCGGCGGCGATCGCCACCACGCGCGACAATCCTCGCACGGCGACGGCGAGGGCGCGGTCGTCGGTCGAGCCGTCGCCCAATTGGCCGGCGGCATTGGCGCCCCAGCATGCGACCGTCGCACCTTCGACGATGGCGCACGTATGCGCGCCCCCGACGGCCGCCGCGATCGCGGTGGCGCCCGCCGGCAAGCTCGCGACGACGGGTGACGATCGGCGCTCGCGCGTGCCGTCGCCGAGCTGCCCCTCGAGATTGCGGCCCCAGCACAGCACGGCGCCCGACGCGCGGAGCGCACACGTGTGCAGCCGCCCTGCGACGACGCGGGTGAAGTCGGTCGTCTCGGCCGCGACCGGTGCGGGCTCCGCACGCGAGACGGTGGTCCCGTCGCCGAGCTGCCCCTCGGAGTTGTCGCCCCAGCAGTGCGCGCGACCCCCGACGAGCGCGCACGAATGGTGGGCGCCTACGGCGATCCCTTCCGCCCCCATCAGCCCGGGCACCTCGAGCGGCACTGCGCTGCCCGCGCTCGGCGGACGTCCGAGCTGTCCATCGGCGCCGTCTCCCCAGCAGGCGACGGTGGCGGCGTCGGTCACCGCGCACGTGTGGGCGATCCCGGCGGCCACGTCGGTCGCGCGCAGATCGACGACCTCGACGGGGGCCACGCTCGATCGTCCCGTGCCGTCGCCGAGCTCTCCATGGGTGTTGTCACCCCAGCAATACGTCGCGCCCGACGATTGCCACGCGCAGGTGTGGGCGCCTCCCGCGCTCGCGCCCGCGACGTCGGGCAACGCGACGTCGATCGGCAGCTCCGCATCGAGCGAATCGCCCTCGGCGCTGTCGGCGCCGATCTGGCCCGCTCCGTTCCATCCGAAGCAGGAGACGATTCCCGATCGCCGTCGCACGCACGTGTGCGCCGAGCCCGCGACGACGTCCACGGGGACGGCGTTCGGGCAATACCCGTCCGCGCACGAACCGTCCGCGCACGCGCGCCCGCAGACGCCGCAATGGTCCGCGTCGGAGGCGCGATCGAAATCCTCGTCGCGATCTCCGTCGCAATCGTCGTCGAGGTCGTTGCACGACTCCGGGCGCGGCGTGCACGCGCTCGTTCGTGCAGGTGGCTCGCCCTGCCATCGCGGCAGCTCGGACGCGTCGAGCTCGACCGGGCGACATCGTCCCGCGTCACACGTCTCGCCCGGCCCGCACGTGGACCACGTCGCGGCACACGCAGCCGAGAGAAAGAGGTCGAGCACACGGGTCTGCCCGGGGACGAACGCGGCGTCCACGTCGCGCCGCACCACGACCGATCGGAAGTCGGGCGAAGGAAGCCCAATCACGCTCAGAGAGAATCGGCCCGATTCGCCCGTGCGCGGGAACAACACGAGCGTGCGCGGGAGATCGTCGGGCGACTCCAGGTCGAGTGCCGTGCGCAGGGGCTCGGCGCGGGGGCTCCACGCGGCCATCTCGACGCGACCGAGCGTGTCGGGAATCGGGAGGTCGCTGTCGATCACGACGACGACCTCGGTCGGCTCGACGGCACAGGCCCAGAGCACGGCGGCCGACGTCGCGAGCCAGGACCGACGCCACGTCGTCGGACGCTCGGCCCTCACCCCGACCCTCTCCCCATTCGGGGAGAGGCGGCCCCGTCCCGAGGCACCCGCACTGCGGCCTCTCGCCCAGCATCCCCCATCACAGACCTTGCCGAAAGGGCGGGATGTCGCCGGAGGTGGGCTCGCGCGACGGCTGCGTCGCCACGATGCCCACGGCGACGCTGCCGCCGATCACCACCGCGCCCACGATCGTCCAGAGCCACGGGGACTCGAGCATCGACGGGGAGGATCTCGTACGGGGTCGGGGTCTACGGAGCTGCCCCTCACCCCGACCCTCTCCCCTCGCGGGCATCGAGGGCCCGTCGCCGATCTCACCGCTCCTCGGCGCCTCGCGGGCGCGCACGTCGAGCACGACGGAGGCGCGTTCGCGCTCGGCGACGTCCACGCTCGCGGAGCGCACGGCGGAGCCTCCGCGCACCACGCTCACGACGTGTCGACCGGGGTCGAGCGCAATCGGCGATTGCAGGCTCGCAGCTTCGATCGCGCGACCGTCGAGGAGCACGCGATCGCCTGCGGTCGAGCCGTCGAGGCGAATGCGGAGCGTCGGGATTCGGGACTCGACGTCCGCCAGCGCGGCCTCGGCGGCGGCCCGATGGCGCGCCGCGGGATCTCCCTCGGCCTCGCGGAGGAATCGACGATAGGCCTCGGCGCCCTCCAGCATTCGATTCGATTGCACGAGCGCGCCGGCCAGGTTCAGCAACGTGATCGGACGCGGCACGAGCGCGTAGGAGCGCTCGAAGGCCTCGCGCGCTTCGGACCACCGAGCCAGCTGCGCAGCACGAAGCCCGTCGTCGAAGAGCGATCGCGCCGTGACGCGCGTCTCGGGCGGCCGATCGGGCGGGCTCTGCGCCGCGCTGGCCGTGGGCAGCCAGAGCGCCGTCGCGAGGACGGTCGTCACGAGCCGGATGCGTCGCGACACGCTCATGGGCATCGCGCCGAGCCTCCGGGGCACGCGCCGCGGGCACAACGATTCTCGAAGCCGGCGGGGTCGCAGCTCGCGCCGGTCGGCAGAATCGGGCGCAAGCCGATGGAGAGCGAATAGGGGCTCTCTTCGTGTCGATCGCCGCCTGCGAACGGGAATCCGTCGAGCGCGACCCAATGGTCGCCGGGCGCGACCTCGCGCAGATCGAGGAATCGGCGTCGCTCCGCGTCGCGATCGATGCTGCACGCGAGCTCGGAGGTCGAGTCGTCGCACGCGCCGCGAACCCACAGCCCGAGACGACCGCTGCTCTCCGACGACTCGGTCACGACGAGATCGGCAGCGACCCCGTCGGGAACCTGAACGCGGAACAACGCTTCGGCGCTGCTGCCGTCGGTGCACGACGGGAAGAAGATCCCCGGGCTCGCGGGGAGGGTGCCTTCTCGAGAGACCGACGTCGTGACCTCGGTGGGAGCGTCGAGCACGATCGTCTCGGCGGCGGCGCACGCGGCGGCGACCGGCGCGCTCGGCTGACAGGCGTCCTCGCGGCACTCGAGCTCGCGACGGCACACGAGCGACACGTCGTCGCACGGCGAGCCCCGCGATCGCCAGCTCGCGTGGGCGACGTCCACCGACAATCGCTCCGACAGTCCGCCCGCCGCGTCGAAGAGCTGCACCCATGCCGTCGCGACCGGCTCCGACGGAGGCGGCGCGAGGACGACGTGACGCGTGAAAGGCTCGAACGTCTCGGGCGGATCGAGGAAGGTCGCGGCCGGTCCCCCGAGCACCGATCCGCTCCCCATGGGTGACCAGATCACGGGCGCTTTGGAGGCATCGAGGAAGGCCACGACCACGCCGGCCGCGTCTGCGTCGCGGTCTTCACCTTCGACGTCGATCTCGACGACGGCGGGCTCTTCCGAGAACAGTCGCACCGCGCTCGAACGAAGCTCCGGCAGGGATCCGATCGACGCGGTCACGTCCAGCCGCACGCGACCCGCGTACGCACCCCCGACGGCGTCGACGAGGAATCGATTGCCGGTCACCACGACGTACAACGTGTCGCCGCCGTCGGCCCCGACGGAGCCCGAGGCACGCGGGCCGTCCTGCACGGTGTCGAAGCAGCCCGAAGAGAGCGGATCGGGGCTCGGGCCGTCGCACGATCCTTCGCGGACCACGAGCATGGTCGCGAAGCGGGGATCGGTGCCTTCGTTGTCGGTCGTGAGTCGCACGGTGCGCCGGCCGACGCCCGGGACGCGATAGGCGACGACCGCTTGCGGCACGTCGTCGCCCGCCTCGGCCACGCACGCGAGCCCCGTCTCGAGGAGCGCGCGGCCCGGAGGGCCGTGGGTCGTGTCGAAGGAGACGGACACGGTCGCGCCGTCGATGCCGTCGAGACGCACGGGATCGGCGCACGAGCCGAGACGCCGCGAGGGCTCGGCGCCCGCGTCGGCGTCCGGCGGGACGACGGCGTCGTCGGTCCCGCACGCGACGAGCGCGAGCAAGCCGGTCGCGATCGCTGCAACCGTCCGGGTCATCGATGCTCGACAGTGTAAGCTGGCCTCGATGCAGCGCGGATGGTTGGCGGCTGCGACGGTGTCGTGGCTCGTCGCGGCGTGCGACGAAGCGCAAACGGTCCAGTGCGGACCCGGCGGCGCTGCCGTGCGGGGTGGAGACGGTCGCGCGTACTGCGTCTACCGCGGCGCGCCGGATCGCACGTGCCCCGAGGCGTACCCGTTTCCGGTCGACGTCGGTGCGACGCGCGTGTGCGCGGAGGTCCGGACGACGATCGG
>JADZFZ010000832.1 GCA_020854145.1 Deltaproteobacteria bacterium | reverse complement strand
TCCGCGGGCGGCCTCGTCGCGTCGTAGAAACGCGCGGATTCCGCCTACGAATCGGCCTTCCGGTCGAACGAGCCGACGATGGGGAACGGCAGCCCGAGCACGCACGCCGGCCAATCGCACGCGAGGGTCGTCTCGCGCGCGCGGCCCTCGTGCCCGCGGCTCTCGTTGCTCATCGTGTATTCGAGATGGGTCTGCATGGGATGCTCGTGATTGTGATTTCTACGATTCGATTGACGACCCGTCAAGCGGAAACATTGGGACCGACGACAATCATTCAATCGGAGCGAGGAATCACGACGTCGAGGATCGCGCGCGTGAAGCTCGAGACGCCGACCGAGCGGAGCTCGCGATGCGCGAAGAGGGCCGCGTCGGGCGGCAACGTCCGCGGCAACGGGGCACGCCATATCTCGACGCGGATACGCCGGTGCGTGAGCAGCCGTTCGACGTCGCCGGCGCGCGACAGCGCGTCGTGGTCGGACGCGCCGAGGGTTCCGTGGGCACGGCGAGCAGCCTCGATCCCGTGGCCGTCGGCGCGCGGGAGCTGCCACAATCCGCCGAACAATCCGGGCGCGTCGCGTCGAACGAGCGCGACCCGCTCGTCGTCGGTCGCAACCGCGGCGACCTCCTCGATCAAGGTCGGCGGGCGCCTCCGACGTCGTCGGGGAAGCTCGCCGACGCGGCCGGTCTCCAGGGCCACGCAGAGATCCGACAGCGGGCAGCGCTGGCAGCGGGGATCTCGTGGCAGGCACACGACGGCCCCGAGCTCCATCAGCGCTTGATTGAGGTCGCCGGGCGAATCGCCGCGCACCAGCTCCGTGGCGCGCTCCCACAAAGCGCGCTGGCCCGCGGGCGACGCCGGGTCGTGGTCGAGCCCGTCGAGGCGGCTGAGCACGCGCGCGACATTGCCGTCCACGACGGGCTCCTCGAGGCCGAATGCGATCGACCCGATCGCGCCCGCGGTGTATCGGCCGACACCGGGGAGCGATCGACGGGATTGGGGATCTCCGGGCACGGTCCCGCCGTGCCGCGCGACGACCGCGCGGGCGCCGGCTTGGAGCAGGCGTGCGCGGCGGTAATACCCGAGGCCGCTCCACAGAGACATGACGTCGTCCTCGGGGGCGTCGGCGAGCGCGGCGACATCGGGGAATCGCGCGAGGAAGGCGTGGTAGTAGGGAATCACCGTCTCGACCCGCGTCTGCTGGAGCATCACCTCGCTGACCCAGATGGCGTAGGGGTCGCAGGTCTCGCGCCAGGGCAACGGACGCTTCGCTTCCCGGTACCAATCGAGCAGGCGACCGCGAATCGTGTCGGGCGGCGGCGCGACGCTCCGGGGCCGACGCTTCACGGCGTGGCGCTCTCGGGGTCTTCGTCGGGGGGCGGGGTCTTGGCGGCGAGGCGCGCGACGACCGCTTCGGCCGCGCGTCGCGAGACGCCCGCCACCGCGGCGATCTCGTCCACCGTCGCTCCCGTCATCCGGCGGAGCGACCCGAAGCGCTTGAGCAATGCCGCGCGCGTCTTCGGACCGACACCGGGGAGATCGTCGAGCGCGCTCTTGAATCGCCGGCGCTTGCCGACGCGGGTGCGAAGGAGATTGGACGCTCGATGGGCTTCGTCGCGCGCGAGCGCGAGCAGGAACAACGACGCGCTGTGCTCCCGCAGCGCAACGGGGTTCTTCCGTCCGGGCAGATAAGCCCGATCGACCAGCTTCTCGGCTGGCTCGTCTTCGAGCGGGGGCTCCTTCGTGGGGCGGAGCGGCGAGGGTTTCTCCTTGGCCAATCCCACGACGTCGAGACCGGTGATCCCCAGGTCGCGCAGGACGGCCAGCGCCACGCCGAGCTGGCCGCGGCCGCCGTCGACGACCAGGAGATCCGGCAGCTCCCAGCCGGCTTCGCCGCGTTTGGCGCGTGCCAATCGGCGCGAGAGGACCTCGTGCATCGCACCATAGTCGTCGCCGCCCGAGACGCCGCGGAGCCGGAACGATTTGTACCGCTTTCGGTCGGGCTTGCCGTCGGTGAGGGCGACGATGGACGCGACCGTGTCTTCGCCCCCCATGTGCGAGACGTCGATGCACTCGATTCGACGTGGAGCGGACGCGAGCTGCAATCGCCGCTGCACCTCCGACAATCGCTCGTCGAGATTGTCCTCCGCCCGACGCTGCTCCTCGAACGCGTGGCGGGCGTTGTCGTGGGCGAGCGCGACCAGATCGACGCGTGCGCCGCGTTTGGGCACGATCACGGCGACTCTGCGTCCCTTGCGATCGGAGAGCAGCTCGGCGACACCCGATTGACTCTCGATCTCGACCGGCAGGAGCAGCTCGTCGGGAATGGTGTTGCCCTCGCCGTACCAGGCCGTGACGAACGACGCGACGAGCTCGGCGTCGGGGAGCTCGACGTCGCGGAAGGGAAACGTCTGCACCGAGGTGACGCGGCCCTCGCGCACGGCGAGCCAGGCGACCTCCGCGAGCTCGGCTTCGCGGTGGAGCCCGATGACGTCGCGGTCGACGTCCTCCACGACGGCGATGCGCTGCTCCTCGTGGATCTTCTGCATGGCCCAGAGCTGGTCGCGGTAGGTCGCGGCGAGCTCGTAGGCTTCGTGCTCCGCGGCGTCGCGCATCGCGCGCTCGAGTCGCGAGGTGAGCTCGTCGCGCCGTCCCGCGAGGAAGAGCGAGACGAGGTGTACCTGCTGTGCGTAGTCGGGCTCGGGCACGTCGAAGACGCACATGCCGGGGCATCGCTTGATCTGGTACTCGAGGCACGGCCGCACCCGCGAGCGGAGCATCTCGTCGGTGCAGGTGCGGAGCTTGAAATGGCGATTGACGGTGCGCAGCGCGCGACGCGCCGACGTGGCCGAGTGATAGGGGCCGAAGTACTCGGCGCCGTCGGGGCTCGGACGACGAACGAGCTCGAGGCGCGGCCATTCGGCACGGCGATCGAGACGAATCGAGAGGAAGCTCTTGTCGTCGCGGAGCTTGACGTTGTAGCGGGGCTGGTGCTGCTTGATGAGCTGGTCTTCGAGCAGCGCGGCTTCCTTCTCGGTCTCGACGACGAGCGTGTCGAGGTCTCCGAGCACGCGATCGAGCAGCTGCACGAAGTAGCGGACGTCGCTCGAGCTGCGATGGAAGTAGCTCGAGACGCGCGAGCGCAGGTTCGACGCCTTGCCGACGTAGACGACCTTCCCCGCGCGATCGCGAAAGAGGTAACAGCCCGGACCGCTCGGCAGGGTCTCGAGCTTCTTCTGTACCAGGTCGGGGATCACGCCGACGAGAGTGTGCCCCGGCGTGGCTACTTCGCGTAGTCGATGGCGCGCGTCTCGCGGATGACCGTGACGCGGATCTGCCCAGGATAGGAGAGCTCCGTCTCGATGCGCTTCGCGATGGCGCGCGAGAGCGCAACCGACTCGACGTCGCTCACGTCTCCGGGATCGACGAACACACGGATCTCGCGACCGGCCGAGAGCGCGAACGAGCGCTCGACGCCGCGGAAGGACACGCTGATCTTCTCGAGGTCCTCGAGCCGCTTGACGTAGGACTCGAGCGCTTCGCGTCGGGCGCCGGGCCGTGCGCTCGACAGCGCGTCGGACGCGGCGACCAGATGCGCGACGATGGTCTGCGGGGGCTCGTCGTCGTGGTGCGCGGCGATGGCGTTGACCACGATGTCGTCCTCTCCGAACTTCTTCGCGATGCGGCCGCCGATCATCGCGTGGCCGCCTTCTTCCTCGTGCGAGGTGGCCTTGCCGATGTCGTGCAGCAGCGCCGCGCGACGAGCCCGCTTGACGTCCTGCCCGATCTCGCCGGCCATGAGGCCCGCGAGGTAGCCGCACTCGACCGAGTGGCGCAGCACGTTCTGCGCGTAGCTGTAGCGGAACTTGAGCTGCCCGAGGAGCTTGACGATCTCGGGGTGCGCGCGTGCCAGACCCAGCTCGACGAGCGCGCCTTCACCCGCTTCGCGCGTCGCGGAGTCGACCTCGGACTGCGCCTTGGCGACGACCTCTTCGATGCGCGTCGGGTGGATGCGCCCGTCCTGGATGAGCCGGTTGAGCGCCACGCGCGCGACCTCGCGACGCACCGGATCGAACGAGCTGATGACGACGGTCTCGGGCGTGTCGTCGATGATGAAGTCACATCCGGTGTGCTCGGAGAGCGCGCGGATGTTGCGGCCCTCGCGCCCGATGATCTTGCCCTTGATGTCGTCGCTCGGCAGCGCGACGGACGTGACGGAGCGCTCCTGCGCCGTGTCCGACGCGAACCGCTGGATGGCGATCCCGATGATCCGTTTGGCGCGCTTCTCGGCTTCGTCGCGTGCCGCGTCTTCGATCGCCTTCGACTGCTTCGCGGCGTCGAGGCGCGCTTCGTCGACCATCTTGTCGACGAGCTTCGCGCGCGCCTCGTCGGCGCTCATGCCGGCGACGCGCTCGAGCTCGCGTTGCTGCTTGGCGACGATCGAGTCCACCTGCTTGGCGCGCTCCTCGGCAGCCCTCTCGCGGTCGCCGATGGCCTTGTCCCGTTTGCCGAGCTCGAGCTCGCGGTTGGTCACGAGGTCGTTCTTCTGCTCGACGACCTGCTCGCGTTTCTCGACGCGCTCGAGGCGGCGGATGTGCTCCTCCTCGCTCTTCTCGAGGCGGCGCACGATCTCGGCCTCGGCCTCGATGAGCTTCGCCTTCGCGTCGAGCTCGGCCTGCTTTTGCAGCTGCGCGGCGCGATCCTTCGCCTCGGCCAGCGCGCGCTCTCGCGCCTCGTTGGCCTCGCGCTTGGACTGCTCCGCGGCTGCGCGTGCGCGCATCGTCGCGACGACCCAAGCGGCACCGCCACCCACGGCCGCGCCGACCGCAGCGAACACCCACTCCATCACGTACCTCCGGTCCCGGCTGATCCGCTCCGGGAAGCGGCGCAGTCGATGACGCGACGATCGGTGACCACGAAAGCGACGGGCTCGTCGCCTTCGGTGACCGGCACCTCGGGGATGACCTGGAAATCGAAAGCCAGCACGACGCGCACCGCACGCCCGAGGGCAGCCAACGAGCGGTCGTAGTAGCCGCGGCCGTAGCCGATGCGCTCTCCGCGCGGGTCGACCGCGAGCGCCGGGACGAGCACGAGATCGATCGCATCGGTCTCGCAGGTCGGAGCGTCGATGGGCGGCTCGCTCGTGCCCAGGGGACCGGCCTCGAGCGTCGTGCCCTCCGGGATCCAGTGGAACGCCAGGCGTCCGTCGTCGGCCACGACGCGCGGCAAGGCGAGCCGCCCGCCGCGCGCGCGGACCGCGGCGAGAACGCCGGCGGGATCCACCTCGCGTTTGATCGGCACGTAGGCCGCGACGGTCGTGGCGCTGCGAATCGGGTCGAGCTCCAGCGCGCGCGCGCAGACCTCGCGCGACTTGTCGGCCCATGCACGTTCGGGCAACGCGCCGCGGATCTGGCGCATACGCCGCCGAATCTCCCCTTTGACGCGCGCACGGAGATCGGGCCCGTCGAGCGAGCTCGGCCCGGTCACGGCTCGGCGCTCGGAGGCCCTTCGGCAGGGCTCGGCGGGGCGATGGACGGCGGAGCGGCGGCGGCCAAGCGCCGGTCGATGCGCTCGATGGCCGCCGAGACCGCGCGTCGGGTCGTCTCCTCGAGCGACCGTCGACGCGCGTCGGCTGCGAGCACGTCGTCCGCGAGCGAGAGCGCCACGAGCACCATGAGGTTCTGCGATGCGGGCGACTTGGCGGAACCCTGCAGCTCTCCGATTCGCTCGTTGACGAGCGCGGCGAGACGGGCGAGGTGATTCTCGTCGGCGTCGGTCGCGAGCCGGAGCTTTTGACCGCCGATCTCGACGGTGACGTTGCGTTTCACTGTGGCTGGCCGGTTCGAGAAGCAGCCAAGCCTAGGCCAACGGCCCAATCGGGGTCAACGGGCGTAGGCGAGGTGCTCGGCCAGGGTGTTCCAGCGCCGCGCCCGCTCCGACGCCCACTGTGCGGTCGAGAGGATCTTCGCCTGGTGGGAGCTCATGCGCGCGGTCTCGACGGCATCCGGCAGGCGGCGCAGCTGTCGCTCGGCGTTGTGCCGATGGAGCCCTGCGAGGTGCCGACCCGTGAGCACGACCCCGGGGGTGTCGATTCCCTGGGAGAAGCCGTCGGGCAGCGGCACGTGCGCCGCGACCGCGTCGAGCTCGAGGTCGAGCAGGTACGCCAGCCTCCGCAGCTCTCCGATGCGCCAGCGTGGCAGCACGTCGCCACGATCGATGTCGAGCCCTTGAAGCCGCACGTCGAGCACCGTCTCACGGCGCAGCGCACGATCGCCGACGTTGATGACGATCTCGCGCAGCGCTTCCTCCGCGCAATGACGCTCGAACCCGTGCGCGACCTCGATGGAGCGGCGCGCCACGACGCCGACCGCCATGCGCCACCGACGCGCGTCGGGGCGCCTGCGCCGCACGACCTCGACGGCGCCCGGCAGGTCTCCCTGCTCGGATCGCGCGACGACCTCGTCCGTGACCCGCACCGGCCGCTCGCGCTGCGCGAAGCCCGGCAGCGACTCGCGCCCGAAGCTGAAGCCCGACTCCCACCACGACATCGATGCCCTCCGCGACGGTTGGGGCCCCCAAGACGACGCTCGGGGCTCGGCCCCGGCTGCGGCGCGTTCTCCGTGTCCGCACGCAGGACACGCGAGCTTCGCGCCGATGGCCGCGCGTTGTCCGACAAGGTGCGATGCAGGTCAAGAAAGCGGAGCGGCAGGGCGGGCCGACCGCGATTGGTTGGTTCACAATCCCCGCACGTGGGTCGACTCGACAACTCCAGCTGGTCGGGCAACGCGGTCTGGATCGTCGTTGCGGCCGTCGCGGCGGGTGCTCTCTACTACTTCGTGATTCGGCCATATTTCTCGGCACCTCCGCCTCCACCGCCGCCCGATCTGGTGTCCATCCCGTGCCACGACACGTGTCGGCGCGCGCACCGGGTGTGCCTGCGAGACGAAGGGGAGGGGGCGTCGGGTCGGCTGGCTTCGCACTGCGCATCGAGATTCGACGTCTGCTCGCGGCGATGCGGTGCGCGATGACGGAAGAGGGCTGGCTGCAGCACGACGAGGTCCTCGAGTCGGAGCTGCCCGACTGGGCACGCGCGGCCCGCGCCCCCGGGCCGGCGGTGCGGTTGACGGAGCAGGGTGTCGTCATCTCGGCTGCGGGACGCGCCTCCGTCGCGACGTGGCAGGAGCTGTTCGGCGTGGCGGTGCTGGCGCCGTCGGCGCGGTGGATGCCGCAGGCCTTCGTGCTCGCGCCGCGTCGCCCCCCGCACCCGCCCTGGTTCGCGATCGCGCCGGGCATGTTGCCGCCCGATCTGCGCGCGTCGGGGGTCGCGGGGTTCGCCGAGCACCTGCGCCAGCGGATCTCGCCGTGGAGCTACCGGTCGGCGCGTGCGGAGCGACCGCACCTGCCGCCCGACGAGGTGCTCGACCGCGTGCTCAGGCGCGAGCCGTTGCCCGGTGCCGTGGAGGTGCCGGTCGGGCCGCCGCCCGATCCGACGTACGGAGGATGGCCGCGGGCGGTCGGCGTCGTGAGCCTCGCGGGCGGCAGCGCCTTCGTGACCGGCTACTTCGGGCTCGTCGCGGGCGGGCTGCTGGCGGCGATGCTGACGCAGCCCTGGATGCTCGCGCTCGCGGTGCCCGCGGCGGCCGCGGGCGGTGCGATTGGGCTCGGAGTCGGGGTTCAGCACAACAAGCGCAGCGAAGCGCGCGTGCTGGTGATGACGCCCGATGCGTGCGTGGTCGGCTTCTATCACGGCATCCGCGCGCTCGCGTGGGGCGCGGTCGGGGCCTTTCGCGTCGGGACGTTCTGGCGGCACGACCTGGGGCGCGGCTCTCCCGCGCTCGAGGTCGTCGGCGCGGACGGCAGCGTGATCGGTCATGTCGAGGCGCACTGGTTCGCCGAGCCGATCGAGCTGGTGGTGGCCGTCGGCGAGGCTTACCGGCGGCGCGTGGCCGTCGGACCGATCGCGCGCTCGGAGGTCGCGCCGCCGCCCGAGGGGTGATGCCCGGGTGGCTGGCGTAAGGTGGTCGAGGTGAGCGCAGCAGTCGACGAGGGCGGCTGGATCGCGATCGACGACGAGCCCGCCGCGGCGATGCCGGAGTGGGCCCGTGTCGGCCTGAAGCGACGCCCCGAGGTTCGCATCGGAGAGGAGGGCATCGCCCTCGTGTCGTCGAGACGCTGCTCGCTGGCGCGGTGGTCGGAGGTCTTCGGCGTCGCGGTGCTCGAGCCGTCGAGAGACGCCGACGAAGCCCGCGCCTACGTGCTCGTGCCACGACGCGCGCCACGACCGCCGTGGTTCGAGGTCACGCTCGACATGTTGCCCGACGACGTGGCGCGCGAGGGGCTGCAGGGCCTCGCGCGTGCGGTTCGCGAGCGGTCGCAACACTGGGGATACCGTTCGGTGCGCGTCGAGCGACCTCGCATGACCGCCGACGAGCTCTACGCGCGGCTGCTCGCCGAGCAGGCGGTGCCGGGCGCGGTCGAGGTTCCGATCGGCCGCGGACCGTTCGAGCGCGAGTCGACGTGGATGAAGGGTGTGTGGGCCATCGTCGCGAGCGGCGGCGGGCTCCTCATGGGTGGCTACGCGGGCGCCATCGCCGGAGCGATCTTCATCGAAGCGCTCGGCAGCGCAGCCGCCATCGGCGGTTTGGCCTCGGGCGCGGCGGTGGGGGCCATCGGCGCCGCCGCGCTGGTCCTCAAGCCCGCGAAGGGGGCCACGGGGCGCGTGCTGGCGCTGGCGCCCGACGGCTGCGTGATCGGCTTCCGAGAACGAGTCCGCGCGCTTCCCTGGTCGGACATCATGCGCTTTCAGGACGGGTACATCCCGGAGACCGGCAGACCCGCTCTGGTCGTCGTGGGCAGTCACGGTGACGTGCTCGGGCGCGTGGACGAAGCTTGGTTCTCGAAGCCGATCGAGCTCATCGTCGCCGTGGCGGAGGCCTATCGGAAGCGCGCGTCCGTCGTCGCCGGCTAGGTGGGCGGGCGCGAGGCGGCGCGTTCGCCGTGATCTCTCGCGAGCGGCATTGCACGTCGATAGGCGGGCCACTACACCCGGGGCGGTGAACGGTGAGCTCGACTCGGCGGCGCTCGGGCCGACCATGGGTGCGGCGCGCGCGGCCCTGGCGCGTGCGCTCGACTCGCTCGCCTCGGTCGACGCGCCTCGGCTCGAAGCGCAGGCCATCCGCGCGACGGTCGGGACCGTGCTCTCGCAAGTCGATCGGCTCGACGACGCGGACGCGGCCGATGGCTTGAGCCGCGCGGTCGACACGCTCCGCTCGTGCGTCGCGGGCCTCCTGTCGCGCTCCGCCGACGATCCCATTCGCGCGGCGGCGGCGCCTCCCGTGGTCCAGGCGCTGACTGCGCTCGAGCAGGTGGAGCGCTTCCTGTCGCACGTCATCGACCCTTCCGACCGGTCGACGGTGATGATCAGCCCCGAGGAGGCGCGTGCGCCTGCCGTCGAGCACGAGCAGCTCCGTCGCGCGCTCGAGTTCGCCGCCGACGACGGCGACCGGGCCGTGATCGCAGCCGCACAGCGGACGCCCGTGGTCGCGCAGTTCGGGGACTCGCTCTCGGTCGAGGTCGATCTCGTCACGTCCGAGCCTTCGTCGGCTGCTGCCCGAGACTCCGGCGGGCTCCCGAGCTTCGACGACGAGACGGCGATGACGGCCGCGATCGAGACCGAGATCCCGCCGGCGGGCCCTCTCGCGGAGGAGGAGCAGACCTCCCACGAGGAGCTCCGCCTCGACTTCTCCGACGACGAGATCCGCTTCCTCGGACTGAGCGGCTCCGACGACGACGCCCCACCGGCGAAGCCCCCCGGTGAGAAGCCGCCGCCGCTGTTCCGGAGCGCCAGCTCGTCGAGCCCCGCGGGCCGCGTGCTCGTCGTGTCGTTCGAGGACGCGCTGCACGATGGACGCGCGGCTCGAGAGCGTGCGCGGCAGTCCGCCGGTGCGCGAGGCATCTCCGGTCCCACGCGTCCGGACGATCCTCTCGCGCTCTCCGAGCACAGCCGTCCCACTCGGGGCTTCGACTTCGACGCTGCGACGACGCCCGGCTCGGCGGTCGTCGATGCCATCGCGAAGAGCCCCGAGGCGTCACGCACCCTGGGGCTGCCGGCGATCCGTGACGACTCCACGCGAGGTCAGGACGATCTCTACGCGCGGGACGCCCGCCACGCGCCCGGACACGACGATGATGGCGCCGGTGCGCGCGCGTACGACGGCGACGGCGCGAGCTCGGACCCGGATGAGGGCGCGAGCACGAGCGATGGCGGCTTCGGCGCGACACGCGAGGTCGACTCTCCGAGCATCGCGGTTCCCGACATGGACGAGCCCACCGGTCGCACGACCGCGCTCGCCGATACCATGGCGCGCGACGCGCTGCGCGAGCTGGCGCAGCTCCGCGAACGCCGCCGCCCGGGGCCGCTCGAGCACTGGCGCTCGCGAGAGGAGGCCGAGCGACGACTCTCCGAGCGCATCGATCTCGTGGCGGCGCTCGGCCCGATCGTGCTGGCCGACTTCGAGCGGACGCTCGCGGGATGGGAGCCGGGCATCGCGTTCGCCCTCGCGGTCGGCCTCGGCTGCACGGATGACGCCGATGCGGTGCACAGGGCAGCCCAGATGCTGCGTCGTGGACAAGCTTCCGATCCGTCGATTGCCGCCGCGATCGAGGAAGGCCTCCTGCTCGCGAGCTCGCCGCTCGTTCGCGAGGCGATGGCGGCGCTGCTGCCGAGCCCCGACGCGCGCGTGACCGCGTCGGCTGCGCGGGTGCTTCTCGCGCGCGACGAGCTGCTCCTCGAGGAAGCGCGGGGCCTCATCGCGAGGGTCGAGCCCGAGCTCGTCGCGCTCGGCGTCCGCGGCTTCGACGGCGAGCGCGACTCCGATGCGCTCAACACGCTGCGTGGCCTGCTCGCGCACGAGGACGACGGAGTGCTCGATGCCGTCCTGGGCGCGCTCGCGATGGCGGGAGACACCGTCTGGCTCGACCGCGCGCGCGAGCTGTGCGGACAGGGGCGCGGTGACGTGGGCCGCGCGAGCATGTGGCTCGCGATCGCGGGATCGTCCGAGGAGCTCGAGGGGCTCGTGAAGGCGGCCGCCACCTCGGCGACGCCCATCGAGCTCGATTCGCTGGGCATCTTCGGTCATCCGCAGGCGGTGCCGTTCCTGCTCGGTCTGCTCGACGCGCACGAGCCGCGCGTGGCCGAGGCGGCGGCGCTGGCGCTCGAGCGGATCACCGGCGCAGGCCTGGTCGAGACCGACAGCGTCGAGGTCGACGTCGGCCTCGACGCGCCCGACGTCAACGGTGACTTCGATCTGCCGCTGCGACCCACGCGCGACGCCGAGCGCTGGCGCACGTGGTGGACGAGCCGCAGGGCGGACTTCGATCCGACGGTGCGCTGGCGCTACGGCCGACCGTTCACGCCCGCCATCTGCCTCGAGGAGCTGGCCGAGCGCAACTGTCCGCCGCCCGATCGGCTCCGCGCCCATTACGAGCTTCGGATCGCGAGCGGCCTGCGTGTGCCCTTCGACACCGGATGGCTTCTCGAGCGGCAACAGAGCGTGTTCGAGCAATGGCGCGCGTGGTGGACCCGCGTCGAGCGCCGGTGGGTGTCGGGCCGATGGCCGGGTGCCGCTCCTCGCGGGTCGCTCCGACCCTCCGCATGACCCTCGAGACGCGTTGGTCCGGCGTGCGCTCGATCGCGCGGATCGCGCTGCGCGACGCCGACGTGCCCACGCCCGTCGCCAAGCTCGCCGGCATCTCGCGCGCGGTGGGCAGCGAGGTCTGGATCAAGCACGACGACCGCACGAGCGACCTCTACGGCGGCAACAAGATTCGGAAGCTCGAATGGCTGCTCGGTCGCGCGAGAGAGCGCGGCGCGCGCGCCGTGCTGACCTCCGGCGTCGTCGGATCGAATCACGTCCTCGCGACCGGAGTGCACGCCGGAGCGCTCGGTCTGCGCGTGCACGCGGTCGTCGGCCCACGTCCGGACGGCCCGGGCGTGCTCGACAACATCCGCGCGGCCCTCGCACGAGGGGTCGTCTTCGAGCCGGCGTCGTCGTACGCGGGCATGGTCGGACGCAGCACCGAGGTCTTCGCGCGTCTCGCCCGCTCCGGCGACCGCCCGCTGGTCATCGCCCCGGGCGGATCTTCGCCACGCGGCGTGCTCGGCTACGCGGACGCAGGGCTCGAGCTCGCGTGCCAGATCCGCGAGGGCCGGATGCCCATCCCGGACGCGATATTCGCGGCGGCCGGCACCGGGGGCACGGTCGCCGGCATCGCGCTCGGTCTTGCCCTCGCGGGATTACCCATCCCCGTGGTGGGCGCGCGCGTCACGCCTCCTCCATTCTCCAACAGGACCTGGATCGCAGGCCTCGTTCGTGGGGGGCTGCGCCTGCTCCGGAAAGCCGATCCCGCGGTTCCCGACGTCGCCTCGGTCGCGACGCGACTGATCGAGCTCGATCTCGATTCGCTCGGCGCCGGCTACGGCCTGCCCACGCCGGCGGGCGCCCGCGCGCTCGCCCTCGCGCACGACCTCGAGTCGCTGCACCTCGAGCCGACCTACACCGCCAAGACCCTCGCCTCGCTGCTCCTGCGCGCGCGCCTCCGCAAGGGCACCTACCTCTTCTGGCACACCTACTCCAGCGCCCCCCTCGCGCCCCTCCTCGCGGACGCTCCCCCGATCCCGCCTTCTCTCGCGGCCCTCGTGGGAACGGGATCCGCGCAAGCAGCGCCGGGTTGACATCGCGGCCGGCGCGCGCGGCGGCGGCCGTGAAGTCCGGCGACCCGAGCCCGAGGCCGACCCCAGCTCGTCGCGAGGGGACGAGCCCAGCCCCGGCCAAATCGCTCAGCGCGTTGCGAGCATGACGGCGAGCGCGACGACGGCGGCGAGCATCAGACCGACGCCGACCCACATCATCCAGGTGCTCTGATCCCGCGACCGCGCCGGCGCGAGGTCCAGGAGGTCCATCCGCGCCGTCTCCGATTGTGCGTCGTCGACGTGCTCCGAGCCCGCAGCGTGGTCGCGCGCGACGCGCGCCGTCGGCTCCGACCAGCGCGAGCCGGCCGCCTCGCCGCCCGGCACGGACGAGCGCGCGGCCGGCGCCGCGACCGCCGAAGCGATCGCCGCACGCACGGGATCCGGTGATCGCGAGGAGAGGCCCGACTCGCCCGCCACGTCGCGAGGCGACACGGCCGGCTCGGCGGCCTCCGGTACCGTCGGCGTCTCGTCGTGGAGCGTGCGCGCGCCCACACCGATGAGAGTCCCCATGGACGAGAGCCCGTCGGCTCCATCGAGCACGTTGGAGACGGCGCGCCGCACGACCTCGGGATCGGCCTCGGTCGGCTCGTCGACCCAGGACGGCACGGCGGCCGGAGCGGCATGCGGCAGAGCCGCGGGTGTGGTCGTCCCGAGCGCGGCCTCGGGCGTGAAGCCCGTCGCGCCGTCCGTCGAGGTGTCGCCGGCCAGCCCCGGGCTGTCGGCATACCGCGCGAGCACGGGACGCAGCGCGTCCGCGAACGCGTCCATGGACGGGGTCCGCTTCTCGCGTTGGGTCGCCATGGCGTTCTGCAGCGCGCGATCGAGGTCGTCGGGGATCGACGGCACCAGGCTCTTGAGCGACGGCGGGGGCCCGGTGAGCACCTGCATCATCAGCGTCGTGATGTTCGGCGCCTCGAACGGGACGCGTCCCGCGAGCATCTGGAACAGGACGACGCCGAGCGCGTAGACGTCGGCGCGCTCGTCGACGTCCGGCTTCCCCTCGAACTGCTCGGGGCTCATGTAGTACGGCGTGCCGAGCACCGAGCCCGCCAGCGTGTGCGAGTCGGCGAGACCGAGGGCTTCGCGCACGCGCGAGATCCCGAAGTCGACGATCTTCACCGTCTCTCTGCGCCCTGCGTCCTGCGCCAAGAAGATGTTGTCCGGCTTGATGTCGCGATGGACGATCCCGCGCTTGTGCGCGGCCGACAGCGCGCTGCAGCACGACAACGTGACCGCGATGGCGCGCGCGATCGTCAGCGGGCCGACCTTCTCGAGCTCCTCGCCGAGCGTCGCACCCTGCAGCAGCTCCATCACCAGGAAGGGCGTGCCGGTGGCGTCGTCGAGCAGGCCCATGTCGGTGACCGAGACGATCCCCTCGTGGCCGACCAGCGCCGCGGCGCGTGCCTCGCGTTGGAAGCGCTTGATGGCGCGAGGGTCTCGCGCGAAGGCGGGCTGCAACGTCTTGAGCGCGAACTTCCGGCCGATGACGACGTGCTCGACCTCGTGGATGAACCCCATGCTTCCGGCGCCGACTCGCTTGATGACGCGGTAGCGGCCATGGACGAGCTGTCCGATCAGCGGGTCGGTGGTCGAGGGTTGATGTGAGCTCCCCACCACCGGACAAGACTCTCACGCAGCGTCGTGAAGATCAGCATTCGTG